>CP054837.1:3881250-4211875 GCA_028768525.1 Desulfobacter sp. | reverse complement strand
GCCCTTAAAGCCCCCTGATACACCTGATTGAGGCCTTCTTTCAAAGGGCTGTCCCCGGGGATATCCTCCAGCATTATTTCAGCATGGCCCATAATGGGAAAAAGAATATTGTTAAAGTCATGGGCGATCCCCCCTGCCAGGGTCCCGATGGATTCCATCCGCTGTGACTGCTGAAGCTGGGATTCCAGTTGCTTGACCTGGGTAATATCCCGGTAAATGGTGAGTTTGGCAAGGGAGCCGTCCAGCTGGGATATGGGGGAACTGGACACCAGGTAGGCCCTTCCGTCCCTGGGGCTCACCACATCCATGGTGTAGTGCTGGTGATCAAAAATCTTATCATACCGGCACCAGGGACAGGTCGTGGTACGGCTGTGCAGGGCAGAGTAGCATTTTTCCCCAGTGGCATCATAGCCGACCCGCTTGACCATGGCCGGGTTCATATAGGTAATGGTAAAGTCGGGGGCGCAGATATAAACCGGATCCTGCATGGTTTCCATCATGGACCGGTATTTTTTTTCGCTTTCCTTCAATGCCTGCTCAGCCTTTCTTCTTTCTGAAATATCCCTGGCAAAGGAGATGAAAACCCGCCCCTCCGGTATCTCAATCCGCCCTTCGATATTGTCGTATTCATCGGTTTCATACATGCCGATACGGACTTCCACGGGAAAGGTCTCCAGGCTTTTCTTCCTTTGAAGGCCATAAAAGGTTACGATCTTATTCTGGGACATAATTTCCCGGATGATTGCTTTCTGCCCATTTTTATCCGCGGCAATATCAATATCCGCCACATTCATCTTCAAAAGCGCCTGCCTTGAAAAATCAAGACTCTCGCAGGCCCTGACGTTCACATCAATAATACGTCCGTCCATTCCGGTCACAATAACGGCATCGGCCGCCTGGTCAATGAACGCCCTGTACCGCTCCCTGTTCCTGAAAAGGCTTTGGGCCAGCCCCTTCATCGCCTGGGAGAGATCGCCGATTTCATCCCTTGAAGGTGAAGGGAATCCGTATTCCTCGTCCTCTGTCTCAATCGCCGTGATGGCCTGCTTCTGGGAGCGGATGAAGCGGCGGAAATACCCGGACGCGGCAACCCACAACCCAAGGTTGAGGCAAATGGCCAGAAGGCTGACACAGACAATGGCCAGATAATGGAGATGCTGCCGTTTCCGGTTCTGGCGCACAATATCGTCAATGGCCTCATTGGCCACCCCGAAAAAATGGCTGGCGGTATTTGTCAAGAACGCCTGCCGGTTCTTGACGGCCAGGTAATTGATATAGTCCATTTCAAGGTTTTTAACGATCTTTTGCACCGGTCCCAGCAGAACAGGGTCACCGGTTATTTCTTCAAGGCGGGCCGTCATTTTTTTCAGTTCAGGAAACATGGAGATATCATGTGCATGATGGATGCGCACACCTGAAAGCCAGAGTTCATTGACAACCTCATAAAAAGATTGAAAATCCATCCCTTTTATCCCCCGGCTTTTTTCCTGCAGCGTTTTAAAAAGCCGCCGGTTCACATACGGGGCATTTATACAGGCCTCATATTTCTGGCTCAATTCCGAAAAGGCCTGGTCAAAATGATCAATTAGGGCGGGCAGTCCGGCCAGCCGTTTTCCCACGGTGGACGGAAAGGCCTGGCCCATGTTGACAATATCCTGGGCAATCTTTTTCGTGCGGCCCAGTTCCTCCTTAAACGCTTTCTTTTGCCGAACATTCTGGTCGGCATTGATCATCCGGGTCAAGGACTGCAGATTTCCGATCTGGGTAACAAAATCCTTAAAAAGAAAAATCCGCTCGTTGGCCAGTTGGCTCTCCCTGTACCCGGAATAGGATACCAGGCTGAGGATAAGGGTCATGGCAGTCAATGACGAAAACAGGACAAATACCTTCAGCGATAAGGATATCCGCATGGTTACAATCCCCTTCTGGCCCGCTGGTACATCTCCATCCCATAGATTTCCCGATCCAGATTGCCGGTTTCGTATGCCTGCTTCACCCTGCCCTTTAGCATGCCCTGAAGAATCATGGAACTCACCCATTCATTTACGCCGTGGTCCCATGCCCGGGTCCGCTCCCCTATAAATTTAATGGTGGGGATTGCCTTTTGTTCCACCTCGGCCGGCACCCCAAGCCACCGGGCAACCTGGGCGGCACTTTTCTTTGGAAACCTGTTTATGAAGGCATTGGCCCGGAGCATCAGCCGCAGCATATTCTCAGCTATAATGGGATGTTCTTCGAGGTAATCCTGGGTGGCTGCAAAGGCGCAGCAGGGATGCCCCTTCCACTTTCCCTTCGGGGGCAGTTCGCTTAAGGAGGCAATCCCTTTGCCGGCCCCCTGGTATTCGGCCAGGGCAAGAAAGGGCTGCATCACCACAAACCCGTCAATGAGGCCGCTTTTTAACGCCGGGATCAGATTTTTCGCCCCATACAGATTGATCAAGATCACCCCGGCCTCTGTATCATCCAGCCGTTTGCTAAAAGAAATCCCTTCAGCGTCAAGGGCCCGCTCAAAAATCAGATTCTGGACGGAGACATCAACCTTATACCCGATCCTAAAGGGGCGCCGCCGATGCTGGGCAAGGTATTCCTTGAAGTCCTCCCAGTTTTCAACGGGCAGATTATTTCCCACCACCAGCCCCGCGCCTTCGGTCATGACCGGAGACAATATTCGTATGGAATCATTTTTATCGATGTACTGCAGCATGGCCGGCAACCCGCCGAATGACATATCAAAATAATGCTCGGTCAGCTTGCGGACCAGTTCCTTTCCCCCTGTTCCCGAATCAATGGACACATGGGCCAGGGGAACGCCGTCAGCAATCAGTTCATAGGCCTTAAATGCTTCAATTTCCTTTAAAAAGACACCCCCGTTTTCTTTGAAATAGTCTGGATTGAGAGCCGCAATATAAAGGGGGGCATGATGGTCGTGGGGGGCATGGCCGATTCTCAGGGTCGGCAGCCGGCGGTTTTCCTCTCCGCTGGACATTACCGCCACCAGGACCGAAAGCAAAAGAATGATAAATGGTTTAGCGATTTTAGTCATGACCGTCACCATTATTGATGGATTCAGATGTTGTCGAATAGGAAACGATGCGCGTCATCGCTTTGCCCGGCGTTTCCAATTTATGTTATACATGAATTTAACCGGCAGAAAACATAAGGGCTATTAAATCACAGCACCGCACGATATGAAAGGGAATTATTGAATATCACAGGGAAATCACCATCCGGCCAGGCTGCCGGTATCGGTTTCAATGTCCTTGAGGTAGTGTTTGATCCGGCCCAGGATCTCCAGGTCGGTGACAAATTTTTCATAGGTCATGGCGGCATAGAGCATCCTGGGGTAAAGATTTTCATCGTTGGGGATATCCTCCGGGGTGATCATCACCCCGCCGTTGATATTAAAACAGGGGGTGGCATGGACCAGTTGGACAAAATTCATATAATCGCTGAACTGGGCCATCCGCCGCCTGCCGGGCAGCGTCCACCACCCCCTCGTGGTGCAGCCGAATCCCGCAGGTTTCAATGATCTCCATGGTTGCTTCATGTATATCTTTCAGCTTTTGATCCATATCCATTCTCCTTAATATTGGATGTTTATCACCCGGTTTATGCCTGCGCCCCCATAGATCAAGCGCCATGCCATATCGTGTAACCCAATTCTAGTAAAACATTAATACCGCCACCTACCCTCTTAAGCATTTTACAACTTCAAAAAAAGAAAATAATGATCTGGCATTATTACTGCTTGTATGGAGAGAGGAGTGAAGTAACGGCAAAAAAAAAGAAAAACTAAAGGAGGAAGAGATGACAGAGTTTAATGCAATGACCGAGGCCCTGGTCCACTGCGACGCCGCCAAGCTGACAGAGCTGGTCAACACCGCCCTTGCCGCTGACACACCGGCCAACGATATCCTCAACAACGGACTCATCGCCGGCATGGACATCGTGGGTGAAAAAATGGAATCCGGAGACATGTTCATCCCCGAAGTCCTCATGGCCGCCCAGGCCATGGGCAGTTGTGTGGAAATCCTCAAACCATTGCTGGGGGATGAAGACGGCGCCTCCGGCGGCTCCGTGATCATCGGCACCGTCAAGGGCGATCTGCACGACATCGGCAAAAACCTGGTGGCCATGATGATGGAAAGCGCAGGGCTTACCGTGCACAACATCGGGGTTGATATTGCCCCGGAAACCTTTATCGAAGAAATCAAAAAGAAAAACGCCCAGATCGTCTGCCTCTCCGCCCTGCTTACCACCACCATGCCGGCCATGAAACAGACCGTGGACGCCATTGTTGAAGCCGGCCTGAGGGACCAGGTTAAAATAATGGTGGGCGGCGCCCCCGTCACCCAGGCCTTTGCCGATGAGATCGGTGCCGACGGATTTGCCGCCGATGCAGGCTCCGCTTCCAAACTGGCGAAATCCTTTATCAATTAGGGGCTGAAGGAGGCTGCAATGTTCGAAGTCATCGGAGAAAGAATCAACACGTCCCGCAAACGGGTCCAGCCCATCTCAACGGACGCGGGCAAGGGGATGATGGTTCTGGATGCGGTAAGGGCCATCAAGGCCGAATTCCCGGAAGTCCATATCACCGGCGGACTATCCTAACATCTCCTACGGCCTGCCCCAGCGCCACATCATCAACCGGACCTTTGTGACCCTGATGATGGATGCGGGCATGGATTCGGCCATCATCGATCCCCTGGACAAAAAGATCATGGCCACCATCCGCACCGCGGACATGCTCCTGGGCCATGACCCGTTCTGCATGAACTACCTTAAAGGGGTCCGTACCGGGGCCATAGAAAGTTAGCCGTTTAATGAAGTTTCAGGGATTTGATGTGGTCTATCAAATCCCTGAACGCTTTTTTTCCGTAATTTCGCTTTTTGATATAGATATTAATCTGGTCGTTGAGCACCCCTGTTTCAGGAAACAGCTCCACCAGGTTCCCCCGCTCCAGTTCCCGGAGTACGGTATATCTGGGTACGAACCCCACCCCCAGGGACTCCAGGGCGCCGTTGATGATGCCCCGGACATTTGAAATCCGGGTAATGTCTTCAAACCCGAATCCCGCCTCTTCGGTGAGGGCATTGATAAAGTTCTTCCACCACCCCAGTTCCCGGTCAAAGGAAAGCAGGTTGCACCGGTTCAGATCCCCCACCGTTGAAATCTTTTTCTCTTTAATATACCGGGCCGTGGCAATCACCGCATATTCCTCCCGCAGCAGGGGGATGGTCACCAGGTCCTGATGGACATGGGGCACGCAGTCCACGATCACATCCAGGTCATCGGCCAGCAGGGGGGCCAAAAGATCGGACTCCAGCACAAAATCCATATGGATATTGGGGTGGTTCCTGAGAAAGGGGACCATCCCTTTAACGAGAACCGAAGACCCGAACTCCACCGGTGCGCCCAGGGCCAGGGATACGGGCAGTGCCTCATCTGCGGCCAGCCCGTCAAGGGCCTGGTCAATCCGGTCAAAAATTCCGGGGCATCGCCGGTAAAGATACTCGCCCTTGCGGGTCAGCCGGAACTGCCGGTTCTCCCGGTCCACCAGATCAAACCCCAGGTCCATTTCCAGCTTTTTAATGGCATGGCTCACCGCCGACTGGGTGAGGCATAGTTTCTCGGCACACCGGGTGTAGGATTTTGTACCGGCCAGGATATAAAATGTTTGAAGTTTGTTCAGGTCCATTTATCTGCGAGCCATTTTTTTAAACCGCCGTTATCGGTAATCATACTTCCCGGTGATCATACCAGAAAAATGCCGGGATGAATACGCAGGGGAGGCGGTTATATAATGCCGGCGCCCAGCAGCACCGCAATCCCCAGCAGAAGAACCCCTGTCAGGTTCTGTATGGCTGCCATGGTAATTTTATCAATATACCGCTGTCCGATCCTCACCCCGATGAATGCGGCGGCAATCCCCGTTGCAATCAGGGGCCACATCCCGTCGTCAACAGGGCCGGACCGGCCCGTGCCGAACAGAATAACCCCATAGGTGGTGATACGGGTCATATCCACCATAAACCCGATCATGGCATTGGTCCCCACAAAGGCCTTGGGAGAGATCCCGGTTTTGGCCAGGAATGCCGAACGAAGTGCCCCCTGGTGGCCGGAAAGCCCGCCGAAGAATCCGGAGAGCAGTCCGCCCCAAAACAGATGTTTCCGGTCAAAGGAGACCTTCTTCATGGCGGGCAGCAGTTCAAACAGGGCAAAGAGGACCATTAATATGCCCAGCACCAGTTTAATGGGAGTGATCTGGGCCCGGACCGGCCCGATGTCATACCGGAGCAGTTCGGGGAATCCGGCCAGCACGATCAGCATGCTTGCCCCGGCAACGGCCGCCAAAATGGCCGGCAGCCCGAAGATGAGCACCAGGGTACGTTCCGCATGTTTTCCCACGGCGAACATTTTAAAAATGCTGTTGGCCCCGTGAACCAGGGCGGTGGCCGCCACAGCGGTTTCAACCGGAAAGAAAAGGGCGAACACCGGCATCAACAGGGTGCCCAGCCCGAATCCGGAGAACAGGGTCAGACCGGATACAACAACAGCGGCAAGGCCGACAATTAAATAGCTCATTTAATCAGTTCAGTGTAAAACTTAAATATTTAACGGTCTCCCCGCGGTCCAGGGCCTTGCCCTCAAAAGCGGACAGGATCTGTCCGGCACCGGTGCCGGACAGGTTTGAACGGTGAAGGTCCCGGGTCTCCGCCAGAATGCGTCCGCCCCAGTAGGCCACCCCTTCCTGGGTATAGGTGTACAGCAGATCGCTGTCGGTTTTCAAATGGACGGTGCCCCCGGGGACCAGGAGTCTGGCATAGACGGCCAGAAAACCGGGGGAAGTCAACCGGTGCTTGATCCCCCGCTGTTTGGGGTAAGGGTCCGGAAAAGTGATCCAGATCTCGCCAATTGTTCCGGCGCAAAAATAGTCTTCCAGGTCCCTGCTGATATCCGTCCTGAGGAAAAAAAGGTTGTCCAGCCCCGCGGCCAGGCCCTTTTCACCCCCGACGCAGAGGCGGTGGCTTTTCATGTCCACCCCCACCACACAGGCATCCGGCCGGATCGTGGCAAAGTGCAGGCTGTGCTCCCCCTTGCCACAGCCCAGTTCCAGGATCAGTCTGCCGGGCAGTGCCGGTTCCGCCAGCCAGGGCAGACAGGTGTCATTGCCCGGTTTACCCTCCGGTTCCGGTATGAATACATTGGGCAGGTGTTTTACCCGCTCGTATCTTTTGCTCTTTATTTTGGGCATACCCTAGCCTTCCATCTCCATTTTCAGGCAGATGCCTTCAAACTCTATGGTGTCGCCGGGGTAGATTTTTTTCCGTTTACGGGTTTCCACATTTCCGTTAACCCATACCAGGCCGTCGGCAATGAGGTGCTTGGCCTCTCCGCCGCTGGCCACCAGGTTTTCAAATTTCAGCACCTTATACAGTTCCACAGGGGACCGGGTCAGGTATACGGTTTGAATCTCACTCATATCTAATGACTTCCTTTTGCTTTATTTAAGGGTTGCCCCCTGCGTTGATGCGGATGGTCTTTGCCCTCAGCCGTCCCTGGATATAGAGGGACAGTGCGGCCACGGCCTTGTCGCAGATATTGAACACCGGCACGCCCTTGGCCATGAGGGCGTCCCGCAGGGGGTCGTAGAGCCGTCCCCCGTCCACCACCGTGACCACGGGCACCGGGCTTTCAGCAGCCAGTGCGCCCATCCGTTCCAGGATGCCCCCGGGCAGGTCCATGCTGAAGGGCCCGTCAGTGCCGGGCTCAAGGGTTTTCATGGCCGGGGACATGGGATCCAGGCTGATGAGCACCGCATCCACCCCCGGGTCCCGGGTGAGCGCGGCGGCAATCTCCCCGTGGGCCTCGTCATCGGCAGAGGGATTGATGTCCAGGGGATTGTTCAGGGTCACCAGGCGGTCAAGCCCCTTATCCTTTAAAATACCTTCTATGGCGGCCCGGGTATCGGGACCAATGTCGGCCAGTTTCATGGCAAAATCGTCGGAAAGGATGGAGTCGGCCATGCCCACGGCTTCGAATCCCGCCCCGCTCACGGCGGCAAGCCGGTTGCCCTTCACCCTTTTGGCGCTGAGGGTTTCAGCCAGGAGCATGAGTTCCTGGAATTCACTGAAATTTCTGGCCACAACGGCGCCGGCCTGGGAGACGCAGCTTTCGCAGACCATATAGTCCCCGGCCAGGGAGGCGGTATGGCTGGAGGTGGCGGCCATGCCCTCGGGGGTCCGGCCGGCCTTGTAAAAGACCACTTCCTTGCCCGCCAGCACCGCTGACCGTACCGCCCGACAGAAGGCCAGGCCGTCCAGGTCGTTGAACCCTTCGGCGTAAACGGCGATGACATCCACCTGGTCGGAATCCTTGAAATAATCCACCATATCCCCCAGGGTGAGGTCGGTCTGGTTGCCCATGGAAATCATATAGGCCGGGGCCAGCTGGGGGCATTGGTGGCTGCGGTGAAGCATGAAGGCCCCGCTCTGGCTGATCAGCGCCGCCCGGCAGGCCATGGTCTCCCTGGTTTTAGGCAGTTTTTCCTCGGGGATGAACCAGGTATCGTAGCTGCCGGGCCGGGAAATCACCCCCATGCAGTTGGCGCCGAGGAATACGGGCCCGGCCGGATCCCCATTGCTGTTCACCCGGACCTCGTCGATCATGGCAAGCACCTTTCGGGCCCTCTCCTTGCTCTCTTCGGTCTCCCCCATGCCGCCGGGGATGAGCATGACGCTGTGGGCCGCATCGGTTTCAATGATCTCCTCCACCAGGTCCGGGACCTGGGCGGCCCCCACGGCCACGATAAACAGGTCTAATTGACCGCCCGCCGCATCTGACTGCAGGGCAGTCAGGTCCGGCAGGCAGGTAATGCCCTCCATTTCATCCTGGCCCGGTTTGAAAATCACAATATCATCGGGGTTGAACCCTTCGGCCAGGATATTGTCCAGGATGATCCGGCCGAAATTCTTCCGGGTGCCTGAAACCCCGATGATGCCGATTTTCTTTGGATGGAGCAGGTTATGGATCTTTGCCGTGGGGCGGCCTGCGGGCAGGTTTGTCTTTTTTGCAAACCGGCACATCCCGTCCAAAGGCACCATGAGGTAATCGGTAAAGGCAAAGGGATTGATCTCCAGTTCCTCAATGACAAAGGGCGCCTCCGGATTCTGCCTGGAATAATAATTGCCCATGCGGATAAAGGACTCAAAACATTCCACCAGCTGTTCGTCGGTGACGATGCGGCGCTGGCCCCGGGTCAGCCCGGCCAGCTTCCGATAGGAAATGGTCCGCCGGTAGAGCTGGAAAAAACTGTCCCCGTCCCCCATGGCCGTTGCCGTTGCCACGATGGCCTGGCCCTTGCGGAATCGTTTGGCGTAGAGTTCGGTGTCCGTGCCCCCCAAGCCGGCTGAAAGGACGGTGCCGAACTCCCGGGTGTGGCGCAGTCCCACGATGAGCTCATTGCCGAAGGCCGATGAATCCGGGGGCATGAACTGGACCTGGAGCACCCCTTTTATATCTGCGGCCACCGCCGCCACCAGGGCGTCGCCGGAAAGCCCCCGGTAGTGTGCCGGCAGGTGGTCCGGGGTCCGCTCCATATGGGCGGCATAATTTTCCGGCACCTCGTACACCATCCGGCGCACCGCCGACCGTACTTTGTTGGGGGTATTCTCGACAATTTTCACCCCGCCCACCTCTGTCTTGTGGATGATATAGGGGGAAACGATCTTGAGCACCGCCTTATCCCCGGGCAGGGCCGTCAGTTCCTCGTCGGAACTTCTGGCCCCCCGGGGAATGAGGTGGGCCTTTGGGGGGGTCTCCGCCCCTGAGCGGGCCAGGAGTTCATAGACCTCGTATTCAAACAGAAAATCCCGGCCCTGGTCCCAGGCCCGGGTAAAGATATCGGTGATTCCCTTATAATCAACGGGAACGTCCATAGGGGTCTCCATTTTCATGCAAAAACGTTAATTTAAAATTACAGCGGCTTATTCCCCGCCGGTTTTGCGGATATTTTCCAGGCGCAGCCGGTAGGCCGTATACCTTGCCAGCAGCCCCATGGCCCGGCTGCAGGACCGGAACACGGGTATGCCCTTGTCCCTGAGCCGCCGGTTGAGCCCTTCGTGGGCCCGGCCCGCATCGTTAAATACCACCACAGGCTTGCTGGTGTTCTGGACAATCCCGGGCAGGATGGCGGAGAGGCTTTCCGGCCCGCTGGTGAATCCGTCCTCAGCGTCCGGGGCCGGGGTGTCTGACGTGGCCGGGGCCAGGGACCCCAGGGAGGTCACCACGGCATCAATGGCATCATCCGCCGCCATGGCCGAAATAATGCCGGTATACACCCCGTCCGGTGCCGCCGGGGTAAGATCCAATGGATTTTTGATATCCATGATCTCAGCCAGGCCGGCCAGGTCGAACAGGTCTGCCACGGCATCCCGGGTCACCGGCTCAAAGGGGGGCAGTTCAAGGCAGCAATCCCTTGATTCAAGGGAATCGGCAATGCCCACGGTTTCAAATCCCGCAGGGCTCATGGCCCCCACCCGGAATCCGGTGATCGCCTTGCCGTGCAGATAGGCCGCCATGTTCACCAGGCCGTCGAATTCCTCCAGGGAATCGGTGACCAGGGCACCGGCCTGGCTGAGACAGGAGGTACAGACCATATAATCCCCGGCCACGGATGCGGTGTGCCCGGAGGTGGCCTTTTTCCCCTCGGGGGTCCGGCCGGCCTTGTACACCAGCACCTCCTTGCCCCTGCGCACCGCCTTTAAAATCCCGGTACAGGCATGGAGACCGTCCAGATCCTGGAACCCTTCGGCGTAGACGGCGATGATGCCGGCATCATCGACATCGGCCATATAGGTGATGAAATCCCCGATGGTCAGGTCCATCTGGTTGCCCACGGTGATATTGTAGGCCGGATCGCCTGCGGCCAGGCTTGCCATGCGTACCAGGGCAAAGGCCCCGCTCTGGCTGATCAGGGCCACCGGGGCCGCCGGCCTGTCCATGCGCTTGGGCGCACAGGCATCCGGGGTAAAAAATGTATCCAGGCCGCCGGAACGGGAAATCATGCCCAGGCAGTTCCCCCCTAAAAAGACCGGTCCCCCGCCCTTGCGGCCGTGGGCCATGCGGATCTTTGCCGTCACCGCATGGGCCCGCTCCCGGGAATCCTCGGTTTCCCCCATGCCGCCGGGGATGAGGATCACGCTCCGGGCCAGATTGTTGTCAATGATCTCGTCGATTAAAAAGGGGACCTGGGCCGCGCCCACGGCCACCACAAGCAGATCCACCCCCCCAAGATGCCCTATCTCCTCGACGCAGGCCACCCCGTCGATCTCTTTGGCACTGGGACTGACAATGGTGATATTCTTTCTGTCATATCCGGCCCGGATCAAATTTTTTAAAATATTCCTGCCAAAATTCATCTTTGTGGCCGACACCCCGATGATGGCAAGGGTTTGGGGATGAAGCAAACTGCCGATGCGGTCGATGCCCCGGGCTGCCGGCGGCCGGAAGGGCAGGGAAAATTTACACAGCCCGTCCAGGGGCACCATCTCGTAATCCACCAGGGCAAAGGGATTGACCTCCAGCTCCTCAATCACATAGGGGGCCTTTGGGTTCATGGGGGAAAAATAATTGCCCACGGCGATAAAGGCCCCGAAGCACTCCACAAGCTGCTCGTCGGAAACCAGGCGCTCCCCGCCCCGGGTCTGGCCAGAGAGCTTTTCATAGGCAATGGTTTTGGCGAAAAGATCGAAAAAGGCCTCCCCGGAGACATGGGCTGTTGAGGCGGAAATCACGGCCTGGCCCAGACGAAACCGCTCGGCATAGAGTTCGGTGTCCGTCCCGCCCAGCCCCGCGGTGATGACCATGCCGAATTCCCTCGTCCACCTCAGGCTGACCAGCAGTTCATTGCCCAGGGCATCGGATTCCGGGGGCAGGTACTGGGTGATGAGCACCCCATGGATCCGCCGGTTCACCGCATCCCGCAGCTTCCGGCCGGACAGGCCCCGGTAATGGGGCAGGTCCGCGTCCGGGTTCGCCTCGACCACCCGGGCAAACCGCTCGGACACGGTGTCCACCATGCGCCGGCTTTCGCTCCTGACCTTGCCGGCCATCTTGGGCACCACCTTGACCCCGCCCACATCGGACTTGTGCACCACATCGGGGCTGACCACCTTGAGCACCACCTTTTCCCCGAAAAAGGGCACCAGGACATCGGAATTCAGCCGGTGGTTCCTGGCAAAGAGCAGGTATTCAGGCACAGATTCCGATCCCAGGGCGGACAGCAGTTCATAGGTTTCATGCTCAAAGAGCTGAAACCGGTCCTGGCCGGCTGCCTGGGCAAAGACCCGGGTCATTTCCTCAAAATCTATAAACAATTGCATAGGGCTATTCCCATCCTTATTTTTTGGGGCATCATACCAATTTATGCACGCCGGGGGAAGGGAGCATCTCCGCATACATGGAGTCACGCATTTAGATAAGACAGGAACAATGGTTTAAATCAGCCGACCCAAAAATTAGAGCGAAACAATCCTTTTCTGGGCCGGCTGGATTTAACTGGATTAGGACTTCAGGACATTCTTTTCACCGTTTCTGCAACGTGCCTGCCTTGGAATTGAGCCATTGATAATTCGACTTCAGAGGCTTGTCTTGACCCATCTCCACCTGCAAGCATTCCGGCGCCCAATGGGGAACCGCCTTTTGCTTGCGATATATCCATTAAATCTTGACAGGAATATGGCAACCCGACGACGATCATTCCATGGTGAAAAAGTGTGGTATGGAATGACTGAATTGTGGTTTCATTTCCACCGCCTGTCCCGGTGCTTGTAAACACGCTGCCGACCTTGCCGACCAATGCACCGTCCATCCATAAACTCCCGGTTTGATCCAAAAAGTTGCGCATTTGGGAGGCCATGTTTCCAAATCTGGTGGGAGTGCCAAAAAGAATTGCATCATATTGATCCAATTCTTTTGGGTCCGCAATAGGGGCGTCTTGCTCAATTTTGGCACCAGCATTGCGCGCGATCTCTTCAGACATGATCTCTGGCACTCTTTTGATTGTTACATCGACACCATCGACTGAACCAGCCCCCTTAGCCACAGCGTCTGCCATTGTTTCAACATGACCATACATTGAGTAATATAGAACCAGTACTTTTTTCATTTTTCCCCTCTATGTTCAATAAAAATTTTCTTCGTAAGTAAGTCTGCTATAGTTGAAATTCAACTTTGAACAACAAACCCTTATGATGAGTTTTACCACTATGTGGTATATGTCAAGTCGTTTCTATCAGGGAAACAACGATACTTTACAAGCGCCTATGATGAAATGAAACGCCGCCATGGCGACATTGTTCTTGGCATTGATTTCGATATTGAAAAAGTAAAATCTGACCCGAGGCAGGGCCGGTGCTGTGGGATTCCTACCCCTTCTTTTATTACGATTCTTAAATGGCCCTGTCCACGGGCGCGGCGGGCCATCTGAACCCCTTACTATTATTTCACGGGGATTGAGGTTTTTGGTTTGAACTCCCCTGGCGGATATAGTACCCTGAAACACCATGATAATGATCTTGCCAACTCTATTGGGGTAAAGATAAACAATGCGTCGAATACATCTATTTTCCGTCATACTGCTTGCCACCCTTCTGGTCGCCACAGTCTTTACTGCTTCCGCCAGGGAGTATGTTTTCACCGGCAAAACCATGGGCACCTTTTACCGGATTAAATTTATCAGTAATCAACCGGTGTCTCTCCCCCTGTGGAAAAAAAAGGTTAACATCCGGCTCAGGGAGGTCAACACCCAGCTCTCCATGTTCCAGAAAAACAGTGAGATATCCCGGTTCAACGCCGGTCCGCCCCATACCCCGTTTAAACTGTCGACGGATTTTTCAAGGGTGCTGGAACAATGCCGCCGGCTCCACGCCTTAAGCGGGGGGGCCTGGGACGGCACGGTCAAACCCCTGGTGGACCTCTGGGGATTCGGCGTCAGGGACAAGGCACCGGCCCTGCCGGCTCCCCGGGAGATAAAAGCGGCTTTGGCCCGCACCGGTTTCGATAAACTGGTGCTCAAAGGCCGGACCCTGACCAAAACCGAGGCCGGGCTTACCCTGGACCTGGGCTCCATTGCCAAGGGGTACGGGGTGGATGAAATCGCCCGGCTATTTCCGGATGCCGGCATTACAGACTATCTGATCGAAATCGGCGGGGAGCTGGCCGGAGGCGGCCGGAACATAAAGGGGAAACCATGGTCCGTGGGCATTTCACGCCCGGTAAAGGGCACCGTCAATTCCGGGCTTTACCGGGTGGTGACCCTGGATAACATGGCCATTGCCACCAGCGGTAATTACAGAAATTTTTTCGAGATCAACGGCAAAACCTATTCCCATATCATCCATCCTGACACAGGATACCCGGTGGACAACAGGGTGGTCAGCGCGTCGGTCATCGCAAAAAACTGCACCATTGCCGACGGCCTGGCCACCGCATTGATGGTCATGGATACGGACAGCGCCATTGACCTGGTCAACGGCCTGGCCGACATCGAATGCCTCATTATCAAAAACGATGGCAGCTCCCTTATCCCGGTGAGGTCCAAGGGATTCAAGGCCTTTGAGATGGACTGATGGTATTTAAAAACCTATCCATACGAAATAAACTGTTTTTAAGTTTTGCAACGGTTTCCATCATTATCCTTGCCGCCAGTTTCACCCTTCTTTTCTTCCAGGTCAAAAAAAATATTGAGGACCGGATCCGGGCGGAACTGAACAAGTCCAACCAGACCATCACCGACATGGTGGAAACTGCAGCCATGGTCTCCATTAAAAACCACCTGCGGGCCATTGCGGAAAAAAATCTTGAAATCGTCACCCACATTTACCTGGAATCCCAACAAAAGGGCGTTTCCCAGGCCGCGGCCAGGGAACAGGCGGCCCGCACCCTGCTCAGCCAGACCGTCGGAGAAACCGGCTATATTTACTGCATCGACAGCAGTGGGAAAGTCGTAATCCACCCCCGTGACGGGGTGAGGGGGACCAATGTGGCCGGCTGGGCGTTCATCCAGGAACAGATCCGCCGCAAAAAAGGATATCTGGAATACAACTGGAAAAATCCAGGCGAAAAAAAGGCACGGCCCAAAGCTATGTACATGAGCTATTTCGAACCCTGGGACTGGATTATATCCGTCTCCTCCTATAAATCCGAATTTTCCAGGCTCGTTACCATTAAAGATTTCAGAGACCAGGTCCTGGGGCTGACCTTTGGAAAAACCGGCTATTCCTACATATTTGATACACAGGGCAACACCATCATCCATCCAGAGGTTAAAGGCAACTTCTATGACATCAGGGACGTCAACCAGGTTGACTTTGTCCAGGAGATGATCCGCAAAAAAAACGGGTATCTGACCTATCATTGGAAGAACCCCTCGGAACCGGTTCCCAGGGAAAAATTTGTCGCCTTTTCCTATATTCCTGAATTTGACTGGATAGTTGCATCCTCTTCCTATACGGCGGAAGTCTTCTCCCCCCTTTCCGAACTGCGGACCAGCTTTATCATCATTTTGGTATTGTCGGTGATCATCACCGGTTTTGTGGCCATGGCGGTGAGCACCTCCATCACACGCCCCTTGCGACAATTCATCCGCCGCTTTGAAAAAGGGGCCGATGGGGATCTGACCTCCCCCATGGGTCACAACTGGCTCAATGAAAACAGGCAGGATGAAATCGGAAAGCTGTCCATGAGCTTCAACCGTTTCATGGAACGCCTGGATGCCTATCAAAATGAGATTCATTCAGAAATCCGAAACCGGGAACACACCGAAAAAAAACTTGAGGACCTGAGAAGCTACCTGGCCGATATCATTGACTCCATGCCCTCAATGATCATCGGTATCGATACAGCCATGGCCGTTACCCTCTGGAATAAAAAAGCCGGAGATGAAACAGGAATCGATGCAGAAACAGCCATGGGGAGCCCGATCAGAGACTGTCTTCCCCGCATCGGACATCATCTGGCCCGGATAAAAGAGAGCCTGGAGGCGAACCTATCGGGCCAGATTCTGAAAACCCCCCATGCCTCTAAAGAGGCCGGCACCCGCTTTGAAACCATAACGGTATTTCCCGTGTCCGGCGGCCGGGGAGCCGTGCTCCGTATCGACGATGTTACAGAAACCATGCGCATGGAAGAGATTCTGATCCAGAATGAGAAAATGCTATCCGTGGGCGGCCTTGCCGCAGGCATGGCCCATGAAATCAACAATCCCCTGGCAGGGGTGATGCAGAATGCCTCCCTGCTGACCAACCGCCTCACCGACACCGCAATGCCCGCAAATATACAGGCGGCCGAGGAAACCGGCACCACCATGGCGGCCATCAAAGCCTTCATGGACGCCAGGGAAATTCCCCAGATCATCCTGTCCATCACCGACTCCGGCACCCGCATGGCCGAAATCGTAAATAATATGCTCAGTTTTGCCAGGAAGGGCGACGCCACCTTCTCCACCTGCGACCCGGTCCAGCTCCTGGACAAAACCCTGGACATCGCAGCCACGGACTACGACCTGAAAAAACATTACGACTTTAAAACCATTGCCATAAAAAAAGAATATGAAGAGGATGTCCCCTTTATTGCCTGCGAACGGGGCAAAATCCAGCAGGTCCTGCTGAACATACTGAACAACGGGGCCCAGGCCATGGCGGACCATCCCGGGGAATCCGTATTCATTCTCCGCCTTTCCCATGAAACACAGACGGAGATGCTCCGCATTGAAATCCAGGACAACGGCCCGGGCATGGCGCCGGACGTAAAAAAACGGATATTCGAGCCCTTTTTCACCACCAAGCCCGTGGGCATCGGCACGGGCCTGGGGCTGTCCGTCTCCTATTTCATCATCACGGAAAACCACCAGGGCACCATGGATGTGGATTCCGAGCCCGGCAAGGGCACCCGGTTCATCATCCGGCTGCCCCTCTCCCCCCGGTAATATTTCCATCACACCGGATTAAACCCGGCGAATAAAAAGATTGATTTACATTAATGATTCGATTAAGTGAGGGATGTTTTGTTAACGCGGCATTGAATCTAAAGTGACGGAGAATTGTTGAGATGGGCGGTCTTTTCGGATGTGCGTCAAAGGCGGAGTGCAATACGGAACTCTTTTACGGAACGGATTATCTATCCCATTTGGGAACCAAGCGGGCCGGATTGGTCACATACGGGGAGGGCCGGTTCAACCGGACCATCCACAGCCTGGAAAATGCCTATTTCAGATCCAAATTCGAATCCAGTCTGGACAGGCTTACGGGACGCATGGGCCTGGGCGTCATCAGCGACACCGATTCCCAGCCCATTATCATCCACTCCCACCTGGGGCAGTTTGCCGTGGTCATGGTGGGCAGAATCGCCAACCTGGAAGAACTGGCCGCCGCAGAGCTTAAGGGCAACATCCATTTTGCCGAAACCAGCCGGGGGGGCATCAATCCCACGGAACTTGTGGCCACCCTGATCTGCCGGGGATCATCCATTGAAGAGGGCATCGCCCTGGCCCAGGAAAGGATCAAGGGCTCCTGCTCCATGCTGGTGCTTACCGATTCCTGCATCTATGCGGCCCGGGACCGCCTGGGCAGAACCCCGCTCATCATGGGCCGGCGGGAAAACGCCTGTGCCGTCAGCTCCGAGTCCAGTGCCTTTTCAAACCTTGGATTTGAAACCGCATACTTTCCCGGCCCCGGGGAAATCATCAAAATGACCCCGGAAGGCTTTGAGCAGGTGCGCCCCCCTGGGGAAAAGATGCAGGTCTGCTCCTTTCTCTGGGTCTATTACGGCTACCCCGCATCCACCTACGAGGGCATCAATACCGAACAGGTGCGCTACAACTGCGGAGCGGCCCTGGCCAAAAACGAAACCTGCGGGGCGGATCTGGTGGCCGGCATCCCGGATTCGGGCATCGGCCATGCCATCGGCTTTGCCAATGAAAGCCGCATCCCCTATATGCGCCCCTATGTGAAATACACCCCCACCTGGCCCCGGAGTTTCATGCCCCAGAACCAGAAAATGCGGGACCTTGTGGCCCGGATGAAACTGATTCCCGTCCGGGAGATCATTGAGGGCAAACGGATTATTTTCTGCGACGACTCCGTGGTCCGGGGGACCCAGCTCCAGGACAATACCGAAATCCTCTACGAATTTGGGGCCAGAGAAGTCCACATGCGCATTGCCTGCCCCTGCCTCATCCACCCCTGTGAATTTTTGAACTTCTCCACCTCCCGTTCCACCCTGGACCTGGCCGGCCGCAGGGCCATCTATGAGCTGGAAGGCAGGGACGACGCCGATCTCGGGGACTATGCCGTGGCCGGATCTGAAAAACACGGCCGGATGCTTGAAAAAATAGTGGAACGCCTTAAACTTACCAGCCTGAGATACCAGACCCTGGACGACCTGGTCCGGGCCGTGGGCCTGCCCAAGGAGAAGCTTTGTACCCACTGCTGGGACGGCTCTTCCTATTTTTAAATAATAAAGACAAGGATAATAATAGAATGATTGCATATTTCAACGGTGAATACCTGGAAAAGGACGAGATCACCATTTCTCCGGACGACCGGGGCTTTTTATTTGCCGACGGTCTCTATGAGGTTATCCGGGCCTACCGGAAAAAACTGTTCAGGGCCAAAGACCATATTGACCGCCTCAATGCGGGAGCCGCCCATCTGCGGCTGGGGGTGACGGATTTTTCCGACCTGGAGGGGGTGGCCGAGACCCTGCTGGAGAAAAACGAACTCAAGGGAGATGCCACGGTCTATTTCCAGATCACCCGGGGGGTGGCGCCCCGGGGCCATGCGTTCCCGGATCCGTCCCCGGCGCCCACGGTATTCGCCTCCGCGGCCCTCTTCGACCCCACCCGAACCGTCACCTCCCGGGAAGACGGCATCCCGGTGATCACGGTGCCGGACAACAGATGGGCCCGGTGCGACATGAAAACCGTGGCCCTCACGGCCAATGTCCTGGCCAACCAGGAAGCTGTTGAAAAGGGTGCCAAAGAGGCCCTCTTCGTCCGGGACGGGGTAATCATGGAAGGCACCCACTCCAATTTCTTTGCCGTCATGGACGGCTGCCTGGTCACGGCCCCGGCCTCCAATTACATCCTCCACGGCATCACCCGGAAGGTGATTCTGGAACTGGCCGCAGAAAAGGGACTGGCCTTCAGGGAAGGGCCCGTCTTCAGGACAGATCTGGACAAGGTCACCGAGGCCTTTATCACCGGAACCACCACGGAAATTACCCCGGTGGTGTCCATTGACGGCGCTTCCGTGGGCACCGGTGCCCCCGGCCCTGTGACCCGAACCCTTCAGGATGCGTTCACAGACCTGATCAGCGACACCTAGTCTTTGACTGAAAGGTTAACCCCGGCCTCACCCCTGTTGAATCGCCTGCCGGAACTGAGTTGAATCCATTTTACGAGACCTCTCGCTGTGACCATGAACAACGCACCCTGTAATTATTGCTTCCGGGCGGCCAGAACCGTCTGTCTGGCCCTGGTTCTCATCCTCCTGCTCGTTCTTCCCGGCAGGTCCTCAGCCGGAAGGGCGGTCTGCCCCGTGGTCAAGGTGGTGGACGGGGACACCATCACCGTCCTCTATAAAGGGAAACGGGAAAAAATAAGGCTGCTCAATGTGGACACCCCGGAATCGGTGCATCCGGATGCCTCCCGGAATACCCCGATGGGCAAAAAAGCCGCCGCCTATACCCGGCAGCGTCTGGCAGGCCAACGGGTTGCCCTGGAATTCGAAGGCAGAAAACGGGGAAAATACGGCAGGCTTCTGGCCTATGTATTCATCGACCATGAAAATTTCAACCTGGAACTGGTACAAAAGGGCTGGTCCCCCTACTACACCAAATACGGCACCAGCCCCAGTTACCACAACCAATTCACAGCGGCCCAGGCCGGGGCCCGGGCCCGGGGGCTGAATATCTGGGGACCGGGCCAATCAACTGCGCCGGCACACAAGGCCAGGCCCCGTATGGCCGCGGCCTCGGCGTACAGGGGCAATACGTCATCCCGGGTATTTCACCGCCCCTCCTGCCGGTATTTTAACTGCAAAAACTGCACCCGCGTCTTTTCCCACCGGGATACGGCCATTGCCAAAGGATTTTCTCCCTGCGGCATCTGCAGGCCCTGAACTATTTTTGCCTTCCAGGTTGACAATAACTGAATGATCGTTTATTTTATCTTTCCATGAGAGTAAAAGACGAGATAAAACAGGAGGCCCTGTTCCAGGCCACGGTGGCCATGGTCAACGAGACCGGTTTTGCGGCCAGTTCCGTATCCAAGATCGCCAAGGCGGCCAAGGTTTCCCCGGCCACACTCTACGTTTATCATAAAAACAAAGAGGAATTGCTGGTCTCCACCTATGTCAGAATCAAAGAACTCATGAGCCGGACCCTGCTCAGGGGCTTTAATGAAGACCTGCCCATCCGGGACTGCCTGCAGCAGTTGTGGATGAACACCTTTGCCTTTGCCTCGGAACATCCGGCATATTTCCAGTACATGGAGCAATTCGCCAACTCTCCTTACAGCGGGTTGGTGGACAAGGAAAAGGTGGAAGCATATTTTGCCCCCATGTTCCGGGTCATGACCCGGGGGATTGAACAGAAAATACTCAAGGACGTGGAGTTTGACATCCTTGCCGCCTTTATGTTCTATCCGGTTAAAGCCCTGGCCAACCCCCGCTTCTGTACGAATTTTGAATTGACAGACAAAAGTATTGAGACGGCATTTAACCTGGCCTGGGATGCCGTAAAGCGTTAAACAAAAAATTTTAAATGATTATTAAATGAACATTCAATTAAAACCTTCAGCCATTATAATCATTGTATTAATCGCCACAGGAGTTGTTATGACCACATCAGCACAGACATTTGACAGCCGGTCACCGGACATGGATGCGGGCGGCACCCTTGCTGCCGCCGTCAAGTTTATCTTTTCAAAAAACAACCGGACGCCCAAAGTCGCCCTGCCCGTATCCCCGGTGGATACCGCCCCCTTTTCCCGCCGGGAAAAAGGGGAATTCAACAGCACCTGGCTGGGCCACTCTTCCCTCATGGTCAACATGGACGGTTTCCGGATTCTCCTGGACCCGGTATTGGCATCCAGGGTGACCATTGCCGGGCCCGGCCGGTTCAACGGCCCGCCCCCCCTGGCCCCCGGAGATCTGCCCCGGGTGGACCTGGTGATCATCTCCCACGACCATTATGACCACCTCAACAAGTTCACCGTCCTGGCCCTCAAGGACAAGGCCGCCCGGTTCATTGTCCCCACCGGGGTGGACCGCCGCCTGGCCGCCTGGGGGGTGCCGGAGGAAAAAATCACGGCCCTGGGCTGGTGGGATGATATGGAGATACCGGGAGGACTGAAGGTGACCGCCTGCCCATCCCAGCATTTTTCCGGCCGGGGCCTGATGGACCGGAACCAAACCCTATGGGCCTCCTGGGTCATCGCATCTCCCGGCTATAACATTTTCTTTTCAGGAGATTCCGGGTATTTCAATGGATTTGCCGCCATCGGAAAAGCCCTGGGCCCCTTTGACATGACCTTCATTGAATGCGGGGCCTATGACCCTGCCTGGCACGGGGTCCACATGTATCCCGAAGAAACGGTGCAGGCCCATCTGGACCTGGGGGGCCGCATCCTCCATCCCGTCCATTGGGGGACATTCAACCTGGCCCTCCACCCCTGGTATGAGCCCATGGCCCGGCTAAAGGCCGCCGCAGATGCCGCCGGGGTCACCATAGCCACCCCGGCCGCCGGAGAAACCGTCACCCTTAACCGCCTTGGCGGGCCATGGTGGGAGGCGCCCATGCAAAAGACCCTGGCAAAACAGAACCCAGGGCCGAGGCAGGCGGACGCCGTAAAATTTGTAAAAGACTGACCGGAGTGGTTTATGAATGCTGAAACCGGAAGCCCTTCTGCTCGGGCTTAATGGCGGGGATTTCACCGGCCCATACCGGCAGGTGAACCGATACCCGGGTGCCCCGGCCGGGCTCGGATTCCATGAAAATGAATCCCTGATGTCCCTTCACGATGCCCATGGACGCCGCCAGCCCCAGCCCCCTGCCCTGGAATTTGGTGGTGAAAAAGGGTTGGAACACCCGTTCCAGGGTATCGCTGTCCATGCCCTGGCCATTGTCCCGGATCTCCAGGCAGAGGTAGGCGCCATGGCCCGTCTTTCCCCTGTCGGTGCCATTGAGCCGGGGCGGTGGCGAGGGCTTCCCGCTCCCGCTGATATCAATCCGTCCGGCGCCGGCTTCCACCGCATTTTCAATGATATTGCCCAAAAGGGTCCGGATCTGCCCCATATCCACCCGGACCCTGAGCCCGGCTTCCGGCACCTGTTTATTGATCTGCACATGATCCGGAATATCGTGGGAAAGCTGATGCAGGGCCCTGTTGACCATTTCATGGAACCGCAGTTCCCGGACCCGGTACTTGCCCCCCCTGGCATAGGCAAGCAATGAGGCGGTCATATCCACCATTTTTTCGGCAGAGGCCTTCATGGCGCGGGTATAGGGTATTTTCTTCTCATGCCGGGCCATTTCCAATTCCATCAGCTCCAGGTTTCCCGATATAACGGAGAGGGAATTGTTGAACTGATGGGCAATGCCTCCGGCCAGGGTTTCGATATTCTCCAGCTCTGCCAGGCGCCTCACCTTTTTCTCATAGGCCCTGAACATAATCTCGTGCTTTCTTTTTTCTGTGATATTGAAAAAGGTGGACAGCCTGACGATCCTGCCGTCAATCCACTGAATGGCCTTATCCATGACCGTGTATCGGCTGCCGGTGACCGGATTTTCCATCTCCCATTCAAAGGAGCCGGCAGGCCGTCCCAGGTGGTCCAGGATCCGGGAATTGGTGCATACCCGGCAGGGATCCTTTTTCCGCCCCGGGATCACCTCCAGGCATTTTCTGCCGGAAAGATTCAGGTCCTCCGGGTGCCCCATCTCCAGATTGAACCTCCGGTTGGCAAAAATCACCCGGCAGGATGACATATCCAGTACCAGGACGCCGGTGTCGATGCCGTCGAGAATGTGGCCGAACACGGCCGCCTCGTTCTGGAGTTTCTGCTGTGTATACCGATCCTGTCTCAGGCGGTCGTAATTGATACGGGCCTCTGCCACGGCGCCGGCCAGTACATTGACATCCTCAATGGGTTTTTTGAAAAATTCAAATGCATTCCGGCGGAAAGCCTGTTTGATATAATCGATGCTGGGATAGCCGGTGAGGAAAATAAACTGGGTCAGACTGTCTTCACCGATTACATCCGTCATCAGATCAAATCCATTCTGCCGGGGCATCTGGATATCTGAAATGACGACTTTGACCGGATTTTCGCGAAACATGAGAAGCGCATCGGCCACGCTCAAGGATACCCGAGCCGCAATTCCTTTTTTCTCCAATAAGCATTTTAATGAGGCCGCAAACCGGGGCTCATCATCCACAATCAGAACATTGTTACCCATAGTTGACGCTCTTTTTTCGACCCGCCCGACAAGGCGGTATGGTTCAAAGGACTGTCAGAATTTTCAGAACATGGGACACACAGAACGAGAACCGGCAATCCAGTTTAATTATATATATGATCAAAAAAGATAGATATCCCTGAATAGGCCCAAAGTCAATGCAAAATTTTTTCCACCGAAAGCCCTGGGCCATTCCCGCTTATATGCCCTTGAACCGGGCCTCCCGCCGCTCCATGAAAGAGGCCAGCCCTTCTTTCACATCATCGCTCGACATAAGGGGCAGCAAATCCGGGAGCAACCGCTCAACGGCGGCCTGCTCCCCGCGAACCCTTGCGATTCGGGCGGAGCGCAGGGTTGCGGCGACGCCCAGGGGCGCCTGTTTTGCAATGGTTTGGGCAATCCCGAGGGCGCGATCCAGGGCCTGCCCCTGTTCCGCCACTTCCTGAACCAGGCCCATGGTCAGGGCGTCTTCGGCGGTGAATTCGTCGGCCGTGAGCAGCCAGCGCATGGCGTTGCCCCACCCCACCTCCTGAAGAAGCCGTACGGTGGCACCGCCCACGGGATATATCCCCCGCTTGATCTCGATCTGGCCGAACCGGGCGGTCTTGTCTGCCACCCGGATATCCGTGGCCAGGAGCAATTCAATCCCCAGGGTCAGACAGATACCCTGGACCGCCATGACAATGGGTTTTCCCACCTGGTTTGAAGGGTCCAGCCCTAGGGGGTCCAGCCCGTCCTCCGGCAGTTCCGGAAAACTGCCCCGGGAAAAACAGGGTGACCACTGGGGCAGGTCCAGTCCTGCGGTAAAATGCTCCCCTTCGGCGTAAAGGAGCCCGCAGCGCAGTTCAGGGTCACGGTGGAGCCGGCCGTATGCAGCACTCAGTTCCCGGTACATCTCCAGGTCAAAGGCGTTCCTTTTTTCCGGCCGGTTCAGCCCCATGAGCAGGACATGTCCCTGGGTACGGATTTCAACTTTACTCATTTCGTGCCCCCTTATCGTTTATTGCGGTTAAATAATAAATTTCCCCTGGTATGAATCCCGGACCTCCAGGGTGCGCTGGATCATATTAAAGGTTTCCCTGTACCGGCCGGCCCAGGAAGGGGCCACCAGTTCGTCGGCATGGGGGTCCCCCGTAATCCGCTGGATAATCACATCTTTGGGCAGCCGCTCCAGAAAATCACATACCAGGTCAACGTATTCATTCTGCGTCAGGGGGGTATAGCCCCCCTTTTCATACATCCGCTCCAAGGCCGTCCCCCGGATCACATAAAGCAGGTGGATCTTCACCCCGTTCACCCCAAGGTCGGCGATCACCTTTGCGCTGTCCAGCATCATCTGCCGGTCTTCCCCGGGCAGGCCGAGAATGATATGGGTGCAGATATTGATTTTCGGCCTGGACGCAGTCAGGGCCATGGCCTCCTCAAAGGCTTTGAAATCGTGCCCCCGGTTGATGATATCAAGGGAAGAATTGTGCACGGACTGCAGGCCGTACTCCAGCCAGACCAGGTAATCTTTGGCATAGGAATCAATGAGGGCGATTTTTTCCTCATCCACACAATCAGGCCGGGTGCCAACGGCCATGCCCACCACCCCCTCACAGGACAGGGCCTCATCGTACATGGATTTCATATGGGCCGCCGAGGTGTAAGTATTGGAATAGGACTGGAAATAGGCCAGAAATTTCTTGGCCTTGTATTTTTTCATGGCCGGAATTTTTCCCTGTTCGATCTGCTCCCGGATGGACAGGCCCCTGGCAAAGGCCCCGGTGCCGGACCCCTTGGCATTGCAGTAAATGCAGCCAGCCCGGGAAAGGGTGCCGTCCCGGTTGGGGCAGGTCATCCCCGCATCCACTGAAATTTTCTGCACCCGCTCCCCGTAAAGGTTCCTCAGATACGCATTATAATCCGAATACCGTTTCTTTTTTTCCATTCAGGCTCCTGCCTCCCTTATTCATTTTTCAAGGCGGAACTATACCAGAAACCCATTTTTTTTTCATCTCCACTTGTATCTGCTGAAAATAACGAGGAAATTATTCATGGTGCCGGCCGGATGCCGGCCAAGGCGGGTTAAAGCCATTTGTCTTTGAGTTGTTGGAGTTCTCCACCCCGAATTAATTCATCCAGCGCGGCATTCAATTTTTCCAGCAGACCCTGTTCCCCCTTTTTAACTGCCAGGGCGACAGGGGAGCCCGCATCCGACGTGGTCAGGATTCTAACCGGAAGGTCCATCTCCTTTGCCAAAAAACGTCCCACGGCCCTGGGCATGATGGCCGCCTGGGTATTGCCGGCCTCCAGCAACTGCATGGCCTTTCTCTTGCTTGGGGTCTGCATAATCCGGATTTTATCCTTGATGCCCTCTTTCTGCCATCTCAATTCCAAAAATGAATGTCTGTCGCCTGTAATGATCTTGTTATATAAATCTTTGACCCCATGGATCTGTCTTTCATTTTCCCGGACAAAAACAGCATCATATCGATGGTAATAAGGGGGGCTGAAATCAAAGAGCTGCATCCGCACCTCATTGATTTCCATGCCTGCGATAAAATCAATCTTCCCAAATCGCAACTGGTTGAAGACATCGTCCCAATCTCCCTGAAAAAAAACCAGTTCCACACCCAGCTTTTCGCCAATCCGCCTGGCAACTTCGGCATCCAATCCGGCGGCCGTCCCATAGCGCTGGAACTGATAGGGGGGATACCCCGAAGCAATGCCGCAAACATATGTCTCGGCATTGACCGGACCTGAAAACAAGGCCATGACAAAGGACAACAATATGATTTGAATCGATAAACGCATCCCTTACCTACTTTGTTTTGATGAATTGACTTTAAAACAATCTGGCTGGAACCGGTTGGAGCGTTTGCTTAAAAAGAGCATAACAACATTGATGATGGCTGTAAAGCCCAGTCAATCTATCTTTTTTCATCCAGTACTTGACGCATTTTTTGACAAAGATCCACCATCTCCACCGGTTTTCCCAGGTATGCGCTGATACCAAGGGCTGCGGCCTTTTCTTCGGTCATGGTATCGCCAAATCCGGTACACATGATAATGGGGATATCAGGGTTTAAACTCTTCAATTCAGCAGTGAGTACATCCCCTGCCATTACAGGCATATTCATGTCGGTGACGATCAAGTCAAACCGGCTGGTATCTTCTTTAACCGCCTGCAGCGCCTCAAAGCCGTTTCTGCTCAGATCCACTTCATATCCAAGATTTTCTAAACTCTCCTTGGCGATTTCCCTGATCGGCCTTTCATCATCGACAAACATGATTCTCTCACTTCCTGTTAATGAAGCGGGCCCCTCCATAGAGGAATCCGCCGGCTCAACATCCTTTGTAACAATCGGAAAATAGATGTAGAAACGGGTTCCTTTGCCAGGATCACTTTTCACCTCTATATGGCCATCATGTTCATCCACAACGGCCTGAACAATTGCAAGACCGAAGCCTGTCCCTTCGCCCATCTGCTTTGTTGTATAATAAGGGTCAAAAGCTTTTTCTATTTCCTTTTCGCCCATGCCGTGTCCTGTATCGCTGACTTCCAGTTTCACATATTTTCCGGGAAGGATGTCTCCATTTTGCGATTGCTTTGGGCCAAGGATATCAACCTCCGTCAAAATGACTGTCAGCCTCCCCCCTCTCTCTTTCATGGCATGATATGCATTTGTGCAAAGGTTCATGACCAATTGATGAATCTTTCCCGGATCGGCAGAAATCATGGATTCGGAATTCAAATTCTTCACGATGTCAATGGTGCTGGGGATGGTAGACCGTAAAAGCTTTAACGCCTCATTGATTTCAAAGGATATGCATAAAGGCTTTTTTTGGTATTCGGTCTTCCTGCTGAAGGTCAATATCTGCTGGACAAGCTCGGCCGCTCTTTTTGCCCCTTTCAGTGACTGATCAATACTCCTGATCGCCTTTTGCGGATTATCCACATGGTTTTTGGCCAATTGGGAATATCCGATTATCCCTGAAAGAATATTATTGAAGTCATGGGCAATCCCCCCGGCAAGGGTGCCGATTGCTTCCATTTTGCGCGCCTGGTATAGCTGGGTTTCAAGCTTGTGCCGTTCCTCTTCCGACTGCCGGATATCAGTCAAATCATGGACAACCGCCATGGCCCGCTTGGGCACCCCCGCCTCATAAAAAAATTTTGCATTGGACAAGACCCAGAATTCCCTCTGATTCTTCCCCTTGATCTTGTATTCCGCAGCCAGTTCTTCCGGATTTTCTGAAAAAACCGTGTTAATTAAATTTTCCAGGGTGGTCTTGCTGTCATCACTTAAAATATCAAAGGGATTGAGTCTTAAAAATTCCTCTTTTGAGTATCCGGTATATTCACACATCACATCGTTGACGCTAATGAATTCCAAATTCTCCATATCGAATTCGTAGATCCCGGTTGGGGCATATTGAACAAGGTTCCGGTATTTGTCTTCGCTTTCCTGAAGTGCCTTCTCGTTTCTTTTTGCACGCTGGAGCGACCTGACCAGATTATCCGTAAGGATGCGGACTGAAAGAGCGGTAATCGCAATGACAACAATAATATCAATGCCGTCATAGGGAGAAACCAGGTGGGAAAATTTTGTCTCGTAGATGCCAAGGTTTTCCACCACAACAAGAAGGGCGATCAATAATAATGGCACCAAAGTGAATATGTAAAACTGCTTTTTCCTCAATACCATGCCAGCCACTATGAGAAGGCCCGGTACGGCGAAAAGGGCGGTGTCATGGTAACCATTCCCGCCAACAATGACAAGATAGCAGCATAAGCCAAGGAATGTTCCGACCAGGGTGTAAGAAGCCGGTTCGAGCCGCTTTGACAAAAGAAGGAAATGAGAAAACAGCAGAAGGCCGAGGCTGGCCAAAAGAGGGGGAATCAGATAGAATTCCGATTCCGCCCCCATGATACGGACGCCAAGGATAACGGAAATCCCAATAAAACTCGCCTTTATTATCAAAAAAAGGGTCGAAGCTTTTCTGCTTTCCTTTTCAGTTGAAAAGGGCGGCGGATTCAGTCGCTGCAACAATTTTGATACCAATTTCATTCTCAGTTAATCCCTATTGCCCAATGGCATTAGACGCAGGCTGCCGATCCTTGATTGAATCGGCGCCCCCTCTAAAAATATGTCTGGCGTAAAAGTACCACGAAACATTTGTTTTCGAAAGGTTAGCCGCCAACGCCTCCGCCATTTTTCAAAAACACGCCAATAATCTTGACCCACGCCCCATATATAATGTATTTTAGGAGGTTATGAATTTTTACAAAAACAGATACGACGTTATTGTGGTCGGCGCCGGCCATGCCGGGTGTGAAGCTGCCCTGGCATCCGCCCGCATGGGATGTGACACCCTGCTGCTCACCATTGATATGGACAAGATCGCGGCCATGCCCTGCAGCCCCTCCATCGGCGGCATGGCCAAGGGCCAGCTGGTTAAGGAAATCGACGCACTGGGCGGGCAGATGGCCAAGATTACGGATTCATCGGCCATCCAGTACCGGACCCTGAATACCCGGAAAGGCCCGGCCGTCCACTCCACCCGGACCCAGAACGATAAAAATATGTACTCCCGCCACATGAAGGCCCGGATTGAAAAGACGGACAACCTGGACCTGAAGCAGGCCATGGTGGAGATCCTGATCCTTGAAAACAACGAGGTGAAGGGTCTTGCCGACCAGACGGGATTTGAATATTTCGCCCCCAGCATCGTCATCACCACGGGCACCTTTTTACGGGGCACCGTCCACATCGGCGCATCCAGAATCGAAGCCGGGCGGGCCGGGGAGTTTGCCTCCATCGGGCTGGCCCGGGACCTTGAAAAAATCGGTCTTTCCGTGGGCCGGATGAAAACCGGGACCCCGCCCCGGCTCCATGCCGACTCCATTGACTTTTCCCAGTTCAACGTCCACGGCTCAGACGAGGTGCCCAAGCCATTCTCGTACACCACCACGGAAATTACCACCCCCATGCTGCCCAGTTTCATGGGGGAGACCAATGCACAGACCCACGAGATCGTCCGGAAAAACCTTGAGTTCTCCGCCCTCTACGGGGGCCATATCAAAGGGCAGTCGGCCCGGTATTGCCCCTCATTTGAAGACAAAATCGTCAAATTCCCGGACCGGGAGTCCCACCATGTCATTTTGGAGTACGAGGGCATCGACTCCAAGGAGATCTACGCTTCGGGCCTGGGAAACAGCCTGCCCCTGGAAATCCAGTACCAGGTGGTCCGTTCCGTCAAGGGCCTGGAACAGGCCCAGATCATGCGGCCGGCCTATGCCATTGAATACGACTATATCAATCCCATGGAACTCACCCCGGCCCTGGAAACCAAAAAGGTACGGGGCCTGTTCCTGGCCGGCCAGATCAACGGCACCTCAGGCTACGAGGAGGCCGGGGCCCAGGGGCTGTGGGCCGGCGTCAACGCCGCTGCCCGGGTCCAGAAGCGGCCGGCCTTTATTCTGGACCGGTCCCAGGCCTATATGGGCGTGATGGTGGACGACCTGGTCACCCGGGGCACCAAAGAACCCTACCGGATGTTCACCTCCCGGGCCGAATACCGGCTCATGCTCCGGGAAGACAATGCCGACCTGCGCCTGGCCGAAGCCGGGTTTGAATACGGGCTGATCACCAAAGAGGCCCTGGACTTCGCCCGTGAGATCCTGGCCCAGGCCGCCGTCGAAACAGAACGGGTCAAGAAGGCCGTGGTCAAACCCAGCACGGAAAACAACGAATTCCTCGCCCGGCACAATACCAACCCCATCACCAACGGGGTCAAGCTAGAACAGCTTCTCAAGCGGGCGGAACTGAACTACGGTATCCTGAAACAGATATCCCCCCCACCGGAACCGGTCCACAACCGGGCCGCCCAGCAGGTGGAAATCGAGGTCAAGTACGAAGGCTATATCAAACGCCAGTACAATGAGATCAAAAAATTCCAGGACCTGGAAAAAATCAAAATCCCTGACGGATTTACCTACGATACGGCCCACGGCCTCTCCAATGAAATCCGGGAGAAACTTAACCGGGTGCAGCCGGCCTCCCTGGGCCAGGCCTCCCGCATCGACGGCATGACCCCGGCAGCCATATCCGTGCTCATGGTGGCCATCACCGCATTCCACCAGGGCCGGACCCCTTGATTCATCGGGTTGACTTCAACGGGTTGACACTTACATTTAGACTCAAAACGATTTGATTACACTTAACCCCATTTTTGAGGACGACAGACACAATGGCTGATGATTATTATAAAATCCTAGGCGTTAATAAAACAGCCTCCGCATCGGAGATTAAAAAGGCCTACCGGAAACTGGCCCTGAAATACCACCCGGACAAAACCAAGGGGGACAAAGCCCTTGAGGATAAATTCAAAAAAATATCCGAAGCCTATGCCGTGCTTTCGGACCCGGAGAAAAAACAGCAGTACGACACCTATGGATCGGCGGACTTCCAGCAGCGGTTTTCCCAGGAGGACATCTTCCGGAATTTCGATCTCGGGGATATCCTCAAAGAGTTCGGATTCGGCGGGGGCGGCGCAAGCTTCGGCCGGGGCGGCGGTTTTTCCGGAGGCTTCGGCGGAGGCGGCCCCCGGGGTGGATTCTCCGGCATGGGCGGCAACCCCTTTTTCGGAAACATGGGCGGAGGAGGATGCGGCGGAGGCAGCCGTCAGGCCCCGGTCCGGGGCAAAGACCTTGAATACGAAATCCCCCTGACCCTTGATGAACTTATCAACGGCAGCAAAAAGACCATTACCATTAACCAGGGCGGCCAGGCCAAGGCCATTGAGGTCAAAATCCCCAAAGGCCTGACCCAGGGCAAAAAGATCCGCCTGGCCGGCAAAGGCGAACCCAGCCCCAACGGCGGGCCTGCCGGCAACCTTTATATTAAGTCGGCCCCCACCCTGCCCCAGGGCGTGACCATTGAGGAGAACAATATTTCCATGGACCGGGATGTCCGCCTCACCCAGGCCCTGCTCGGAGACAAAATAGAGGTCACCACGCCGGCGGGAAAAACCTTCAACCTCACCCTGCCCCCCGGCACCAGCCACAAGGCAAAAATGAGGCTTCCGGGCATGGGAATCCCCCATATGAAAGGAAATGGTTGCGGAGATCTCTTTGTTGTGGTTAATATAATGATGCCTAAAAATTTAGACCAGCACCAGAAGGAACTGATCAATCAACTCAAAGAAACAGGATTATAATCAAACATGCCTGAATTCATTCCCCTGATTTCCGAAGCAGAAATCAAAGAAAAAACCCGGGAAATCGGGAAACGGATTAGCCAAGACTATGAAGGCCTTGACCTTGTGCTTGTGGGAGTCCTCAAGGGCTCTTTCATTTTTCTGTCGGACCTGACCCGGCAGATTACCATTGACCATGAGATCGACCTCATCGGTGCGTCCTCCTATGAAGGCACCTCCACCACCGGCCAGATCGTATTCACCAAACAGCCCGACCTTGAACTTGAAGGCAGGGATGTCCTTTTGGTGGAAGATATTGTCGACACCGGACTGACCCTGCACAAAATCGTTGAATTTGTAAAGCTGCTCAACCCCAATTCCGTTAAGATTTGCACCCTCATCGACAAGCATGAGCGCAGGGAAGTGGAACTGGATGTGAATTATTCATGCTTTTCCCTTGAAAAAGGCTTTATCGTAGGCTATGGACTTGATTACAATGAAAAATACAGGAATCTGCCTGCAATCTTTGATTTAAAATTATAGAAGATAAGGGGATGTGCAATGATAATCACCTGTGAAAAATGCTCGACCCGGTTCACTCTGGACGATTCCCTGATCCAGCCCCAGGGCTCCAAGGTAAGGTGCAGCCAGTGCAAACATGTTTTCACGGCGTTGCCCGAACTGCCTGATACCGGGGATGAGGATTTTGATGCTCCAGTGGATTTTGACTTTGATGAACCGGACAATCTTCCTGCCGACGACGGTTCCGGCGACATCCCTTTTGACGCCCCGGACAGCGAAGAAGAGCTTGAAATGGAATTTTCCCAGGAAGAGAGCTTTGACTTCGAGGATCAGGATATCGACTTTGACGAGGTGGAATTCGACGAAGCCCCTGATTTTGAAGATTCAGACTTTCCGGAATCAAATTTCGACGAGCCCCAGGAAGAGGACCTGGACACCGGACTTGAAATGGATATTCCTGAAGAAATGGACATTTCCGAACCGGACGACGGAGACCTGGAACTGGACATCCCCGAAGCTGAACCCGACCAAGATCTGGAAGAAGAGCCGGCACCGGCCCTCCAGGGCGCAGCCCCCGTCCTTGCAGACAGTGATCTGGAACTGGCAGAAGGAGACCTGGACCTTGAACCGCTGGACCTGGAAATCGAAGATATAGAGCCCATTGAAGAGGCAGACGCGCCGGCAGAGGAATCCGCTGACATTGAAATCAGTTTCGACGGAGAAGAGGACGATGGGCTTTCCCTGGATATAGATGCTCCGCAGGCCCCCCAGGCAGGCGTGGACGATATTCAATTGGAAGACGACGATCTTGATGACGGGCTGGAACTTGTATTTGAAGACGACCCCGATGCAGACCTCGTATTTGAAGAATCATCAGACAGCCTTGATGATCTGGAGGATCTTGGAGATCTGGGAGGCGACCTTGAAATAGAAGACGGATTTGAAGCCGCCCCCAAAGCCCTGGATGAAGAGGAGTTCGAGCCGGAATTGGAACTGGAAGTCGAGCCGGACTTTTTCATGGAAGAAGAGATTCCGGAACTTGATGAAGAGGCTGCAAACCAGGATGCAGATGGAGAAAAGTTCGCCGAATACGACGCCGTTCTTGACTCGGATCCTGGAACAGAAGAGGTGATCCCGGACCCGGAACTGGAAGAGGAGCCTACGGATATCTCCGATGAATCCGGCCCCGAAGACCTGGAAGCCCCAGACGACACTGAAGACGAAATGCTCATTGGCGGCCCGGCCATTGCCGATGATGGAAAAAAACCGGCAAGGAAAAAAAGCGCCATGGGCGCTCCCGTGAAAATTCTGTTTCTCCTGTTTCTGCTGGTTATTGCCGCTTACATTGCCAGTTTGAAACTTGGAGCGGATATCCCTTTTCTTTCACAAATCAACATCCCATATATAACGGATGCCCTGAAACCGGCGCCCCAGCCCGTACCGCAATTAAAACCAGTACCCAACGAACCCAGCATTAATGGCCGGTTTGTATCAAACGCCACAGCCGGTGAATTATTCATTGTAACCGGGCGCATCGACAATCCGTCACAAATTGCCTACAGCAACATCAAAGTAAAGGGGACCCTGCTGGACAAGAAAAAGGCAAAAGTCGGGACCCAGACCGCATTTTGCGGCAATATCGTACCCGAAGAGATACTGAAGAAAGGCAATATTTCAGATATCACAAGCCAATTGAGTAATAAAAACGGCCTGCAGAATGCCAATGTAAACGTTAAGCCCGGAAAATCGGTGCTGTTTATGCTGGTATTTTCCAACCTGCCGGAGAATCTGACTAATTTTACGGTAGAGGTCATACATTTTAATGCACAGGACCAAAAAAATTAAAATATCATTTGACAAAGTCAAAACTCAATGATATCTTACCCGAGTTTTTTGGCGAAGTAGCTCAGTTGGTCAGAGCATGCGGCTCATATCCGCAGAGTCCGGGGTTCAAGTCCCTGCTTCGCTACCAGATAATACAAGGCCCCTGATTTTTATCAGGGGCTTTTTTTTTTGCAAAAAAAACTGCCGGGCGTTTTTGGCGCCTGATGGCAGACCGGGAAAACAAATGAGAATAGAATTGGACGAAACCACATCTGTTGAAGTCGAGGTTGGTGCCTATGTTCATGATGAACTGACAGACACCTGGATCACCTGGGACCGGCTGGACCCGGCCACACAGGCCCACCTGGAAGTATTGGTGCGGGATATTGAAAAGACAACGACGGCTATCCGGGCGGCGGCGGTCAACACGGTTGCCACACTCATGAAACCCTCGCTGGTTTCATAAAACCCGTCCACCACAGGGCCGCCGCATGTAACACCCGGATTCAGCCCTGGGGCGTGGCTGTTCCGGTGACAGACGCCATTGCCCGGAAGCTGCTCCGGCCTCGGTTTTGATTTCAGACCGGGTTTGTGATAGGCTCTGTTTATCCGTCAACCCATTGCATGTTCCGGGAGATGCCTATGCCGGGTGTATATGATATCCATGTGAAAGACCAGTTCACCGCCGACCATTCCCTGAGGGGCTACGACGGCAAAAGTGCGCAAACCCACGGCCATAAATGGGGGGTGGAGGTAAAGCTCAGGTGCAGTACCTTGAACCGTCTGGGGGTGGGTATGGACTTCAAGGACGTTAAAAAGGTGGTGGGAGATGTGCTGGGACGGTTGAACGACACCAACCTCAACGATGTGGTTGAATTCGGCAGCATCAATCCCACGGCCGAAAACCTGGCAAAATTCCTCTACGCGGAACTGGGCAGGTGCTTAAACACGGATAGAATAACCGTAAAAAAAGTAAAGGTATTTGAAACCCCGGACTGCGGGGTCGCCTACAGCGAAGTAAAGCCCGGGGAATAACTGGTGCAGACCTGCCGCCCCTCAGGCGTTGCCGTTGGACTGGCTGATCTCCCGTTCGTGGATGCCCAGCAGGTATAAAAGCCCGTCCAGGCCCATGGTGGAGATGGCGTTGGCGGCCTTTTCCCGGACCACGGGTTTGGCATTGTAAGCCACGCCCAGGCCGGCGATGGAGATCATGGGCAGGTCGTTGGCCCCGTCACCCACGGCAATGGTCTGCTGGATGGATAATTTCTCCCTTTGGGCGATTTCCCTGAGCAGACTGGCCTTTCTCTCACCGTCCACGATATCTCCCTTTACCTCTCCTGTGACCACACCATCTTTGATTTCCAGATCATTGGCATAGACATAGTCAAACCCCAGGAGATCCTTGAGGTATTCCCCCACAAAGGTGAATCCGCCGGACAGGATGCCCAGTTTATATCCCAGGTTTTTGAGGGTCCGGGTGACCAGCCCGGCGCCTTCGGAAAGTGGCAGCCGCTGGGCAAGTCCGCGGATATCCTCTTCCTTCAGTCCCTTCAGCAGGGCCACCCGCCTGCGGAAACTTTCCTTGAAATCCATCTCCCCCCGCATGGCCGCCTCGGTGATCCGGTCCACTTCATCGCCCACGCCTGCCAGTTTGGCCAGTTCCACAATCACTTCGGCCTGGATCAGGGTGGAATCCATGTCAAACACCACCAGTTTCCGGTTTTTCCGGTAGATATTGTCCACATGGAAAGAGATATCAATCCCCAGGGTCTGGGAGATCTTCATGAACTCCCCGCGCATGTCCGTGATATCCGTGGGGGTGCCGGAGACTGAAAACTGGATGCTGGCCCTGGAATCAGGGGAGGGTTTCTTAACGGATCGCCGCCCGGACAGGCGGGTGATATAATCGATATTCAGCCCGTTGTCGGCAATCACCGAGGCCACAGCGGAAATCTGACGGGACGTGATATTCCGCCCCAGTATAGTGATAATCCGCCGTTCTTTGCCCTGGGCATGGACCCAGTTTTCGTAATTCTCCTGTTCCACCGGCGTGATGTTCACGGAGAGTCCCATATTATACCCTTCAAAAAGCATGTCCTTGAAGATCAGCGAAAAATCTGAAGCGCAGGGGATTTCAGCCAGAATGCCCAATGAAATATGCTCATGTATCACGGATTGGCCGATATCCAGGATGGTTACATTGTACTGGGCCAGGATACCTGTGAATTTGGCGTCCAGCCCGGTTCTGTCCCTGCCGCTTATATTAATGAGAACGATATCACCCATTGTTTTTCCTTGCGCTTGATTTGTAACTTCGGTTTAAATTGCTTTTTCAGTTCCCTTCACCACCACATCTCCCAGGTTCCAGCCGCCCCAGGCCGCCACCACCGGGCATTTGGCCTTGAGCAGAAAGAATATCCGGGCATCCCGGCAGTCCAGGGTTTCAAAATTGCCCTGGCCCTTTGAAATGATCAGGTCCGCCGCCCGGTATGCGTCCTTGAATTCAGCGGAACAATCCGGCAGAAAGGTGCCGGGAACGGCGGTGCCGGAGTCAATGACCTTTACCATATCTGTCAGCCCCGCGGCCCTGGCATCGGCCATGGTGGCGTCATTTTGAACGGGGCCGCCCCTTACCCCGTACACCACTTTGCTGCAGTCCATTTCTTCAAGGAGCAGCTTGTCAAATACGATTTCTCCGGCATTGTCCCCGATCCATAGGATCTTTCCGGCCCGGTCCACGGCCTGCCTTAAACGGGCCGCATCCAGGGCATTCCGCGCCAGGCAGGGGTAACAATCGGGGTGAAGGTTCATGCTTTCATCTCCTTGGCCAGCCGGATCAACTCTCCATGTACATTCAGATGGGGATTTTCCAGCACCATCTCAAAAAGCCGGGCTTTGGCAGTGCCGATATCCGGCCCCTGTTCCAGGCCCAGAATCTCCTGAATCTCCCGCCCCGAAATCTCAAGGTCATTGATATTGAATGCCGTCTGCTTCTCCACGGCGTCCCGGATCTTGTGAAGGCGGATACGGATATCCGGAAAGGTGTAGGGGGATTTGGCCAGATTTCCCTTTTTATCCGCGATTCTCATACGCAGAAAATCCCGGTGGGATATCTGCAGGTCATCGAGCATGGCCATTAGCCGCCGCACCGCCCTGGGGGTGGAATCGGCATTGAGGGGACGCATATGGGCCTGTATCAACGAGAGCATATATGCTCGTTCTTTGTTGGAAAAACGAAGGCGCATCAAATCCCTTTCCACAGCCTCCCGGCACTTTTCATGGCCGGCAAAGGTCAATTTACCGTCCTTGATCCGGGCGGCATCAAATTTTCCTGTATCATGGAGATACCCGGCCAGACGAAGCAGGGGCTGCCGGGACGGCAGGGCATCCCCCACCAGCAGACAGTGCTCAAATACGCTCTCTCCGTGAAAGGGGCCCCCGTCCAGGCCGTGGCACCGGTCCAGGCTGGGGAAGATATGGGCCAGAAGGCCGGTCTCATGGAGAAGGCTGAAAAACTGAGAGGGGGCAGCCAGGGCCATGGCCTTGACCACTTCCATGCGGAGGCGCTCCCCTGCGGTGCGGTCGGCTATCCATTGGCGCCGTGCCCGGATGGCTGCACGGGATGCCGGTTCTATTTCAGCACCGAACCGGGCGGCAAACCGGCAGGCCCGGACCATGCGCAGGGGATCTGCCGCTATCCGCTCTTCCGAATCTCCCGTAAACCGTATGATGCGATTTTCAAGGTCATTGCGGCCGTTGAAGGGATCCAGAAGCATCCGGCGGGCAGGGTCCCATGCCATGGAATTGATGGTCAGGTCCCGGGCGGAAAGGTCTGAAACGGGAAAATCCGACCCGGTCCGGCAGGAGGCCACTTCCACCCCATTGACCAGGTTCACGGCAAAGCTTACCCCCACCAGCCGGGTTTTCTGATCCCGGAATAATTGTCCCACCCTTTCATTCGGGGCATCGGTGACCAGATCCACATCCCCGGGCACAAGGCCCATCAGTCCGTCCCTCACGGCACCGCCCACCAGCAGCACCCTGTGTCCGGCGGTGGCCAGCCGGTCCAGGATCAGGCGGATATCCTTCCGATCCGCCACGGCATCCAGCACTGTGACAAGGTCGTCCATTGGTTTCAGCGGCCCCCGTCCCAGCGCGGCAAAAGATCGTGGCCGGCGCCAAGGTGATCCATGATCCGGGCCACCACCGTATCGGCCAGGTCTTCAAGGCTTTGGGGAAAGGTATAAAAGGAGGGGGACGGCGGCAGGATCACGGCCCCGGCCCGGGCCGCCCGGGTCATATTTTCAAGGTGGATCAGGCTGAAGGGGGTTTCCCTGGGTACCAGAACCAGGGGACGCCTCTCCTTGAGGGCCACGTCGCAGGACCGGGTCAGCAGGTTGCCGGCATAGCCTGAAGCCACGGCCGCCAGGGTTTTCATGGAACAGGGCGCCACGGCCATGCCGTGGTGGATAAAGGAACCCGAAGCCGGCGCCGAGGCAATCTCATCCTGGGTAAAGACGTCAACCCGTTCCAGTGCAGGGTCTGCCACCCCTTGCCGGGCCAAAAAATCAATAACTGGCTCATCCTTTTCCATGGCCAGTTCATATTCCAGGACCTGTCTTCCCCCGTGGGAGAGCACCAAAAGCACCCGGGCAGCGGTCTCGGCCAGGGCCTTGACCAGGCGGATGCCGTAAATTCCCCCCGAGGCACCGCTGATGCCTACCACATAGGTTTTTCCTGCGTTGACGCCCATGCCTACCTCAATGCCGTTTCGGTGAGGACCCCGATGAACAGCAGCAGGGACACAATGGAATTCATGTGGAAAAATGCCATGTTGACCCGGGTCAGGTCCTCCGGATTGACCAGGCGGTGCTCAATGACCAGGGCGACCCCGATGGCGGCCAGAAATCCCAGGAACACCGGATGCATGGAAAAGGCAAAAAACATGGCCGTAAAAAACCCCATGGTCATCAGATGAAAGAGCCTGGAGACCTTCATGGCATTTTCAGCCCCCAGCACAGTGGGCAGGGAAAACAGCCCCTGCTCCCGATCGAAATCAATGTCCTGGCAGGCGTACAGAATGTCGAAGCCTGCCATCCATGTCCAGAGGGCTGCGGCCATGAACACCGCCCCCGGTGCCAGGGTATCGGTGACCGCCACCCAGGCCCCCATGGGTGCAAGACCGATGGCAAACCCCAGATAAAGATGGCAATAAGGGGTAAACCGTTTGGTATAGGAATAAAAGCAAAGGGCAAAGAGTACGGGAAAGGAGAGAAAAAAGCAAAGCGGGGAGAGCATTGCCGCCGAAAGGACAAAGCCCAGGCCGGAGAGGCAGACAAAGAAAATGGACTCTCTCATGGAGAGCACCCCGGAGGGAATCTCCCGTATGGCTGTTCTGGGATTTTTTCCGTCAATGGCCGCGTCCACGATGCGGTTGAACCCCATGGCCGCAGACCGGGCCGTGACCATGGCCGCCAGGATCCAGCCCAGATCCCAGGCTGAAGGGGCATGGGTCTGCCAGGCCAGCACCACGGCGGACAGGGCAAAAGGAAGGGCAAAGACCGTATGGGTAAATTTAATCATTTTCCCGTAATCCCGGGTTTTCTCAGTAAATTGTTTTATTCCCAGACTCATTAATTGGTTCATTAAATCGCTCATTCATAAATTCCGTAAATCCGGGTGCCGCATTCAGGGCAGCCCCCGTTCCGGGTTAAAAAGTTTTCAGCACCATAGCCGCGCCGGCGCACCCCAAGGGCCCCGCAGGCGGGACAGTAGGTATTTTCCCGGGCGCCCCGGATATTGCCGGTATACACATAGTGGAGTCCGGCTTTTTCACCGGCCTCGCAGGCCAGATCCAGGGTGGCCTCGGGGGTGGGACCCCGGTCCTGCATCCTATAGGCCGGATGGAACCGGGATAGGTGCCAGGGGGTTTCCGCTCCCAGGTCCCCTGCAATAAATTCAGCGGCCCGGGCCAGTTCCGCCGGGTCGTCGTTGAGGCCGGGGATGACCAGGGTGGTGACCTCCACCATCATCCCCTTTGCCTTCATCAGCTTCAGGGTCTCTTTTACCGGTTCCAGCCGGGCATTGCAGTATCTTTTATAAAAGTCTTCGTTAAAGGCCTTAAGGTCCACGTTGGCCGCATCCAGCACCGGTGCCGCCATTTCAACGAGTTCAGGGCTCATGAACCCGTTGGTCACAAAAATATTATACAGCCCCTTGGACCTGGCCAGCCGGGCCGTATCCAGGGCCAGTTCGAAAAATACAGAGGGCTCGGTATAGGTATAGGAAATGCTGGCGCAGCCCCGGGCAACGGCCTGGTCCACAATTTCCTCCGGGCTGAAGGGCTTTCCGGCCAGGGCAGGGCCGCCCCCGTCCGTTCCCAGGTCGCTGGGGTGGGCAATATCTGCATTCTGGCAGAACCTGCACTTGAGGTTGCACCCCATGGTGGCGATGGAAAAAGACGTCGATCCCGGCTTTAAATGAAAAATGGGTTTTTTCTCAATGGGATCCACCGAAGCGGCCACCACACGGTCGTAAACCAGGGAGACCAGTTTACCGCCCTGATTTTCCCTGACCCGGCAGATGCCCTGCCGCCCCGGTTTTATTTTGCAGTAATGGTTGCAGATCCGGCATCGGACCGCGTCATTTTCCAGACGGTCGTAGAGATACGCCTCTTTTGCCTTTTCCATCATTGCCTCCTCAGTCCGGTCACAAGTCCTGTGGCCGGTTTATATATTTTCCGGGTGCGGATTCTCAAGGCCAGGGGGCGGGTTCTGAACTTGGGCACCGGTTTGATGCGCATGGCGATGAAGGTGCCGAAATATGATTTCTGCAGTATGCGCCGGTTCTCCATCCAGGCGGCCCAGGATCCGGAAACAAAGGGGAATTGCAGGGTGGTGCCCCATTTCACCGGCACCCGGCCCAGAATGGATCTCAGCATCATTTTCAATTCCCATATGCTGAAAAAATGGGCCTTGGAATAGAGGCCGGGGGAGATGAATCCTTTTGCCCGGCGGGCCATGTTCAGGGGAGCGTAGCGGTTGAGAACGCCGATCACCACCTGATCCTTTGCCACCCGGCAGGCCTCCTCAATGGCCTTGGCCGGGCGTTCTGTAAACTCCAGGCTGGTAAAAAAAAACGCCGTGTCAAAGGCGTTATCGTCAAAGGGCAGATCTTCGGCCGGTCCCCGGTGCAGGTCTACCCGGCTGCCCAGGCGGGCGGCGGCCTGGTCCAGCATATATGGAGAGGGGTCGATGCCGGTGAGGCTCATGCCCTCGTCCAGAAAGGGAGCCAGGCTCATGCCGGAACCGCATCCGATATCCAGCAGCCGCTGCCCCCTTCTGGGATTCATCAATTTACGGGTCAGTCCGATCTCAAGCTCAAACCCATGCCTGGGCTTAGGCCTGTCAAACCAGGCATCATACCTGCCGGCATCTTTGAAATCGAACACATGGCCCATGATTAGGCAATGACCTCCTGAACCCTGGCCATCAACTCGTCCACCGCTGTAACCGCCGGGGAGTCGTCGGGCAGTTCCATGAGAGAGCGCTGTTCCATATCAAATTCAAGGAGGTTGCCGTCATCGGGTATGGTGGCGATAATGGGCACCCCGATCCGTTCCACTTCATCCAAAAAGGCCTGGCTTAAAGTTTCCGGGGCGCGGTTCACAATCAGTCCCTTTGCTTTGACTTCCAGTTTCAGGTCGCCGAGCATCTCATTGATCCGTCCCACAGCCCGCAGGCCCCTCAGGGCGTAATCGGTGACCATGAGCAGGATATCCACCTTGCCGGAGGTCCTGCGGCTCAGGTGCTCCATGCCGGCCTCGTTGTCTACCAACAGGTATTTATAATTGCTTTCCAGCTCTTCGGCGAACCGGTTTAAAATATTGTTAACCATGCAGTAGCAGCCCTGGCCTTCCTGGCGGCCCATGACCAGCAGATCGAAGTTCTTTTCTTCGATGAGCACCTGGTTCATGAGCATCTCAAGGTAAAGCACCTTGTCCATGCCCGATGGCACCCCCTGGGGATCCCGCATGAAATTTTCCCGGACATCTCCCACGGTATTTTCGATTTTCAGCCCCAGGGTCTCGCCCAGGTTGGAGTTGGGATCGGCATCAATGGCAAGAAGAGGATCAGAATTCTGTTTTGCAAAATATCGGGTGACCAGCGCGGAAACAGTGGTTTTTCCAACTCCGCCCTTGCCGGCCATGGCAATTACGTTACTCATAGTCGCTCCAGTGGTTGCGGTGAGGCCCGACGGGGAATTCACCCGGCAGGGCCGACCTGGTTAACGTCAATTTACGTCAAATCAACGTCCATAAGATAACGCAATCCATGAAAAAAGCAATTGAACTATTCAAAAACTGAAGGACAAAAATCAATGGATAAACCGGGGTGAAATTATTCGGGGGCGTGCTTCTTTTTATACCAGCGGGCATCCTTGTACAGCCCCTTGGCACACTCCGGGCAGATGCCGTGGGAAAATATCACTTTTGAGTGGGTCTCAATATAGGCATCCACATCTTCCCAAAACCCGCCGTCGTCACGGATTTTTTTGCAATGGGCGCAAATGGGCAGAAGGCCGCGCAGGGTTTTCAATTCTATATGGGTCCGGATCCTGGCCATGAGTTCGGCGGAGTTAAAGGGTTTGGTCACATAATCCACCCCTCCGGCATCAAATCCTTTAACCACATCTTCCGTATCTGTTTTGGCGGTGAGAAAGATAACCGGGATATGGCTGGTGCCCAGATCCTTTTTCAGCCGCTTGCAGACCTCATACCCGTCCATGTCGGGCATCATAATGTCCAAAAGGATGAGATCCGGCACCTCTTTCTTCACAAAGTCAAGTGCCTGTCTGCCGCTTTCGGCCATGACCAGTTCATACCCCTGGTCCGAGAGCAGCTTTCCCAAAAATTGAAGATTCTGGGGTTTATCATCAACGGCAAGCACCAGACTTCTTTTATCCATCACCATACTCCGAAAAATCGAAACCTATGAATTAAATTGGAAAATAAAATTCTTTTCAAGATAGGCGGATTTTTCCTCCCATGCAACCCTTTTCCGAATTTTGCCGTCCCAATGAAGCAGTACGTCCCCATTCCGGCGGATAGAAATATCAAATTTCTGATCAGATCGCCATTCCAGGGACCTTGCCGGCAAAACCCCACACCGCAAAATGTCATTTAATTTCAGACAGATAGTCTGCAAGCCTGCCACAAAAAAATAATTCCGCGCCGGACAAATCAAAAAAAAGCCTTGACTAAATAACAATCTTTACTATAGCAATGGTTAAACCATTATAGCCGGAACCGAATTATTCCGGCAGCTTAAATGACCTGTAGTGAAACAAAGCGGAAAAGGAGATTGGCCGGAGGTTATGAATCACCCCCGCAGTGAGTTCGGCGGGACTATATAGCAAAAAATAAAGAAGAAGGGAATAGGAGAATTATGGGAATTTTGTTGTACGTACAATTTGGTCTTTATCTGCTGTTAATGTTGGGTATTGGTTTTTACTCAATGAAGCGGACAAGCAACAATGAAGATTTTCTAATCGGCGGACGGACCCTGGGTCCCGCCACAACAGCCATCAGTGCCGGCGCTTCAGACATGTCCAGCTGGCTGCTTCTGGGACTTCCCGGCGCGGTATTTGCCGGCGGGCTCGGCGAGGGGCTCTGGATTTCACTGGGCCTGACCATCGGCGCCTATGTCAACTGGCTGGTGGTTGCCGGCCGGCTGAGAGCCATGACCGAAAAACTGGATGTGGTGACCCTGCCCAAATTCATCGCCAAACGCTTTGACGATGAATCCGGCCTTCTGAAAATCGTTTCCACTGTGGTTATTCTTCTTTTCTTCACCCTTTATGTGGCCTCCGGCCTCAAGGGCGGCACCCTGCTCTTTGCCCACAGTTTCGGCGCAACTGAACAGACCGCACTTCTGGTCACCACCTTTGTGGTTGTATCCTACACCTTTTTGGGCGGCTACATGGCTGTCTGCTGGACCGACCTGATCCAGGGCCTGCTCATGCTCTGCGCCCTGGTTTTCTGCGCCCTCCTGGGCTATATCGCCATTTCCGGCTCCGGCGCTTCCATCGTGTCCGTTAAACCTGAAGCCTTTAAGTTCACCACCTCCTGGATCACCGGCGCCTCCCTCATGGCCTGGGGATTCGGCTATTTCGGCCAGCCCCACATCCTGGCCCGGTTCATCGGGATCGAAAGTGTAAAGGCCGTTCCCAGCGCCCGCCGCATCGGCATCACCTGGATGATCATCTGCCTGATCCTGGCCACCGCCATCGGCCTCATCGGCATCGGCTACAACGAAATCGTCCCCATGGCCGGCGTCACCGGTCCCGACGGGAACAAAGAAAGAATTTTCCTGGCCATGACCACGGCCCTGTTCCATCCCGTTTTCGCCGGTTTCGTACTGGCAGCGGTTATGGCAGCAGTGATGTCCACGGCCGACTCCCAGCTCCTGGTTCTGACCTCTGCACTGACCGAGGATCTGCCCTTCTTTGAAAACTATGACGACGGTGCCAAAGCCTGGATCAGCCGTATCGGCGTTGTGGCCTTTGCCGTACTCGCCTTTTTCATCGCCTCCAAGGATTCCGGCTCCATCCTCCACATGGTGGGTTACGCCTGGGGCGGCTTCGGCGCAGCCTTCGGCCCCCTGGTCATCCTGGCCGTCTGCTGGAGAGGGGTCACCAAGTACGGTGCGCTGGCCGGCATGATCGTCGGTGCCGTTACCATCTTTGTTGTGAAAAATTACATCAAAATCGAAGGGGAATACTTTTACGAACTGATGCCCGGTTTCATCCTGGCCTTCATCGCCATCGTGGTTGTTTCCATGATGACTGAGAAACCCAGCCAGGAAACCCTTGCAAAATTCGATCAGTCCCAGGAAGAGGTTAAAACCGTTTAACCCCTGAGCGATCCCTATTATAAAAAAAGGCCCGGCGCTGGAAGCAGCGCCGGGCCTTTTTTTTATTCACTACAGCCGGAGGCTGGTTGGAGGCTAATTGCAGCCGCAGCCGCCCTCGCAGCCTGAACCGCAGTCCTGGGCATCGGTGCCGCAGCCGCAGCCGCAGTCCTGAGCCGGGGGCTCCAGTCCGGTGTCTGCGATGGTGATATCAAAGACCAGGGTCTTGCCGGCCAGGAAATGGTTGATATCCATTTTTACATTATCGTCGGAAATTTCCGCCACCCGGGCCGGCACCGGCCGCCCCTGGGGATCCTGAAGCTGGAGTTCCAGTCCCTCGGACAGGGGAATCTCGTCGGGGAACTGTGCTCTGGGGATTTCCACAAAGGCATCCTCGTTTCTCTGGCCGTATCCCTCTTCCGGCGGGATAGTAACGGTTTTGGAATCCCCTTTTTTCATGCCGACAACGGCGGAATCAAAGCCTTTAATCAGCATCCCTGCCCCCACGGTAAATGTCAGGGGAGATTTGCCTTCGGATGTATCGAAGACCTCTCCGTTTTCAAGTTTACCCGTGTAATCCACGGCAATGGTGTCCCCTGATTTGATTGCTTCAGTCATAATCTATCCTTTTTGGCCCCGCTTCATCCTCGTGGAGACCCGTAACCGGAAAGGCATTTCCGGCGATTAAAAAAAATATCCTTGACGGATATAAACGCAAACTGAGCGATAAGGTAAGGGCGAATCCCGGATTTGTCCAATTTATTCTGGGCTTTTCTTTTATAAACCTGCTATGAATGGTCCATATCAACCCCCAATAAAAGGAATGGACATGGAACTATTAAAAATCATTATAGCAATCATTCTTCCCCCCCTTGGCGTCTTCATGCAGGTGGGAATCGGCAAGCATTTCTGGCTGAACATCCTGCTCACCCTTCTGGGATATATTCCAGGCATTGTACATGCCATCTGGGTCATCGCAAAGAATAAATAAATTCAAAAAGCGAATACTATATATTTCTGCCCGAAACGCAGTGTTTGGACGATTGCCCACCTGCCGCGTTGCTGCACAAGCCTGAAATCCTCAAGTACTACAGTACGCTCCGGTTTCAGTCTTGCTTGCGCCTTGCATCTGGACAAGTTTTCGTCCAAACACAGTTTTTCAGTAAGACAGGAAATATTTATTTAACTGTCCCCAAAAAACAGAAAGAACTGAAAATCAAGAAACACCGATTCTCAGTTCTTTCTATTTTCCCGTAGCCGGGCGCTGAGTTAGTTCAGCTTTTTAACCCATGAACGGATAGGGGTAATCCGTGGGGGGCACAAAGGTCTCCTTGATGGTTCTGGGAGAGGTCCAGCGGATGAGATTCAGCAGGCTGCCGGCCTTATCGTTGGTGCCGCTCTTTCTGGCGCCGCCAAAGGGCTGCTGGCCCACCACGGCGCCCGTGGGTTTATCATTGATGTAGAAGTTGCCGGCCGTGTGGGTGAGACGGGCCATGAGATCGTTGATCACGCCCCGGTCCCGGGCAAAAATGGCACCGGTCAGGGCATAGGTGCTGGTGTTGTCCAGAATGTCAAGGGTGGCATCCAGGTCTTTGTCTTCATAGACGTATACCGTGAGTACCGGTCCGAAAATCTCCTCGGCCATGGATTCATAGCCGGGCACCTTGGCCTGGATAATGGTGGGCTCAACATAATAGCCCTTGGACTTGTCCCGTTCTCCGCCCATGATGACCTCGGCCTCGTCCGAGCCTTCCGCCCTTGCGATAAACCCGTCAATGGAGTCAAAGGCCTTCTCGTCGATAACGGCATTGACAAAATTTTTAAAATCCGTGACCGGCCCCATTTTAATGCCGGCCAGTTTTTCCCTGAGCTTGCCTTCCGCTTCAGCCCAGAGGGAAGACGGCATATACAGGCGGGAACAGGCGGAACATTTCTGTCCCTGGTATTCAAAGGCGCCCCGGACAGAGGCCGTCACCAGTTCATCCACATCTGCCGTGGGGTGGGCAAAAATATAGTCCTTGCCTCCGGTCTCCCCCACGATCCTGGGATAGGATTTATAATTATCGATATTTTCACCGGATTTCTGCCACAGGGTCTGAAAAACCCCGGTGGAGCCGGTGAAATGGATGCCGGCAAAATCCCTGTGGGAAAGCAGGATATTGCCGATCTGGGAGCCCCGGCCCGGGATGAAGTTAATGACCCCGTCGGGCATTCCGGCTTCCTTGAAGATTTCCATGATGTAATATCCGGAAAGCACGGCCGTGGTGGCGGGTTTCCAGACGACGGTGTTGCCCATCATGGCCGGGGCGGAGCTGAGGTTGCCGGCGATGGCGGTGAAATTAAAGGGGCTCAGGGCAAAGATGAAGCCTTCCAGGGGCCGGTATTCAAGCCGGTTCCACACGCCCTTTTCAGAGGCGGGCTGGTTGGAATAGATCTCTTCCATATATTTCACGTTGAACCGGAGGAAATCCACCAGCTCGCAGGTGGAATCGATTTCCGCCTGAAAGGCATTTTTGGACTGGCCCAGCATGGTGGCGGCATTGAGTTTGGCGGTGTATTTCAGGGAAATCAGATCGGCGGCTTTCAGAAAAATGGCGGCACGCTCCTGCCAGTCCATGGCTTCCCAGGCCGGTTTGGCGGCCATGGCCGCATCCACGGCGGCACGGATATGCTCGTCATCGGCCATATGGACCTTGCCCAGCACATGGCCGTGGTCATGGGGGCAGACAATGTTCTGTACGTTCCCGGTGTAAACGGCCTCGCCGTTAATCACCACAGGCACCTCCACCGCCATTCCCATCTGCCGCTCAAGTTCTGCTTCCAATCTTGCACGTTCGGGCGTCCCCGGGGCATAGGATTTAACCGGTTCGTTATAGGGCTGGGGTAATGTAAATACGCTGTTGCTCATCTCTTCCTCTTTCTTTCATTAATGCGTTTGTTTGGTTAATGACAGTGCTGCAAGGTCATTTAATCAATGTTGAATTCTATCCCCTGGGCCAGGGGCAGATCCCTGCCCCAGTTGATGGTATTGGTCTGCCGTCTCATGTAGATCTTCCAGGCGTCGGAACCGGACTCCCGGCCGCCGCCGGTCTCCTTTTCGCCGCCGAAGGCCCCGCCGATCTCGGCGCCGGAGGTGCCGATGTTCACATTGGCAATGCCGCAGTCCGAGCCCCGGTGGGAAAGAAACCCTTCCTGGTACTGGACGGAACTTGTGAATACGGCAGAAGAAAGCCCCTGGGGCACGCCGTTGTGGATCGCAATGGCATCATCAAAATCATCATATTCAATGATGTAAAGAATGGGGGCAAAGGTCTCTTCCTGGACCATGGGAACCTCGTTTTTGGCCTCAACCACCGCCGGAATCACATAATGGCCGTTTTCACAGCCCGCCACACGGGTTCGGCCGCCGCCGTAAAGGATTTTGCCGCCCTGGGCCGTGACCGCTTCAAGGGCCTGATCCATGGCCAGCACCGCCCCCTCATCAATCAGCGGTCCCATGAGGGTGCCGGGCTCAAGGGGATTGCCGATGGTCACCTGCTTATAGGCGTTGACCAGATTCTTGACAAACGCCTCTTTCACCTCGGCATGGATGATGATCCGGCGGGTGGAAGTGCAGCGCTGGCCGGCCGTGCCAACGGCCCCGAAAAGGGTGGCCCGGATGGCCATGTCCATGTCTGCATCTTCGGTGACGATGATGGCGTTGTTCCCGCCGAGCTCCAGCAGGGAGCGGCCCAGCCGCCCGCCCACCACTTCGCCCACATGCTTGCCCATATTGGTGGAACCGGTGGCGGATATCAGAGGGATCCGTTTATCATGGAGCAGGGGTTCACCCACCTCGTCCCGGGGGCCGATGACCATGTTAAAAATGCCGTCAATGCCGTATCTGTCCACCACCGGGGCAATGATATTCTGGATGGCAATGGCGGTAAGCGGTGTTTTTGAACTGGGTTTGAACAGACAGGCATCCCCGCATACACCGGCCAGAAGGGCATTCCAGGACCATACCGCCACAGGGAAATTAAAGGCTGTGATGATCCCCACGATGCCCAGGGGGTGCCACTGCTCATACATCCTGTGCATGGGCCGCTCGGAATGCATGGTCAGGCCGTAAAGCTGGCGGCTCAGGCCCACGGCAAAATCGGCAATATCGATCATCTCCTGGACCTCGCCCTCTCCTTCTGCCCGGATCTTTCCCGCTTCAAGGGAGACCAGGGCGCCCAGGGCCGCTTTTTTCTCCCGCAAGGCGTTGCCGATGTCCCTGACAATCTCCCCGCGTTTGGGCGCCGGCATCATGCGATAGGTTTTAAAGGCTTTTTCAGCCCTGGCCATGACCGTCTCGTAGGCCTTGCGGTCCGCCTGGCGCACTTTGGCAATGGGGCTGCCGTCTATGGGAGAATAGCTGGTCAGTTCAGGGCCGCTGGTTTCAATCCAGCCTGTGCTGCTCCCGGATGTGGCACCGAAATTTACCGCTTTGAGCCCCAAGGTTTCAAGAATCTCGTTTATTTCCGCACGATCCAATCCTTTTACGTCGGCCATGGCTGTACCTCCCTGAATATATTAATGATGATTAGGCTATCCTTGTAATATATCCATGGAGTTGGTAAAGTAAAATTCATAATATTTATAATAACTATGAATAAGGATCATACAAACACCATGGACCTCTACCACTTAAAAACCTTTTTCACCCTGGCAAAGGTCAAAAACTTCACCCGGGCCGCCGAGCAGCTCTTTGTCACCCAGTCGGCGGTCAGCCATGCCATAAAAAAGCTGGAAGCCTCAGTGGACACCCCGCTGATCAAGCGCCGGGGCAAGGTCCTGGACCTCACCACGGCCGGACACACCCTGTTTCGGTCCTGTGAAAAGGTCTTCTACGAAATTGAGAAGGCCGACCAGGACATGGCAAGGTTCAGCAGGCGTGCCAAGGTCACCATCCGCCTCGGTGCCACCGTGGAATTCGGCACCTCCATCCTCATCAACCACATCCGGTCTTTTCTGGACGCCAACCCGGACATTCACCTGGATTTTTATTTTTCCCACCACCTGGATACCCCCCTGGTCCGGGACGAGGTGGACCTGATCATCGACTGCTTTCCCCATGACCATCCCAACCTGGAAAAAATTTATCTTTTCCAGGAGCAGTACGTGACCATTGCCTCACCGGAGTTCCTGGCACGCCATGCCGTCCGCACCCTGGATGACCTGGAACGGGTCAACATTCTCTCCAGCGACAAACAGCTGGCCTGGTGGCGTAATTTCATCACCGCCATCCCCGAAGAAAAACAGTCCTGCCTGAAAAATGTGGTTCAAATCAACCATATCCGGGGGATCATCAACGGCGCCGTATCCGGCCTGGGCATCGGCTTTGTCCCCAAGTACACGGTAATCCGGGAATTGGTGGACAAAACCCTGGTGGATCCCTTCCCGGGCATAAAGCCCGGGGCCGACCACTTCAACATCTTCATCAAAAAGGAAAAACTGGAATTCGCAAAGAACAAAGCCCTGGTCGATTACCTCACACAGTTGAAACCCGAAGAATTCGGCGTGGGGTAATCGTACCGGCGGGACAGGCCGTTCAAAACGGCTGCTGATTATCTTCAGGAAGGGCCAGACAGATTTTTATCTTTTTATTGACAGCCCTAGGGTCTCTATTCTATTCATAAATAAGGCGTTTTGACGGAACCATCCCCCAAAAACTCCCGCCCGCCCAGACGCTTAATCCAAACCCTGCTTCTGTTGAGGATCAATCTTTAGGATGCAAAGATTTAAATGGGCATTTCCGGTTATCGGCGCCATGATCTTGGCTGTCTTCATCGTCACCCCGGGTGATTCCTTTTTCTCCCCCCGGCCTTCAATGGCCCGGGCAGCATCCGGCCCCACGCCGTCCCCCGCCGAGAAAAAGGGCAGCGCATACGGTTCCCGCGCGCCCCGCCATATTGTGATTGAAATGCCCTTGCTCACCCCGCTGATCACGGGTGAAACCGGAACCTTTGAGATTTCAGCCCATTTGAGGCGAAATACGGCCCCAGGCCCGCCGTCTGTCGGGTGGACCCCGAATAAGGCAGCCCCGCTGATGGGCTGGCTCGCCGCCCCTGAAAACAGTGGCATCGAATTCCTTGATAAAACCCATCCGGAAAGGCCCCGCCGCCACATCATGATAAAATTCGCCCCCTCTCCTGCGAACCAGCCCTTAACCGCCACCGTGCAATACCATGTAAACAAGCATACCAGTGCGGGCCACTACAAATTCTGGATGGAAATTTATGGCCAGCTCACCCGTGGGGACGGAACACAATTCCAGGATACGGGAGCGATCCGGCTGCCCGTTGAAATCGACACCCACCTCAACACCAAGCTGCTGATGCTGCTGGTGATCGGCATTGCAGTCCTGCTTTTCATTATGGAGTGGGTCCGTGTGGATGTTGTGGCCATGGCCATGATGGTGCTGCTTCCGGAGCTTGGGCTGCTCAACGCCCGGGACACCTTCAAGGGAATCAGCAGCAATGCGGTGATGGCGATTATCGGGGTGATGATCATCAGCTATGGACTTAACCGCGCAGGCCTGGTCAGCCGTATGATTCAGCCGCTGCTCAAACTGGTCGGCAAAAGCCCGAAGCGCCTGACGATAATTTTCTCCGGCCTGATCGCTGTCATTTCAAGCGTCATGCAGAACACGGGGGCGGCGGTGCTGTTTCTGCCGGGCATCAGAATGGCCGCCTCATACCGGTTGAAAATCCCCATATCCCGGGTGCTCATGCCCATCGGCATGGCCGCAATCCTCGGGGGTACCCTGACGATGATCGGTACAAGCCCTTTGATCCTGCTCAACGATATTTTACCGGAAGGAATGCCCAAATTCGGCCTTCTTGAATTGACGCCCATCGGCCTCAGCCTGGTTGCGGGCGGGATTGCATATCTGTCAACCGCAGGCCTTGGGTTTCTTTCCAGACGCCCCCTGGAGAAAGTCTCCAACACATCCGGAACGGACAACGGCAATGGAGAAAACGGCATACTTGATGCTTATCCCATGATCCGCGGGCCGTTTGAAATTTCTGTGCCGGATGATTTTGAACCAGGGCAGCTCCCCCTGACGGTGACAGGCATCCGCCGCCGATTTATGGTAAACATCGTGGCCGCTTCAAAATCTGCCGGTGCTTGTGAAATCGCCCCGCTTCCGGAACACCGGATCCGCCCGGGATACACCCTTTGTGTCTACGGCCCTAAAGCATCGGTGAAAAAATTCGTAAAAGACTACCGGCTCCTGTTAAAAAAAGAGCCGGAGTGCTTCAAGGCAAATATGTTCAACCCCTCCATGGCGGGCATCGTCGAAGGGGTGGTGTCCCCCCGCTCTGTCCTTATCGGTCAGACCATCAAGCAGATCCGTTTCCGGGAAACATTCGGGGTAAATCCGCTGGCCATCCATCAGTCCGGAAAAACCTATTACCAGGAGCTGGCGGACCGGCCGCTGCAAGCCGGTGATGCCGTGCTGGTCCACGGCACCTGGGAACAATTTCACGCATTGGAGGAGCTGCACCAGAACCTGATCATCATCACCCCCTTTGAAGAAGAATTTCATAAGCCTGAAAATTCCGGAAGGGCCATGCTCTGTTTTGGGACATCCCTTTTTCTGATGCTATTGTCCAGTTTCTATTTTCAGAACCGCCCCTATAACCCCATCCCGCTGTCCGTCTGCCTCATGCTGGGCGCCGTGGGCATGGTCATCAGCAAGGTGATCACCATAAACGAAGCCTACCGGGCGGTGGACTGGCGCACGGTTTTCCTTCTGGGAGGCCTTATCCCCCTTGGCATGGCCGTTGACCAGACCGGTACGGCCGAATGGATCGCCAAAAGCATTGTCACCGGCATGGGCCCGTCCATGTCTCCCCTGCTTTTGCTCATCCTCCTGGCCGTATTAAGCTGCGCATTCACCACAGTGATTTCCAATGTCGGTGCCTGCACCCTGCTGGTGCCGCTGGGCGTTTCAATTGCCAGCCAAATCGGTGTCGATCCCCGTGTGGCAGCCATTGTCGTGGGCATCGGGGTGTCCAATTCCTTTATTCTGCCCACCCACCAGGTCAATGCGCTGTACATGGGCCCCGGCGAATACCGGACACGGGATTATATTAAAATAGGCGGCATTCTGGCCGTCATCTACATTGCCATTCTTGTGACCGTTACCTGGGCATTTTACCTCTAGGGCAGGCCTGCCTGTGCGGGGGGCGTTTGCCCCTTTACCCGGGAAGGAACCATGCTGAAGGCAAACCGCTTTACACCGTCCTTAAATACTGGTATGCCTTCTGCCGGACAATAAATTGAACAGGACCGACAATGCAATGTGGAAATCCGAAAACATCAAAGCGGTAATAACCGGGGGCACCCCCCAGATTCAGCTTCTTAAAGCCTATATCCAGGAAAAAAACCTGAATTTCATCATTGCCCGGGGCAAATGTGTGAACCGCTGCCGGCAGGATCTCGCAAGCGGGGAGCTCGACGTCCTCCTGGATGAATTCGCCGCCTGCGGGGCCGCCATGGTCAGCTGGAACGGCCGGCAGCCCTCACCGCCATTTCTGGCAGCCGACCTTGATCCGGAAACCCGGACTGCCCGGGTGGCCTTTCTCATGGATCTGACCCGGGAGGCGGAAAAGGGAGAGGCCAGCCCCTTTTACTCAAAAATCATGGGGGCGCTTTCCACCCAGTTTTTTGCGGCCAGGCCGGACATGGACAGGATATGGTTTCCCTTTATCCTCCAGGATACGGTGGGGCGGGGGGCGGCCCGTCAGGCTGCGGACCAGGGTATGTTCATCATCAGGGGCTGAGCAAAAAAACAGGCCCGGAAGATTCCGGGCCTGGAGTGATTTTTTCTTATATCTGAAACGTATCCCCGGGTTTGGGAATAAAGGCATTGTACCCTTTTTCCTTCAGGCGGCCGGCAAAGGCCTCGCTCTGGTCGGTTTCCCCGTGGACAATGGCCACATTCTTCACATTGAGGTTGGATTCGGTGACGATGCGCATGAGTTCATGTCGGTCGCCGTGGGCGGAAAAACCGCCGATCTTTTCTACCCTGGCCTTTAAGGGGTATTCCTTGCCCAGGATCTTTACTTCCGGAGCCTCTCCCCCGCCGTTTTCCCCGTGGGCCAGGCCCAGTTCCTCAAGGCGCCGTCCCAGGGTATGCTGTGCCATGTATCCCACCAGAAGGATGGTATTCTTGGGATCATGGATCTTATACCTCAGGTGGTGGAGAATCCGGCCGGCCTCACACATGCCCGAAGCGGAAATCACCACATGGGGAGAAGTATCCCTTGTCAGGTTCATTGACTCCTCCACCGTGCCCACAAATTTAATCTTTTCAAAATAAAAGGGGTTCAGCCCCTTTTCCAGGAAGGCCTCATGGGTCTCCTTGTCGTAGGACTCGGGATGTTCGCCGAACACCGTTGTGATATTGGACGCCAGGGGGCTGTCCACATAGATGGGCACCTGGGGAACGGTGCCGGCCTCATACAGCTCGTGGAGGATGTAAATAATCTCCTGGGTCCTGCCGTAGGCAAAGGAGGGGATGATCAGGGAGCCGCCCCGGGACACGGTGTCGGTGAGCACACGGCTCAAACTGCCGGCCAGGTCCTCCACAGGATCGTGCTCCCGGTCCCCGTAAGTGCTTTCCATGATCAGCAGGTCAATGTCCCGGTCCTCCTCGTCAAAGACCAGGGTGGGATCCTTGAGGATGGGCTTGTCAAACCGCCCCACATCTCCGGTGTAAAGAATTCTGGTCTTCTTGCCTCCCTGGTCCACGGTGATCAGGGAAAAGGCCGATCCCAGAATATGGCCGGCCACGTAAAACTTCACCGTGGTATTGGATCCGATGGTCACCGGCACCCCGAAGGGATAGCCGTCAATATAGGTAAGGGACTGACGGGCGTCCTCCATGGTGTACAGGGGCGTCACCACCTCCAGGCCGTGCTCTTTCTGGAGTTTGACAATGGTCTCCACATTCAGTTCATAGGGATTTTTCTTGAGCAGATTTTTAATCTGTGATTTCTCTTTATTGGAAATGGTTTTGCCGTTTTTGGACTTGGACTGCTCCGCCTGATAGAGAAAGCCGCGCAACGCCTTGTAATTCAGGTAGTGGGCATCTGATTCCTGGATATGGCCCGAGTCCAGCAGCATATAGTTCAGCGCGTCCCGGGTCGGCCGGGTGGTGACGATGCGCCCGGCAAACCCGTTCTGGGTCAGCATGGGAATCCTGCCCGAATGGTCGATGTGGGCATGGGAAAGCACCATGGAGGTGAATTCCGAGCGCTTCACCGGAAACTTGAGGTTCTTCTCCCGGGCTTCCTTTCTGCGGCCCTGGAACATGCCGCAATCCAGTAAAATCTTTTCTTCCCCAGTATCCACCACATGCATGGAGCCGGTGACCTCGCCGGCCGCTCCCATAAATCCCAGTTCAACCATGAGCTTCTTCCTTTTCAGTTCAGTATTGATACAGGCTGGGACAAAAATCGCCCCGATAGATGAATTGTCGCACCAGCGTCATTTGAATACTTTTTGCAGCAGTTCAGTTGTCCGCTTGGCCGGATTTTCCCGGATCGCCTTTTCCTCCTTTGCCAGATAATAGAAAATCCCGTCCATGGCCTTTTCAACGGCGTGGCCGGTAAGGTTCCCCTTCACATCAGGAACAAAGGGCATTTTTTTATACTCCCCGATCATCAGATCATAGGCCTGGATGGCTCCCACCTGGTTCAGGCTCTCGTCCACCACCGGGGTCATGGCCTCGGCCAGTCCCGGTGACATCTTAGCCTTGAAATACTGGGTGGCCGCATCATCGGGCCCGTCCAGAATCCCCCTGGCATCCTCAAAGGTCATCTGGGTGATGGCATCCATGAACAGGGCTTTCGCCTTGGGGGTTGCCGCCTCGGCCGCCCGGTTCAGCTTCAGTTCCACATCATCGGTATATGCCCCCATCCCGGCCTTGTCCAGCAAAGATTTCACCATGGCCAAGTTTTCAGGCAGGGGAATATGCACGGCAGCATCGGTGTTGAATCCATCCACGGCACTCAACTGTCCCACCACGGCGGCGGAACCCTTCTCCAGGGCCTGCTTGAGACCGGCGATGATATCCTCCGTGGACAGGCCGGCTGAAAGTACCTGCGCCGCCCCCGAATCTGATTCCTGGCCGCTGCCCATGGATTTGAGCAGTTTGCTTCCCTGGTCCAGCCATGAGGTTCCGGCCCATGCCGGTGGCTGGAATAGCAGCCCCAGGGCCAGAATTCCAAAAACCGCCATGCGTTTCAATTTCAGCGTCAACATAAAATTCTCCTATTGTATAAATCCCTTAAGCAGGCTTTTAACTTTATCTTCGGGTTTGGTTTCCTGGGCAGGGGCGCCTTCTGTGGCAGTTTCCCCCTCCCCGCTCTTGCCGCCGAGAACCCCCATGATCCCTTCAGGGCTGGTCAACTCCTTGCCCACCACAGCCTTGAGGTCCGGCCTGATCTTGGGATGGGCATAGGTGCCGGTGACCACCAGGGGAATGAGCAGGCCGCGGCGCTGCTGGGTGTCGCCCTGGCCCTTGAGAGTGGCCACCACCTTGGGCTCAATCCTGAAGTCCAGACTCTCTTGGGGCAGGTGGGTTTTTCCCGTGGTCACCAGGCGAAGCAAAGGGGAGACCAGGCTGGCCCCGGGAATGGTCACCAGGCCCTGGCTGGCCGTGTAGGGAATTTTTAATTCGGCAAAATCCGTTTTGGGCTTTTCCGTTGATTTTTCCCCCAGCCCCAGCGACTTGGCATTGCGGATGGTGCCGGCAATATCAATGCCAACAATGGCCCCGTCGGTAAAGGTCAACTCGCCCTTGCCGCCCAGGGTCTTCTTTATCTGGTCCGGGGTGTCCCCGGTCATGGTCAGTCCGATGTCCGCATCCAGGGCCCCCTCAATGATTTCTTTCTGGGCGGCATCCTTGATCACGGGCCCTGCCTGTACCCCCTGGGAGGTAATGTTCAGGCTGGTGACCGGGGTGTTTTTCCGGACATCCAGCCGGGCCTTGGCCCCGGCCTTGCCCTGGTAGAAATCCATGGAAAAGGGATCCAGGTTAAAGACCCCGCCTTTGCCGGTAATTTTCACCAGGACGTTTTCCATTTTCAAATTGGCTGCCTTAAGGCTGCCCACGGTGGCCTTACCGTCCAGCACCATCCTGCGAAGGGGGGCGTAGTCCGGTTTCGCCTGGGTGCCGGATCCGGTTTTGGCGCCGGTCTTGGCACCGGCCCCGGCGGGCTGTCCCTGCCCCTCCTTGGCCGGGGGAAGGTAACGGTCCAGGTCAATCTTATCCAGCGCCAGGTCAAACTTAATATCCGGCTTACTGAAGGCCCCCACCTGTGCGGAAAATTTCATCAGGGAATCATCCAGCCCCAACTCGCCACCGGTCAGGGAGACTGCGGCGGCAGAGCCTTTGACAGCAGCCCTGAAAAAGACCTTGTCCAATGCGCCGGGATCCTTTGTCTCCACTGGGAAAGGCTGGCCCAGGGCCTCAAAAAGCCTGCGGGGAGAAAACGGGGACACATTGAGGGTAAGATCGATTTTCTGCGCCGTTGCAGGGGCAATGAGCTGCCCCTTAAGAGCCAGTTCCAATTCATTCAGGGCTTTGATCCTAAGGTCGATCCCCATATCTGACTTACCCGGTTCCTTGCCCACCGGCCCGGCCTGGCCAGACAGGGAAAGGGGCTTGCCGTCCAGTTTGGCGCTCAGATCAATCTTCACCGGCTTGTCCAGGCTGATATCCGCCAGTTCCAGATTCAGATCCGAGACCTCCTTTGACATCCCGGTTTTCTGGTCCACATAGGAAAGAAGCCCGTTGATAATGGAAAACCGTCCCACCATCAACGAATCAATGGGCAGGGCCCCTCCCCCTTTAGCAGCTGGGGTTTCAGCCTTGGGTGCCGCTTTCTTCTTCCCGGCAGGCCCCATCTCCCAGTTGCCCTTGCCGGCCTTATTCTTGGCCAGGATGATCCGGGGAGAATCCATGATGAACTTGTCCACCTGCACCTGCCGGGAAAACAGGGGCATGACCTTGAGGCGGACCTCAAAGCCCTTGACCGACACCATCTCATCCCCGGCAAAACCGGCGGCATTGCCCAGTTTCAGGTCGGACAGGGACACCCCCACCCAAGGAAACACGGAAAGCTTGATATCATCGCCCATGGAAAAACTGCGGCCGGTCTGTTCGGTCACCAGGGCTTCGATTTCAGGTTTGTACTTCTGGACATCCACAAACATGGGGACCAGGACAACGGCCCCCACAATCAATACCAGGCAGACGCCCGCGGCGATCGCCCCCCACTTGATGACCTTTTTCATTGTATTCTCCCCGATTCTTTATTGATCCAAGTTTTATTTCAGGCAGGCAAGGGCGGCGGCGTAGTCCGGTTCTTCCCTGATTTCCCCCACCAGCTGGCTGTGGATCACCCTGCCGGTTTCATCCACCACCACAACGGCCCGGGCCGTCAGCCCGGCCAGGGGCCCGTCCTGGATGGCCACACCATAGTCCGTTCCGAACTCAGGATTTCTAAACACCGAAGCCGTTACCACGTTGTCAATCCCCTCGGCCCCGCAGAACCGCTGGTGGGCAAAGGGCAGGTCCCCTGAAATACAGACCACAACGGCATTGTCCAGGGCCGCGGCCTGTTCGTTGAATTTGCGTACTGAGGTGGCGCAGACTGCGGTGTCAATACTTGGGAAAATATTAAGTACCACCCGTTTCCCCTCCAGAGAAGAGAGGGTAATTTCAGATAAATCCTGTTTTACACCTTTGAATTCTTTTGCCGGCTGGCCCTGTACAGGAAAATCGCCGGCCAGGGAAACCGGGTTTCCGCCGAGTTGAGTAGAAGCCATGATCATCTCCTTATCTCTTTGATATCGTTATGATTACGAATAGACTGCAGTAAAAGTCAAGGAACCGCGGCATCAGTCGTTTTTACTTTCCCGTCGGCTCCTGCTTTTTTATATAGTAATGGCTTGCCCGATATTTTCAACGATTTTTCACAGATGACCATGGATTTCGTTATGGAATCTGTTAGGAAACGTGTACAAAGGAAAAAATAATTCCCTTTTACCTTCCCTGTTTTTTCATGGACAGGGAGATCCGTTTCCTCCGCACATCCACCTCCAGCACCTTCACCCGGACCTGCTGCCTCACCGTCACCACCTCGTTGGGATCCTTGACAAAGCGGTCGGCCAGCTGGCTGATGTGGACCAGGCCGTCCTGGTGGACACCGATATCCACAAAGGCGCCAAAGGCCGTGACATTGGTCACGATGCCCGGCAGACTCATACCGGGGACAAGGTCGGTGATTTCGTGGACGGTGTCGTCAAAGGAAAAGGACTGAAAGGGTTTCCTCGGATCCCGGCCCGGAGCGGCCAGTTCCTTTAGGATGTCCTCCAGGGTGGGCAGGCCGGTCTCCGGGGTGATGTACGGGGCAAGGTCGATCTTTTCCACCACCTCTTTTTTCCCGATGACGGCGGCAATATCCCATCCCCGATCCCGGGCAATGGTCTGGACCAGGCCATAGGATTCGGGATGGATACCGGAATTATCCAGGGGGTTTCTGGCATTTTTAATTCTCAAAAAGCCGGCGGCCTGCTCAAAAGCCTTGGGCCCCAGCCTCGGCACCTTGAGCAATTGTTTCCTGCTGGTAAAGGGGCCGTTCTCGTTTCTATAGGCCACCAGGTTGGCGGCAATGGTTTTGTTCAGCCCGGAGACCTGGGAGAGCAATTCCTTTGATGCGGTATTCATCTCCACCCCCACCCGGTTCACGCAGGATTTTACCACATGGTCCAGGCTGTTTTTCAAAAGCGCCTGGTCCACATCGTGCTGGTACTGGCCCACGCCGATGGATTTGGGATCGATTTTCACCAGTTCCGCCAGGGGATCCATGAGCCGGCGGCCGATGGACACCGCCCCCCGCACCGTGATGTCATGGTCAGGGAATTCCTCCCGGGCGCATTGGGATGCCGAATAGACCGAGGCCCCGCTCTCATCGGTCATGACCACTTCGATATCCCTGTCCATCCCTTTTTCCTTCAGGGCCGAGGCGGCCAGGTCCCGGGTTTCCCGTCCGGCCGTGCCGTTGCCCACGGCCACGGCCTGGATCCTGTACTTTTCCGCCAGGCGGACAAGGGTGGCCCTGGCTTTTTCCTCCTGGTGGAGATAGATCAGGTCGTGGTGGAGCAGGCGCCCCTGGGCAGACAGACAGGCGATCTTGCACCCGGTCCTGAATCCCGGGTCAACGGCCATCACCCGCTTTTCCCCCATGGGCGGGGAGAGGAGCAGCCCTTCCAGGTTATCGGCAAAGACGTCAATGGCCCGGCTGTCCGCCCGGGCTTTCAACTCCACCATGGCCTCTTTTTCCATGGATTTGGAGAGCAGGCGCTTGTATCCGTCCTTGACCGCAGCCGCCATTTCCTCCCGGGTCTGGGGAGCGGTTTTGGAGGGATGCCTCAGGGCAAATCGACCCATGAGCTTGAGGGCCCGTTCTTCATCGGGCAGGACATGGACGGTGAGCACCCCCTCCTTCTGCCCCCTGAACATGGCCATGATCCTGTGGGAAGGGGCTTTGAAGGCCGGCTCGTTCCAGTCAAAATAGTCCCTGTACTTGGCCCCCTCTTCCTCTTTGGCCTTTTTCACCCTGGCAGAGACGGCGGCCCCGGAAATAAAGAACTCCCGCATCGCCTTTCTGACCTCCGGTGCCTGGCAGACCTCTTCGGCAATGATGTCCCTGGCACCGGCCAGTGCGGCCTCGGCATCGGGCACATCCTTCTGGGGATTAATATATTTTTTGATTTCGGGAGCCAGGGGCGCCCGGGTCTGGGACCGGATGAACCGGGCCAGGGGATCCAGTCCCCGCTCCCTGGCCTTGGTGGCCCGGGTCTGCTTTTTGGGACGGTATCCCTCGTAAAGGTCTTCCAATTCCGTGAGGGTGGCGGCCTTTTCAAAGGCGGCGGAAAGTTCCGGGGTCAGCAGCTCCCGCTCTTCCAGGGATTTGAGGATGGCCGCCTTCCTATTGGAAACCGCCTTGAAGGCTTCCATTTTTTCCTGGACTGCGGCAATGGCCACTTCATCCAGGGAACCGGTTTTTTCCTTTCTGTACCGGGCGATGAACCAGATGGTGGCCCCCTCCTCCAGAAGCTGTGCCACCGCCCCAACCTGGGTTGCCTTCAGCCCGGTTTCCCGGCTGACCTGCCCTATCATATCTGTCATTTAATATGGTCCTTTTTCATAGCTGACTTCGGTAAAACTGCCGTCCCGGATCTCCAGATCAATGGGGGGATTAATGAACAATTCCTTTTCCTGGGCCGTCATCACCGGAAAACCGTAGTGGCGGTTCTGGTGTTTCAAAGGCCCCTTCTCTGCCACCCGTTTTTCCACAAATCCAAGGTGGGCGGCCAGCCGCTGTTCAATGAGTTCCCCTGCCCCGGCCACCAGATTACCCTTCAGGCCGGTGATGGTATTTTCCAGGCCGGGATCAATTTCATACCCTGCGGAATTCCGGCCCGCCACCATGGCGGCCAGGGCCGTGGTACCCATGCCCAGGAAGGGATCCACCACCAGGTCGCCTTTCACCGAGTACATATTGACGAGCCGATAGGCCAGCTCAAAGGGAAAGGCGGCGCTGCGCTTCCGGGTCTCCTTGTCCCCCAGGGCCTGGCGGCTGCCCTTGATGTCAAACCAGACATCGGAAAACCATGCGTTGCGCTCCTCCCAGAACAGGGCGCTTTCCCGCCGGAGCGCCTTGTCCTCCTCCCTTTTGAATTCCCGCTTTCCCCCTTTCCTTAGAATCAGCACATACTCATGTTCCAGGGTCACATAGGCACCGGCAGGCAGCATGCCGGAGCCCATGAATTTATTGGGGGCATTGGTCTGCTTCCGCCATAGGATGCAGGGCAGCGGGGTAAACCCCAGGGCTGTTGTCGATGACAAAATCCTGGAATGGTTGGGATAGAGGCAGAAATCACCTTTAATGGTCCGGGTGGCGTCGCCGATGTTGATGCAGGCAAACCCGCCGGGGGCAAGGATCCGGTAGACCTCCGCCCACACCCGGTCTAAAAGGCGGTGCATGGTTTCAAATGCCGACCATCCCGCCCCCTTTTCCAGGTGCGTTTTAACGGCCCCATCCTGGCGGGTAAAGATACCATCCCACATCTCAATCATGGGATAGGGAGGAGAGGTCACCACCAGGTTCGTGCTCCCGTCCCCCAATTCCGTCATGGCTGCGGCATCTGAAAAAATAGTTCTGTGTTCTGTTTTCATTTATCTCCCTGAAGGCACTCATTCAGGGGCATATCTACCATGTCGGCTCAAAAAGATAAATCGTAGAATTCCGCGGCATTCCTGTAAAGCACCCGGTCCAGATCCTCCCGGGCCAGGCCGGCAGACGCCAGCCATTTGAGTTCCCGGTCCCAGTTATAGGGAATATTGGGATAATCCGAGCCGTAGAGGATCCGGTGCAGGGGAAACTCCTTAAAATTTTCAGGGTTGCCCTGGGGAAAATAATCGGCCAGTACCATGGCCGTATCCAGCCAGAGGGTGTCGTATTTTTCAACCAGGGCCAGATAGGCATCGGTCTCGTCAAACCCCAGGTGGGGGACACATAGCTTTAAGCCCGGCCATTCCCCCAGCACCCGGTCGACCCGGCCAGCGCTGCAGATCTCGTAGGGGTCGCATAGGTAATGCTCGCTTTTGGGTTCCCGGCCGGCATGGATCAGAAGCGGCCGGTTCCGTTCCCGGCAGACCCGGTAAATCACATCCATATCCGGGCTGTTCATGTCAAAACACTGGACATGGGCGTGGAGCTTGACCCCGGAAAGCCCGGCATCAAAGGCCCGGTTCAAAATGCCGTCGGCCTCCGCCTCCCCTGGAAAGAGGGTGGCCAGGCCGATGACCCGATCCCCAAATTCCCGGCAGAGGTCTGCCATGTAATGATTCAGGTAATCGGCCATTCCCGGCTTATGGGCATACTGCAGGGCGACGACCCGCCCGACGCCGCGGTCAAGGAGAAAGGCGATGAGTTCCCGGCTTTTCATCCGGTAGCGGATCTTCCAGGCAAAGGCGTCGAACCAGTCCTGGACCGCAGAAAAAATTTTATCCGGAAAGACATGAACATGGGCATCGATCACCCGGGAGATTCCGCTGGGAAGTTTATCGCCGTGGGGATCGTCAAAATAAGGCAGTTGGTCACTCAGCATGGGCTTGTCCTTTCAGTTTTTTACAACCATAGCCCGGAACCTGCTGCGGTTTCAAGGCCCGGCTGGAAAATGCTTGATAAATTCCCGGCCACCGATTATGGTTACACCCTTGAGATAATATAAATTCATCCATGGGACCCGACCAGTGACATATCACCGATTTACGTTGAATTTTACCCGCCAATGGGCCCATCTTGAGCCGGAATTCCAGCGGACCTATTTCAGGGATTCACTGACGAGAATCCGCTTTGCCCTTTTGGTGGGCATCTTTCTATACGGGATCTTCGGCGCCCTGGATGCCGTGATGGCGCCGGCTAAAAAAGAAATATTCTGGTTCATGAGATACGGGGTGGTGATCCCGTCAGCGGCCGGGATACTGGCATTTTCCTTCCATCCGGCCTTTGAACGCTGGTATCAGCCCCTGCTTTCACTGGAACTCATGGTGGCAGGGTTCTGCATTGAAATCATGGTGATCCTGGCCGATCCCCCGGCCAACTTCTCATATTATGCCGGCATCATACTGGTATTTATTACCACCCACACCTTTTTCCGCATCGGTTTTCTCTGGGCCGCAGCCGCTTCAACGTCCATTTTAATCGCCTACGAAATCATCTCCATCTGGATCGTGGATACACCGGTCCCCGTGTTTATAAACAATAATTTCTTTTTTATCTCATCGGCCCTGCTCTGCATCATGGCGGGGTATTCCATCGAATTAGCCGCCAGGCAGCGTTTTTTTTCACGCCACCTGCTCCACCTGGAAAAGGAAAAGGTCAGTGCGGCCAATGCAGAACTGGATAGCAAGGTCAGGGAGCGGACCCTGGAATTGTCGGACGCCAATAAAAAGCTGCACAATGAAATGAAAGAGCGGTTGGCGGCCCAGGAAAAACGCCTGGAACTGGAGCATGCCCTGAACCGGCGGCAGAAGCTGGAGTCCATTGGCACCCTGGCCGGGGGAATTGCCCATGATTTTAATAATATCCTGGCAGCCATCATGGGATATACCGAATTGATAAAGGAAGAGGCAGCTCCCATGGACGACGGAATTGAGCGGTATGCCCGGGAGGTGCTCAAGGCCTCCCAGCGGGCCAAGGACCTCACCGGCCAGATCCTCACTTTCAGCCGCCAGGCAGAACAGCCCCTCAGCCCCCTTGAGCTGGCCCCGGTGGTCCGGGAAGCCTTGAAGCTGCTGCGGGCCTCCATTCCTTCCACGGTCGGCATCACAACAAAAATCTCATCCACGGCCTGGATTGTTTCCGATGCCACCCAGATCCACAGGGTGGTCGTCAACCTGTGCACCAATGCGGTCCAGGCCATCGGCAACACCAAGGGAGGTATTTCAGTCTCCCTCAGGGACATTGACCAGGATCCGGAAACAGGGTGGCCCGCCAGCCTGGTGCAGCTGAAGATCAAAGACACGGGACAAGGCATGACAAAAGAGGTCATGGGCAAAATATTCGACCCCTTTTTCACCACCCGCGACGTTGACCAGGGAACCGGCATGGGGCTTTCCGTGGTCCACGGCATTGTAAAAAAATCCGGCGGCCGGATTCTGGTGGAAAGCGAGCCCGGCAGGGGCAGTGAATTCACCATACTCATCCCACGTATCCAGGACACCCAATGCAAGAACAGGGAGGATTCCCCGGAAGACGGCACCCTGCCCGGCGGCAAGGGTGAACACATTTTGGTTGTGGATGACGAACCCGTCCTTATCCGGCTGATGGAAACCATGCTGCCCAAACTCGGGTACAGGGTGACAACATTTTTAACCCCCGGCCGGGCCCTGGCCTATGTACTGGAGACCGGTGGGGATATGGATATGGTGATTACGGATTTTTCCATGCCCGGAATGGACGGCCTTGAATTCGCAAGCCAGGTGAGGGCATCCAACCCCGGCATTCCCATACTGCTCTGCACCGGTTACAGCCAGGACCTGACCAAAGAAAAAATGGCCGCGGCCGGCATAGACGATTTTCTTATGAAACCGCTGACCCGGGATGATTTAGGAAAAAAAATATATGACCTGCTCTCCCGCCGGGGATAAAGGCATCACGTCCCGGCAAGGAGTTGAGTAACCAGAATCCGGGTGCCGATACCCACCAGGATCACCCCGCCGGCAATTTCCATGCGCTTGCCGAACAGGACGCCCAGCCGCCGGCCCAGGGCAATGGCCGTCAGGGACATGGCCGACGTGACCACCCCGATGATCACCGACGGGTACCAGATATTTATTTCCAGCATGGCCAGGCTCAGGCCCACGGCCAGGGCATCGATGGAGGTGGCCAGGCTGAGCACCACCATGGTCATTCCCCGGGAAGGATCCTTTTGAATCACGGTATCGGACCGGTCCAGGCCGGAGACAATCATCCGTCCCCCCACAAAGACAAGCAGTCCAAAGGCGATCCAATGGTCAAAGGCCTTGAAATACGACACAAACCCCACTCCCAGGAACCAGCCCAGCACCGGCATCATAAACTGGAAAAGGCCGAAGTGAAATGCCAGGCGGAATACGGCCCTGCCGTTCCCGGCAAACCCGGCGGCCGCCGCAGCCAGTGACACGGCCGCCGCATCCATGGCCAGCCCCACGGCCACCACAACAATATCAAATAATCCCATATGGTCCTTTTTGGGTCCGGCAGCCCGGCCCGTCAGAGAAAATAAAATCAGACGCTCAGGATAATAAAGTTTTATCGAATTTGCAAATTCCCAACGCTTGGTGTAACGTTTAATTCTCTTACCTGCAATCAAACAGGAGATCGCGATGGATAAATCAAAGACCTTGAATATTCTGAAGCATGCATTTCTTATGGAGCGCCAGGGCAAACACCTTTACGAAACGGCCAGGGACAAGGCTGAAAACCTTGCCGTCAAAGCTTTTTTCCAGACCCTTGCGGACGATGAACAGAGCCATATGGACATTCTTGAGAAGCAGTTCAAAGCCTATATGGACAGCGGAAAATTCGCCGCCGGCGGATATGAGAACGACGGGGCCGCCGAATCCGCCCCGGATATCCTCAGCGACGAAATTAAAAACAATATCAATGCCGCCGGGTTCGAGGCAACGGCCATTACCGCGGCCATCGGGTTTGAAGAAAAGGCCGTTGAACTCTATGGGCGCCGGGCACAGGAGACCCAAGACCCCGAAGAAAAGAAACTTTACAACTGGCTCTCTGCCTGGGAAAAAACCCATCTGAAAAAACTGATCGCACTCCAGGAATCCCTCATGGCGCGGATATGGGAAGACAACCGCTTCTGGCCGATGTAGTCCCATTTTACAGGGACCGGTTCCCGGACCGTTTATTTACAGAAACGGACGGACGGCAAGGATTACGCCCAGGCAGATGAGGAGGCAGAACACCATTTTCCGGTAAACCGCTTCGCTTACCCGTTTTCGCAGCCGGCCGCCCAGAAAAATCCCCAGGGCTACCGGAAGAATGCCCACAGCAGAAATCCCGGCCACGGGAAGGGTTACCAGGCCCAGTTTTCCCAGGCAGGCCATCATGACCAGGGTATTGATGGTAAAAGACAAATTGATGGTCTGGACAAAAAGGTCCCGGTCCATGTCCAGGGAAAGCAGATAGGGCATAATGGGCATGATCTGGGAGCCGGTGGCCCCGTTGACAAAGCCTGACACAACGCCCATGGGCACCATGAGCTGCCGCTCCTGTTTCCTGGAAATTTTAAACCGCCCGCTTTTCAGCCCCCAGCCCCCGTAAAGCAGCATAACGCCGCCCAAAAAAGCCTTGGGCAGATCGTTCTCACTGTTCCCCAGCAGCCAGATGCCCGGCAGCAGCCCGGGCAAAGCGCTTAAAAAAAGCAGCCGGAACCGCCTCACCGCCTCCCGGAACCGTCCGGCCTCTGCCATAACCATGAGATTGCTGGACAGGGACGGAATAAAGACCAGGGGGATGGCCAGGCGGATATCCATAAACAGGGCCAGGAATCCCAGGCAAAGGGTGCTGAACCCGATACCGGTCAACCCTTTTAAAAACGAAGCGGTGAAAAATGCCCCGAATGCCAGGCAGAGGGTCAGGATATCCATGGGTGTCGGAAAAAGCCGCCGGCGTATTATTCCCGGATCTGCTCGCCGGAATATTCCTTGGCTTCCCCTTCAAGGGTAAGAACGGTCCAGGAGCCCTGGTCGTCCTTGGCCGCCACCAGGCAGTCAAGGCGGGTGCCGTCGTTGAGGGTGATAAAACACTCTCCCTCTTCATTGAGGGTATGGACCTTTTCAAACTTCTTTTCTGCGGCCAGGGTTCTGAATTTCTCAGAGGCCTGTTCAATGGCAAGAATCCGGCGGTACTCTTCCGGGTCAACTTCCTCAATTTTCCGGCGGAGATCCTGGATCTGCTGTTTTTGGGAAGAAATCTTTTCCAAGACCTTTTCCATCTCCCCTTTCTGGTCCGAGGGAATGGAAAAAAGGATCTGTTTCTGGAGTTCCATATCGGTCTCAATGAAATTGATCTGCTGAAGCAGGCCTTTGACGCGTTCTTTCATATCCTTCTGCCCTTTGGTCAGGTTATATGCCTCATGTGTGAAACAACTCAGGCGAGTATAACGGCTTTGGGGGAATTTTCAAGAAATTTTACCCCGCCCCCGGGGGAAACAAGCCCCAGGGCATACGCATTTAGACACGATAGAAAAAGATGGGGCCGGTTGAACCGCTTTTTATTATTTTTTGATCAACGGGCATGACCCGGCCGCGGCACGGCCTAGTCACCCAGATAAATCTAAACCAATTATCAGGTTTCCAAGGCAAGGCCTTTCCTCTTGCATTCCGGGTGCAGATCAAGATATTCCAAGAATACTGAATTCTAAAAAGGATTTTTGCCGATATGGACAATCAACTCGAAATACATTCCAAACTTACACAACATTTTGATGGTTGCCAAAGCATGATATCTATGTTTTGCAGATTATATGGACGCAATATATCCTTTTTAAAATTTGTGTCATAATTAGGGGCGTAGCACAAATATGCCAATTAATACTTTATTCATAATTGCCTCTTTTATTTTAGGTTTTCTGCTGGTTGCATTTATTAGAACCTATGACATCCATGAGAAAGAACCCTATTTTAAGATGTTGCTCACAGCTATGTGGGGAGGTTTTTGGTCTGTTGCACTATCGTTGGCTCAATACCATCTTGCAGAAAAATTGGGGATACGCATTTATCACAATTTTTTTGGTGCTATTTTCATTATTGGCCCCATAGAAGAATTATCGAAATTTTTAGCTTTATTATCCTCCTATTTCTTCATAAAAAAAGAATTGAACGAACCAACTGACGGCTTAATATATATGAGCTGTGTTGCTCTTGGGTTTTCCCTAATTGAAAACTATTTTTATGCAGTACGATCAATAAATTCAGGCTATTTGCTCTGGCTTCGTCTTTTTATATCCACGCCTAGTCATATTTTTTTCAGCGCCTTTATGGGTATCGCATTTTTTTCGGTAACAAAACAGAAAAAAGGATTTTCTCTGCTTATTATTTCCTTTATCTATGCTTCATTAATACATGGTTTGTTCAATGGGGTTCTCTTTCATAACTGGCTCATCATCTTTTTCATTTTAGTCATCAAATTTTCATACCATTGGACTTTTACATTATTGAGTTATACAACCTCCAAATCTCCTTTCAGAGAATCTCTTTCCGACTTTTTAATGAACTCAGAACCAAAAATAGAAAAAGGGATTGAATGTTTGCATTGTGGTGATACAACCCCTAAAAAAACATTCAAGAAAAATAAAATTATAATCCAGAAATGCAATAATTGCCCCTGCTACGTTTCTAACCATGATTCAATTTATTATATATTTCATCATTTTGGTTCAGACTTCAGAAATATGACCAATCAATATTATCTAAAAGACGAAAAATCAGAAAACAAGCTAAGGCGAAATTACGCCTCTGTATTTAAAGGCAATTACATTTGTAACATATCAAGAAAAGCCTTTTTCTTTCTCGACGAACTTTCAAGTGCAATCGATGAATACAATTTAAAACTTCAAAAAAATATAGAAGAAAAATGGTGGTTCCCGGAAACTTTAAAATCTGACTAAAAACCAAGCACTCGACAAAATGATGCTTTGGCCTCCCAATTTAATTATTGTGATGTTGGTTTCAAACCATAGTATTCATGTGGAGCACCCCATTGAGAGGGGCTGGCATCGAAAGAAAATTTCGTAATATGAAAAAGATAAAATTGAAATCGGTTGATTCGGAAGCGGCAGGTATAATTGTTAATATCCATTTCGATGCTGTGCATAAAGGCTTTGCATCACATTTCTATGATAAGGAGATACTCAATGACTGGTCTCCCCCGATTTCGGAAGAAAGGATAGGTGACTTTAAGCGAAGAATTTCAGAGACCCAACCGATTGCCATATTGGCCTACCTGGATGAAGAACCTGTTGGCTTTGGTATTTTTGACAAAGAGCTGCAACGAATTGGGGCAATATATGTAAAAGCGGCATATACTGGTTTTTATGTTGGAACAACCTTGCTTAAGGAACTTGAGAGGATAGCTATTCAGAATAGTTGTGAACAACTTCATCTTGAGTCATCGCTTAATGCAAAAGAATTCTATGAAAAGCAAGGATTTGAAAGTATTTCAGAAGGCTTCTTTTCTCTGCCCTCAGGACAGCAAATGAAGTCTGTAAATATGTCAAAAATGCTAACAAAAGGCTCCGGCCGCCCCGGGGGACTATCGCCTTTTTGAAAGCCCTTGGTTTATGAAGAAGTCATGTTCAAATGGCGGGCAAGTTTGCTTACCCCCCGGTGTTTAGGCCCTGGGCGGGGGCGAACGCGGCCATATTGCATCTTTAAGGTAAATGTAGTATGAACCGCAATTATACTCTTGATCTGAAAAAAATCATCTGCGTTCCCCCTTATAGACAGTCTTTTAAAGGAGAACCGACATGTTACCCCTATGTTTTATTCTGATGCCCTTTGGGCAGAAACGGGACGGATCCGGGCGGATCATTGATTTTGATGCGGTGTATACCAGCATCATTGCCCCGGCGGTTAAACAAGCAGGCTTAGCCCCGCTTCGCGCGGATGAGGAAATGGCCGGCGGGGTGATCCACAAACCCATGTTCGAACGCCTGGTCCTCTGCGATTTTGCGGTGGCGGACCTGACCACGGCCAACGCCAACGTATTTTATGAGCTTGGGGTCCGCCATGCGGTCCGTCCATTTACAACCGTGCTCTTCTATTGCAGGGGGCGGGGCCAGCTGCCGTTTGATGTGGCCCCCTTGCGGGCCCTGCACTATGAACTCGGCCCTGACGGAAAACCATGCAATGAACAGGCGGATATCTCTGCCCTGAAGGACCAACTGATCCATGCAAAAAAAACCGCCCAGCAGGACAGCCCGGTGTTTAATTTTCTTGAGGATTTCCCTGAGATCAGCCATACGAAAACCGATGTATTCAGGGACAGGGTCGACTATTCCCAACAGATAAAAAAACAATTGACACAGGCAAGGAAAAAAGGGGTCGACGCCATCCGTGCCATAGAAAAAGAGATGGGAGACCTGTCCGGTGTCGATGCCGGACCGGTGATTGATTTATTCCTTTCCTACCGCGGAGTTAAAGCATGGCCCGATATGATCCGCCTGGCCGGGACCATGCCGCCGCCCCTGGCCGCCACTGTAATGGTCCGGGAGCAACTGGCCCTGGCTCTGAACCGGCACGGCCGTTGGGACGAGGCTGAAGAATTGCTGCTTGAACTCATTGAGCAACGGGGGCCCAGCAGCGAAACCTACGGCATTCTCGGCCGGGTGTACAAAGACCGCTGGGAAACCCTGGCCCTGTCCGGAGAAACCTACCAGGCAGGCGCCTACCTGAAAAAAGCGGTGGCGGCCTACCTCAAAGGGTTTGAAACGGATTTCAGGGACGCGTATCCCGGCATTAATGCCCTGACCCTGATGGAAATTTCAGACCCGCCTGATGATCGGCGGCACCATATTCTTCCTGTGGTACGCTACGCCGTAGAACGGAAAATCGCTTCGGGGAAGCCCGATTACTGGGACCATGCCACCCGTCTTGAATTGGCCGTTTTGGCCAGGGATGAAAAAGAATCCTTTGAGGCCCTTGATGCCTGCCTCATTTCGGTGAGGGAAATCTTTGAACCGGAAACCACACTAAGAAACCTGAGGCTCATACGTGAAGCAAGGGAAAAAAGAAAGGGGGCTCCGGCCTGGTCTGCCATCCTTGAAAAGGAACTGGCAAAAAAAGCGAAATCCCCCTAATGGATATCAACCCGGAGTTCAATGGCATCAAACCGCCAGTATTCATGCTCCACGGTGAGCACCCTGCCCCCGGGCCCTGTTTTGGTACGCCTGACGTAAATCCCGGGGGACCCCAGGGAGATATTGAGCTGCAGGGTGATTTTCCTGGGCAGCAGCAGGGGACGGATGAGCAGGTTGCGCTGGCGCAGGGCCATGCCGTACTCCTCTTCAATGACCTGGGTCATGGCCCGGTCAACGGTTTTGGGAACGATGCCGGGCAGCAGTTCCTTATCCAGATAGGTCAGGGTATAGGCCACTTTCTGTTCTTCCAGAAAATAAATATTCTCCATCTTATATACCGGCCTTCCCATGGCGAAACCCTCTTTGCCGCTGTCCGTTTCCCGGTCCATGGTGGTTGTGCCCAAATCCGTTGTGGACCACCGGGCCCCAAGCCCCTGGGAGGCGGCAAGCCGGGCAAAATTCACATGGTCCACGGGATTGTATGAAAGGCGGAGGGTGCTCACGTACCAGCCTTTGCGCTCAAGGCGGAATATCTTTCCCTCACGCTGGAGCAAGAGCAGGGCATGGCGGACCGTGTTGCGGTTCAAAGAAAGATCGCTGCACAGGGCGCGTTCCGAAGGCAGCTTGTCCCCCGGCAGCAGGGTGCCCTCTTTTATCTGCTTGAGTATCAGCTGTCTGACAATCTGGTAGCTGTTGTTTTTCTGCATCTCCATTCCTTTAAGTGTAAGGGAAAAATATTAGAATAATACTAAACTGGTTTAAACCAGTTGTCATTCTTTTTTTAATCGTGTAAAAAGAAAATACAGAAGCCTGGTTTAAACCAGTTAAATTAAATGAAGTTTTGCACTATGGCGGTACATACGCGGCGAACCGGCCGTGACATCCGAATGCCCTGGGGAGATGTACCGTTAATTTCAGGGAGAAAAAGGATCAACCTATGCGTTCTTTTTTGATGGCAGTCAGTACAATTGCAGTGTTGGCAACGGCAGCGGCCGGCGTTCAGGCCGGCACCCTCAAGGATGTGCAGAAAGACGGGTTCCTCAAATGCGGGACCCATATTGAAAACCCAGGATTTTCCGCACTGGACAGCAAGGGACAGCGCATCGGCTTTGACGTGGATGTCTGCCGGGCAGTGGCCGCGGCCGTCAATGTCCCTGAAATCAAATACACGGCCCTGACCTCCAAGGAACGGCTTCCGGCCCTGCAGTCCGGCGAAATCGATCTGCTCTCCCGGACCACCACCCACACCATGAGCCGGGACATCAAGCTGGGCCTGGACTTCACCGTCACCACCCTCTACGACGGCCAGGGCATGATGGTCAGAAAAGATTTGGGCGTCAAAAGCGCCAAAGAGCTGGACGGCGCCACCATCTGCCTCCAGACCGGTTCCACCACGGAGCTGAACATCACCGACTATTTCCGGAAAACCGGGATGAGCTTTACCCCGGTGGTCTTCGACAAGCAGCCCGATGTCCGTAAAGCCTACGACACCGGACGATGTGACGTCCACACCACGGACATCTCCGGCCTGGCCGCCCAGCGGTCCCTCATGGAAAACCCTGCCGACCATATCATCCTGCCAGAAGTCATCTCCAAGGAGCCCCTGGCCCCGGTTGTCCGCCACGGCGACAACCAGTGGGCGGACATTGTCCGCTGGACCGTCTGGCTGACCATGGCGGCCGAAGAAAAAGGGATCTCCGCTGAAAATGTGGAAAAAATGATGGCCGAAAGCAAGGATCCGGAAGTACAGCGGATGCTGGGCAGAACCGGCACCCTCTGGGCCGACCTGGGCCTTGACGCCAAAGCCCCTGTCCGTGTACTGAAAACCGTGGGCAACTACGGCCAGATTTTTGACAGGAATCTGGGCCCCAACACCCCCCTGCGCCTGGAACGCGGCCTCAACGCCCAGTGGACCGACGGCGGCCTGATTTACGCACCGCCCTTCAGGTAGACCGCAACACGCAACTCAACGGCACCTCATTCCAGGGCAGCACCCCTGGAAAGGGGTGCCTGGCATTTAATATTTAAGGCTTAAACAATGATGTCAGCACCCGCCAAGGTACCGGTATGGAGAAGTCCCAGGGGCCGGGCATGGCTGTTTCAGATTGTCATGCTGGCCGCCTTTATCTGGCTGGCCCTTACCATGTACGGCAATACCCTGGACAACCTTGAAACCCGGGGAATCGGCTCGGGGTTCGGATTTCTCACGGCAGAGGCCGGGTTTAAAATCGGAGAAATCACGGGTATCCCCCTTCCCAAAGGGGGATTTTTATATTTTCTCATCAGCCTGGGGGCGGGGCTTGGGATCTGCCGGCTGATCGCAATGCGCCTGAAACGGAAAGGCGCGCCCCTGTCCACGGCAGGGACGGCAGCCTGCCTGGCCGCCGGCGTCGGATTGCCCCTGGTGACCCTTTACCTTTTCCGGGACAGCGTGGAAATCGCCCGGTACTCCGCCTCTTCTTCTTATATCATGGCCCTCGCCACCGGCCTTGCCAACACCCTCAAGGTAACGGTGATCGGCTGTGTGGCCTCTTCAATACTCGGGCTGATGGTGGCGTTGGGCCGGCTTTCCCCCAACTGGCTCATGCGCACCCTCTGCCGGTGGTATGTGGAACTGAACCGGAACCTCCCCCTGCTCCTCCAGCTCTTTTTCTGGTACTTTATCGTGCTCCAGCAGCTCCCGGGCGTCCGTCAGTCCATTGATATCGGGGGCTGGATATTTTTAAACAAACGGGGGCTCTACCTGCCGGCCCTGGTGCCCGGCCCCGGAGCCTGGGCCTTCTGCGCCGCCCTGGTGCTTGCCCTCTGCGGGACCGGGCTGTTGTATAAACGGGCTCTGGGATTAAGGGAAAAAACCGGCCGCCCAGGCCGGTGGCTCCTGCCGGGTCTGGGTCTTGTCATCGGCCTGCCCGCCCTGGCATGGCTGGCCTCAGGCACCCCCTTTACCCTGGATATGCCGGTGCTCAAGGGATTCAACTACAAGGGCGGCACCGGCCTCACCCCGGAATTCACCGCCCTGGTGGTGGGGCTCACCGTCTATGTCTCCGCCTTCAACGCCGAAATCATCCGGGCCGGCATCGAAGCGGTGTCCACGGGTCAGCGGGAGGCGGCCCGGGCCATTGCCATGAACGAAAGGCAGGTGATGCGCATTGTGGTGCTGCCCCAGGCCATGCGGGTGATTGTCCCCCCCATGACCAGCGAATACCTGGCCATTGCCAAAAACTCTTCCCTGGCCGTGGCCATCGGGTACCCCGAATTTGTCAGCATCGGCGGCACCATTTTAAACCAGTCGGGCCAGGCCGTGGAAATCGTGGGCATATGGATGGGGGTGTATTTGTGTATCTCCCTTGCCATCTCCCTGGGCATGAATATCTATAACGCCAGAATCGCCCTGAAGGAGAGGTAGAGATGAATGAAACAAAAATGATTCCCGACCGGCGCCCCCCCCGCACCCGGACCGGTGTCATCGGCTGGATCCGGAAGAACCTCCTGTCACCCTGGTACAACGGGGTGCTGACCCTGGTGGCCGGCTGGCTGATCTGGTCGGCGGCAATGCCGTTCTTTGACTGGGCTGTACGCAACGCCACCATCACCCTGGACCCCGAGGCGGCAAAGGCCGGATCCGGCGCGGCCTGGGGATTCATCCGGGAGATGTGGCCGGTGTTCATGACCGGTGTCTACCCGGAAGCGGAAAGATGGCGCCCCCTGCTGGCCCTGGGGGTAGTGGTGGCCATTGTCTGCCTTTCCCTGGTGCATAAATACCGCAGGACCAAATGGATTCGAGGAATGTGGATACTCTCACCGGTGGTGGTCTTCAGCCTGCTCCACGGCGGCGGCATCACAGGGCTGCCTGCGGTGGGCACCCATTACTGGGGCGGGCTCATGCTCACCGTCACCCTGGCGGTGGTGGCCATGGTGGCCGCCTTCCCCATCAGTGTGCTCCTGGCCCTGGGCCGGACCTCCAAGATGCCCATTGCCAGGCAATTCTGCGTGGCCTATATCGAATTGATCAGGGGCGTTCCCCTGATCACCATCCTTTTCATGGCCTCGGTGGTCCTGCCGCTGTTCCTGCCCGCCGGCATGGAGCTGGACAAGGTGCTGCGGGCCATGGTGGGCATCACCATGTTTTTCTCCGCCTACCTGGCCGAAAATATCCGCGGCGGCCTCCAGGGCATTGCCCGGGGGCAGTACGAAGCGGCAGATGCCCTGGGGATGAGCTACTGGGCCAAGGTGAGGATCATTATCCTGCCCCAGGCCCTGCGCATCGTGATTCCGCCCATGGTCAACAATTTCATCGGCATCCTCAAAGACACGTCGCTGGTGGGCATTGTGGGGCTGGTGGATCTTCTGCAGATCGCCTTTGCCACCACCTCCAATCCCAGGTGGTTCGGCCGCCTTGAAGAGGCCTATATCTTTATTGCATTCTGGTACTGGGTGTTCTGCTACGGACTTTCCAGGTACAGCCAGCATCTTGAACGTAAAATGCCCTCCGCCGGCAAATAAGAAGGTAAGAATTTATGAATACCGCCGACAATCTTAAAAGCTCCCCTATCGTCATTGACATACGGGGCTTAAATAAATGGTACGACCAGTTCCACGTCCTCAAGGAGGTGAACCTCCAGGTCCGCCAGCAGGAAAAAGTGGTGATCTGCGGCCCCTCGGGCTCGGGAAAATCCACCCTCATCCGGACCATCAACCGGCTGGAGGAACACCAGGAGGGGACCATCACCGTGGACGGCACCCCCCTGACCAACGATGTAAAAAAAATCGAACAGATAAGAAAAGAGGTGGGCATGGTCTTCCAGCAGTTCAACCTCTTTCCCCACATGAGCATCCTGGACAACGTCACCTCGGGGCCCGTCCATGTCCGGAAAATGCCAAAGAAACAGGCAGAGGAAATCGCCTATACCTATCTTCAACGGGTGGGGATCGCCGAACAGGCCGGCAAATTTCCAGGCCAGCTTTCAGGGGGCCAGCAGCAGCGGGTGGCCATTGCCCGGGCCCTGGCCATGCAGCCCAAAATAATGCTTTTTGACGAACCCACCTCGGCCCTGGATCCGGAAATGATCAAGGAGGTGCTGGACGTGATGCGGGAACTGGCCGAACAGGGGATGACCATGATCTGCGTCACCCATGAGATGGGCTTTGCCCGGGAGGTGGCCGATACCATGGTCTTCATGGATAAGGGGCAGATCGTTGAATACGCCCCGGTGGATGAATTTTTCACCGCCCCCAGGGAGGAGCGCTGCCGCAACTTCCTGGAGCAGATCCTCAACCATTGATGCACAAGGGCGGCCCTTTGTTTTTTTCAGCCGCCCCCCGGAACACATCGAACCGGCCATTAACCTGCTTGGCAGCCCGGTGGTTATCCCGGATTTGCATTATTAAAACTGCCCGCTGTATCAACAATACAGCGGGCCCTTCCTTTTGTGGGCGATTGCACTCCTCTGACCGAAAATAATTTAAATTCCTGCTTTTTGCTGTCTTTAAAAAGTTATTTACAATACATCCAATTGACTGTTGCAATTTTCTTCAGAGGATGGTTAATCTCCAATTAAGTTATAAGACCTGAATCTGAAAGGTTGCCAATAACCGAGTATTCGATTCATTTGGATTTTGTAATTAATTTTTAATGTTTTTGACTTACGCTTGTGTTCATTTACAAATTCTTGGGATAGTTAAATGCACCATTGGTTTATTCTATTAGCCGTTCTCGCATTTTATTTGGACATCTTTTCAAACAACGAGAGCCCCCCTGTTCTTCAAAAACCGGAAAACCATGTTTTAAGTTGCAAGTCTCCAACTCCGGCGAATGAGATATATCAAAACTCCATTTCTATAAGAAAGAGCAGGGATTATAAGATATATTCTATTGCCCCTAAATATCCGAAGAAAGCTCTCAAAAAACAAATTGAGGGAAACGTGGGTATTTCATTCACGATAACGCCGGCAGGTGAAGTTATAAATCCTGAAATCATATCTGCAACACCGGAAGGATATTTTGAGGATGAAGCCATCAGGATTGTTCAATGCTGGCATTTTAAGGCACTCTCCGAAAGCAAGAAAGGGAAAACGGTAAAGGTTAAGCAAAAAATTAATTTTAAATTGAACCCCAATTCAGACGGTAATTATAATAACAACGTTAACCAGAAATCTAAAATATAAGATTTCGGTTTTATTTTGAATCTGGTTAGGCCAGATATCTCACTAAGTGATTGCGCTATTTAATGCATTATTTTCATTCCTGTCCGAAGATCCCGAAAATCAATTTAATACCGGATAAAATTGATCCTCTGAGAATCACCTCCATCTTTCAGAAAAGGAAATTTTACAGGGCATTAAATTGACTGTTGCATTTCGCTGTAAGAGATGTTTAATCATCATTAAGTTGCTTTTGATGTTATCGTTCTTTGTGCTTTCATAACGGTAAAGAGGTCAGATCGAATGAATATTTTCAATATCAGATTTATTATCTCTTTATTACTGGGCTGTTCCATTATTGCCTTCGGTATTTTGTGGGGACTATTCCCGATAATCAAAATAATAACTCAAATTTTTAATGGGGAGCAACTTCGAGGTACTGTAGGCTTATTTGCGTTATCGATACCTTTAATTCCCCTCGGTATATGGTTAATAACAACCGCCTACAGAGAAATTATAAAAAAGGAATCTACTTAATCTCCAATTAAGCTAATTTTTCAATGATAATTAATCTACCGGGAAACACTCAATATGTTGCTTTTAATTATAGGGTTGGTTCTGTGTGCTATCGCGATTAATCTATTTCAAGCTTCTTCTTTGCTTTTTTTACCAGGTATAACACTGGTAATTAGTTTTCACTTAATTCAGAAAGGGCAGAAAAGCCAGCTTATGCAATATATTTGCTCAGTATTAATTGTTTCCTGTTTTTTATTTATAGGCTGCGAAGGGAATCCCCCACCGGAGTTATCTGAAACGGAATATATCAATTACGCCCATGACTTCAGGATTATAATTCCAGAACCTTGGGAAGCAGAAACAGACATACCAGAAGAAAGATTAAAACATTTAAGAAGCGAGGGTCTCAGAGTTCTACTTCGTAATAATAGTTCAGACGGGATGATTATTATTTCATCTGATAAATCATATGAGAATCTTGACTATCTGAAATATGATAAGAGTTTCAGAAAAGCGACGGCTGAGGTCTACAAAAAAATGGGAAAAGAGAAAGGGATAACTGGATATAACAGTATGGCTTTTCAACCATTTCAACCATTTCCATCCCTGCTTGGAATAATAGAATTTTTCTACGAAAATGAAACTGTAAAGCGCAGAGTTTTAATGAAAGAATATCTTCATCCTTGCAAGGGAGATGATACATGTTCCGTACGATTTTTATTGAATTCTAACCCAATAACATTTGAAATGAATGAAAAAGGTTTCAACAAAATTATAGAAGAATTTGAATATGATGGGTGGATAAACGAAGTTTATTGAAATAGAATAAAGTTACTTTTTAGCGAGTTCATTTATTGCATTGCTAAATTTACCGTTCCTATGTTTTCAAGAATCAATTTAATACCGGATAAAGTAAACTATCGTGACTATATGAACGGGCACGTTGAACCAATTGCCCAAGACTTAAGAGATAGTTATTTAGGCGGTTTACTTTTTTATTAACAATAAGGAGAGGTTTTAAGTTGTTTTCAATTAATAAAATAATTGGTGTAATAACCTGTATAAACTTCTTGTTAGCCTTTCACTTTGATGTGCAAGCCGCTAAATACAATGGTGAAATTGAAATTATACACTCCGAGAAAATTTTAAAAAAAATAGAACAAGCATACAAAAATGTTGAGACATACTATGATTTTGGCACCGTAATCACAGATATTGGAGCTTATACCTTTGAATCTATTTACATAGCAAAGGGATTTTTCCGAATTGGCTGGGCCGGGAACTATCCCTATAATGACAGCCTAAAAAAATATGCCATCATTAAACACGGCAAGGAAATTATAGCTTACAGTGATCGGTTTAAAGATAAAAAGATAAGAACATTTAATACAATGAAGGATGCGGTTTTAAAATTATTAATAAGCTCTAATGGTTTACTTTCAAAAATACCCGGCCAGTTGTTTGACAATCTAGGAATTACACCATTAACCCGGCTTACAGGTTTCAAGTTTATAGGTGAAGAGATTGTCCATGGTGAGGTTTGTGTTGTCTTCAAATTACATAAACCGTTAAAGCATAAGGATGCAAATATAGAGTACCGCATATGGGCTTCGAAAAATTCTTATTTTATCAGAAAAATTGAATTGGTTACCGCTGAAACCAAAATAACCTATAATTACAAAAAATTAAAAACAAACGAAGCGTTGGATGTTAAACAAAAAGATCTTGATCTTTGACCTGGACTAAAAATCACTACGATTATTGTCAACAATATACCGGATAAAGTTGATTCTGGACAAATCAGAATTATTGGAGAATATCCAGCTTCTCCGACCGAGAATAAAATCCTTTTCCGAAAGAAAAGAACAAGATTAACTCCCTATAAATTTGCCGGGCCGGCCAGGCCGTGGTGCGGGTGAACGCTGGAATGGCGTGAGGGCTGTCGGCTGCCAGGACGGCAGACGGCAGGCCGTTCGCTGCATTCCCGCTCAGGACGAGCGGAAATGCTTTAATGGAAGCGTTCACCCGTGCCGCGGCCGGGTTTACGCCCCAGGAAAAACAGCAATCCAAAACCGCGCTACTATCCCGCCTCCCAATGGGGCCACCTCCCCCTGCCGGTTTTAAAGGCGGGTTCTCCACCCACAGGCACCGGGCTGTAATCGGCCTTTTCCTGAGACGCTCGAAATCGGCATTGCCCTTTTCAAAAATCCGCGACATGATCCATCGCCCGGATATCACCGGAGGGTTTCCTGGCCTATCTTAAAAAAAATGCTTAAAAATCCATGGGCGAACCTTTTAATTACGCCCTGCGCAAAGCCATAGAGACAGCGCCGGCAGGGCAGGCCGGGACGCACAGGCCGCATCCCATGCAGCGGTCTTCATTGAAAACCAGTTGATCCCCATCCATGAGCCTTGCATCAAAGGGGCAGATATCAAGGCAATCTCCGCAAACAATGCACTCCCGGGAGTTGGTCAGGGCCAGATATTGGGAGCGGACCATCAAATCCCCGCGGCCGTATTCTTTTACAAGCTGAAGATCATGACAGCAGCAGATGCAGCAGGAACAAACGGCATAGACTTCGTGGTCCGGCATATAGAGGCTCAAATGGATGAGGCCGTTTTGCCGGGCCCGGCCCAGTATTTTTTCAGCCTCTTGTTGCTCCACATGCCGGGCCTTTCCCCGGGCAGCCATCTTTTCTGCGGTTCGGTTCAACAGCAGGCAGACCTCAAGGGGACGGTCACACCGGCGGTAATGGCTTCTGCATGCACAATTCTGGACCGCCACGGTTTCCGCCCTTTTGATGATCTCAAGGACCTGCTCCGGTGGCAGCACCCATTGTTCGGGCGAAAAGGATGCCCCCACCGGTATGACCCTGGAGGAATGGGAGATCAACCCTTTTTCCAGCCAGTCGTCATAGTCCCGAAGCCGCTTTCCAAGGAATTCGTCCATGGGGGATTTTCTGTCCATATCACTCCTCCTTTAGGGCGCGGATACGCCCCTGATCCTGATTTATGCTTTAATGTATCCCCAAGGCCAACGCTTCTTGCCGGGATTCTTCCCATTGTGTTTCCCGTTAGCCACGGTATACCTGCCTGACCCTGGCATCAAACCCTTTATGGACCGGTGCTGGAAAAATAATGCTTTCAAACAATTCCATGAGATCCCCGCTATGGCGGGCCGGCTGCCTCCCGGCCAGGTCAAAATGCCGGAACTTGATCCAGGCCACCGCCTTCAGATCTCCCGATGCCATGCCGGTCATCTCTCCCTCCATGAGCAGGGATTTATGGGTATAGGCGATAAGGCGGGTGCAGATGCTTATCCGTTCCCGTAAAACCGCCGGGTGAAGATAGGCGATTTTTGTTTTGGCAACCACCCAATTGGTTTTGCAGCGCTGCTGCCGTTGGTATATATCAAGGCTGTAACAATCTGCCAGGTGATCTTCACGGGCATTGATAAAATAATCCAGATATCTTGCATTGTTCAGATGGCCGAAAGGATCGCAGTCCTGGAAACGGATCCTGGCCTCCGAGACCGGCTCCCTGGTCACTTTTTTCACCATATTCCCCCCTCCCATTGTCAACGGTTCCGTTGATCTGTGTTGTAGCAGCATGAAAAAAACAGGGCATCCCCCATTTGGGGGGTTTTATCTTTCATTTTTTTGGATATGATGGGTAAATTGGAAACACAACAAAGGGGCTGATATGCTGACAACTTATTCCGATGTAACCTGTATTGTATCAAATATTCCCCGCCCCCGTCCCGATGAAGGCGGGGGGAGTGCCAGGGTCTGGTCCCTTTCCTTCAAGCCGGACCAGGATGCCGGATTTCTCTTTCCCTATATCAACGGCTCCAGGGATGATGCGCTCTGGTATGAACATCCCGAGCATGTGAAATTTCTATTTGAGGAATACCGCTGCCTGCTCTATCCCAACCTGGCGACGGCCCATTTTTTTGAAACCCGGCAGGGGGCATTGGATTTTATCAAGCGCTTCATGGGATTTCTCGATTCCGTCGATCAAAAAAAGGAGAGTATTCAACCCAATTTTAACCAGATCCGCCGGGTGCCGGTCATGGACATATTCAGGCTGCTGCCGGGGAACAATTGCCGGGAGTGCGGCTTTTCAACCTGTATGGCATTCGCGGCTGCGGTGACAAAGGGAAAGGCCACGGCAGACCAGTGCCGGTGCCTGGCCCGGCCCATGTGCGAAAACGCCGTCTATCCCGTCTTTGACAAAGAGGGGAAATTGAGCCATTCCGTTTCTTTAAAAATTGATACGGCGGAACTAAAGCAGCGGATCAGGGATCAGGATGAACAGATCAGAATGCTGGAAGCACAGCTGGCTCCCATTTCCGGTACCCATGCGCCCCCGCCCCGGGATGACACTTACCGCCTCCCGCCCCTCACAGACAGAGAACTTCAAATCCTGGACCACATTGCCCGGGGCCAGACCAATACTGAAATCGGCCGCCACCTGTTCATCAGTCCCCACACGGTGAAAAGCCACATGATAAACATTTTCAATAAACTCAACGTCAGTGACAGAACCCAGGCGGCAGTAAAAGGGGTCCGCCAGGGCCTGATCTGATCCTTCCCCGGCAGAATTTTCCCTTACCGCCATCATTGGATTGACATTCCCCGCCCCAGTATATAGATATGAATTCGCAGGCAGTTCATTTTTCTGTACGGAGCCATCCACAGCCACAGGAGGTAGCATGACCAGAATTATACGCGTCAACGACCTCATGCAGCAGGGATATACCTACAAGTGCGCAGCACCCATGGGCAGGGAATTCCACCCGGAATTCGCCCCGGCCCTCTCCCCCAAGGAATTACTTGCCCTGGGTATTTTCGGGGGATGTTACATGAACGACTGTAAGGATGAATTTCCCAAAGACTGGTTTGAAGAGGCCCGGCTTTCCCCGGGAAAAAAAGATGTTTCCCTGAACTACTACGGCGTATCGGCGTCCCAATCCCTTGCCATGTGGCAGGATCTTGGCTGGATCCACCCCGATGATCCCAGGGGCTGGTTTCAATGGTACTGCCGCTACTACATGGGGAGGCGGATCCCCAATGAAGACCTGCGCCAGATCCGGCGGTGGAAAGGCATCCAGCGCCATGTCGCCGCCATTAAAAAGAACTGCAGGCCAGGGGACGCCGCCTGCCGCCCCAAACAGCGCCAGGCCCTTCTCCACTGGGCCTACGATCCCAGGGAATTGTAAACAGCGGCCCGCCATGACCGACAGGCGCGTCATCCTGATACCGGCCTTTATTCTCCTGCTCTTTCTATCCTGTGCCTCAAAAGACAAGGCTGATTTTTCAGAAGACAAATGGCGGACAGCCGTTGAAGCCACCCGCGCCCCGGACCTTTATGCCCGCCATGAACAGGGCGGCCGTTTTTTCGCCCCATGGATGAAAATGAGGGACAAAAATTTCCTGGAGATCCTTGCCTGGAAACTTTTCACCCGCACCGATTACACGAAAGAAGAAAGGAGATATCTTCCCCGGGTCCAACTCCGGGCTTTGGAACGGGTCAAAAACGCGGCCGGCGATTTCATCCTCTGGATCGGCCACAATACATTCCTGGTCCGGATCAACGGCCAGTACTGGCTCACCGACCCCATATTCTCCAAAAGGGCCCTGATCCCCGCCCGGGTCACCCCGCCGGCCCTCACCCTGGAAGAGTTGAACACCCTGGCAGAACGGCCCAATATCCTGATCTCCCACAACCATTACGACCACCTGGACCGCCTTTCCGTGGAAGGCCTGCCCAAAGCCTCACAGGTATTTGTTCCCCTGGGTCTGGGGGCGTATGTGAAAGCCATGGGCAAACCCCATACCCGGGAGATGGACTGGTGGGAAGAAAGAGACCTGGGAAAGGGCAACCGCCTGGTGTTTCTCCCCACCCAGCACTGGTCCATGCGCCTGGGGCTGGGCCGGAACAAAAGCCTGTGGGGGGCCTGGCTGCTGATCACCCCCGAAGCCACCCTCTATTTCGGGGGAGACTCCGGCTATTTTAAAGGGTTCAAAGAGGTGGGGAAAAAATATCCGGGCATCGACTACGCCTTCATGGCCACCACCGCCTACCACCCCAGGTGGTTCATGCACTACCAGCACATGAACGTGGCCGAAGCGGTCCAGGGGTTCCGGGACCTAAAGGCCCGTTTTTTCATTCCCACCCAATGGGGGACCTTCCCCCTGGGCAGTGAGCCAGCCGGTTTCCCCGGCCTGGACCTGGCCAGGCATATCCGGAAAAACAAACTGGATCCCTCACGGTTCAAACGCCTGGAGATCGGCGAAATTCTGCCCCTCAGGCCTCCCCAAGACAGTCTCTTGCATTGACCGCAGCGGACTTCCGCCGGATCACCATGGCGGCTGCGGCCAGCAGCACGGCCAGCACGGCCAGGGCCGGGGTGAAGGTATTCATCCGGTCAAACACAAGCCCGGCCAGAATCGGGGAGAGGGCGGCCGGGATATTGGATGTAAACAGCCACCCGTAGACCTGGCCGATATTTCCGGCCCCCCAGCTTCTGGATGCCGACGCCGCATAGATCACCAGCACCCCGCCGTAATTGAATCCCGTGGCCAGGGCCAGGGCCATAAATCCCCAGGCCGTATTCGTCAGAAAAGGGGCTGTTCCGAGTACCAAAGCCTGGCACCCCAGGTTGGCCTGGATGGCGGCGGCGGATGCAGTCCGGTCGAAGACTGCGCCCCAGATGACCCGGCCGGCAGCATTGGCCAGGGCAAACAGCGAAACCGCCGTGATCCCGAGGCCCACAGCGTCGCCCCCGCCCCGGTACAACTCCTTTAGGTTGGCGTTCACGGCGAACCCGGCGGCCAGCCCGATGAACATGGCAAAATAAAGAATGCGAAAATTAATATGGGTGAGCACCTTTGCCGGGGCAGGTGTCCCACATCCTTCACCGGCGGCATCGGGGGTTCTGGGAAAATGCATCAGGGCGCCGGCCCCGGTGACAAGGCAGAGAAAAAGCATCCCGAACACCCCAAAGGTATAAAACGGGGTAAGGCCCATGGACGAAATCATATATCCCCCGGCCTGGCTCACCATGGCGGCACCGCCGCCGAACCCGGCCACGGCAACCCCGGTAACCAGCCCCTTGGACCGTGGAAACCAGCGGATGCACACGGCAATGGGAACGATATAGGCCATGCCCGCCCCCATGCCGGCCATGGCACCGATGCCCAGCACCGTGAACACAAAGGAATGGGCCCCCAGTCCGGCCAGCAGCCATCCCCCGCCGAAGAACAGCCCCCCGGCCATGGCGGAGCGCCTCGGCCCGATTCTGGGCAGATAACTGCCCGCCACCATCATGGTGGCCGGAAATATAAAATAAAATACGGTAAAGGGAATCTGGACCGGACCCTGGGCCAGGCCGGTCAGGTCTTTCAGCGGCTGGACATACACACTCCAGGAATAGGTGGCCCCCAGACAAACCTGCATGACCACAGCAGAGACAAGGATGAGATATCGCATGGTAAATCCTTTTTTTTATCCCGGTAAACCCGGGAGTCATACTAAGCCGGACAAGGATTGTCAATACGGGAAAACAGGGAACCGTCCAGGCAAAAACCGACTGAAATGCATCAGGATATGGTCACACCCTGCGGCCTATGGTATGCTGCCCATAAAGGAGAGAGATTCAATCCCAAAGGAGTGATCATGAAAGAAGGCATAATAGTTTTACTATTAATTTTCTGCTGCTCCATACCGGCATCTGCGGATCATTTTAATTTCGTATCCCTGGAATTCCCGCCGCTGGAATATGCAGGCAGAAACGGGGAGGCAGAAGGGATAGCGGTTGATATCGTAAAAACAATCATGGCGCACCTGGGGCATACCGTTGATATCCGTATCTATCCGTGGGCAAGATCCCTGCGCATGGTGAAGCGGGGGGAGGCCGACGCGATTTTCACCGCCTACAAGAATGACGAAAGAGAACAATTCCTGGATTATTCAAAAACCGTTCTCATTCCCCAGATCATTGCCTTTTATGTCCGCAAAGACAGCGGCATCAAGTATGATGGGGACCTGCTGAAACTCAAGTCCCAGAGAATCGGTGTTTTAAACACTATAAGCTACGGGAAAAAATTTGATGATGTCCGGGAACAACTGAATACCAGGGTTGTTCAAAATCTGAAATGCAATTTTAAAAAGCTGAAAGCCAACCGCGTGGATCTGGTCATCTCAAATGTCTATATGGGGGATTCCACCATCAAAAAAATGGGACTCGATCACGAGTTTAAACGGCTGAGCCCGGCGGTCCAGGCGGTGGACAGTTTCATTGCCTTTTCAAAAGCCAGGGGGCTGATGGCAATCAGAGATCAATTCGATGCGGCGCTTGAAAAACTCATCGCCGACGGAACCTATGATAAGATTATGGCAGGATACGGCATAAAAAAATAAGAAACATTCCCGCAGCAACACCCCTTATATCCGGCCCCACGGAAGGCACCGCCAGAAATGCCTGCCCGGCGATACGGCCAGACGGTTAATCAGCCGCCGGGTATTCCCCTGGGCAGGATGAAGAAAGCGGCCGCCCCCGGCCTGGGGAGACAGGGCAGGAGCAGCCGGATGAAATCAGGTTAGATTTCTTTCTTTTTAATGGCAATGGCGATACAGGCAGCTGCACCGCCCCAGGTGACCCCGAGGCCGATTACCATCATGATGAGTGCGGATGTGGTCATGATTGAACTCCTCTGTTCTTCAGGCCGCCGGCCTGGATAATGAAGCTGACGATAACAATGGCCACCACCAGGAACCAGCCGAACCAGAACAGGGACGATGCCGGATATCCCCCGTAGGGTGTTGTTATATCGCCGATGAGATTTTTAATGCTCATATAGCCCAGCACGGCCGGGGTGATGATCTTAAGGCAGAAAATCCACCAGCTGCCAACGGAGAAATCCGATGTGCTGTTGATATGTTTCTGGAAATCGGCGAGGCGGCAGAACCAGGTCAGGAAGATGATTTCCACAAGGCCGCCGGCAAGCACCCCGAAATTCATGATGAACCGGTCTACGATGTCCAGCACCAGCAGGCCGCTCTGGGTGGCGAAAACCGTACCGCAGACAATGCCCACCAGGCAGTAAACGGTAACGGCTTTTTTCCTGGAAATGTCAAATTTTTCCATCAGGGCCGCAATGGTCACCTCGCAGATGGAGACCATGGAAGAGAGGCCGGCAAAGATCAGGGCCATGAAAAAGAGGGTGCCGAAAAGTACGGGGCCGGGAAGGCTGTTGATGGCCTTGGGGATGGTGATGAAAGCGAGCCCCACGCCGGAGCTGACCACCTTGTCCACGCCCACGCCCTGCTGGGCCGCCATGTTCCCCAGAACGGAAAAGACCAGAATGCCGCAGAGAATGGAAAACCCGCAGTTGGCAAAGGCGGTGATGAACCCGTTGTTGGCCATATCCGCATCCTTGGGCAGGTAGGAGGAGTAGGTCAGCATGATGGCGAACCCGATGCTCAGCGAAAAGAAAATCTGGCCGTAGGCAGCCATCCAGACCTTAAAGTTCATCAGGGCGGAAAAATCAGGCTTGAACATCCAGTTCAGCCCCTCCATGGAGCCTTCCAGTGTCACCGCCCGCACCGTGATGATCAGGATCATGATAAAAAGCAGGGGCATGAAAATCTTTGAGGCCGCTTCAATGCCCTTTTTCACCCCGTTGAACAGGACGAACCAGCAGATGCCCCAGGCACCGGCCACGGCAGCCATGATGGGCCAGCGGATGGACCCGAAATCCGTGGGACTGGAGGTCAGCTGGAGATATGTATTAAAAAAGAAATCCTTGGTTTCGGCCCCCCATCCCTGGTTAAATGCCAGGACAAAATAGGAAATGGACCATCCCACCACGGCCACATAATAGATGGAAATGGTAAAGGAGACCAGGATCTGCCACCATCCCAGCCATTCCCATTTTTGGGAGAGGCGGGAAAAAATCCGGGGAGCGGAGCCCTGAAGCTTATGGCCCACGCCGAATTCCAGGATCATAAACGGGATCCCGGCGGTCAGCATGGCAAAAAGATAGGGGATGAAAAAGGCCCCGCCACCGTTTTCATAGGCCATATAGGGAAACCGCCAGATGTTTCCCAGGCCGATGGCAGATCCGACGGCCGCCAGTACAAAACCGACCCGGGTCCCCCATTGTTCTCTGTTTTTCATATTTTTTACTCCTTAAACGTTAATAAAAACCAATACAACCAATACAAAGTGTGGGAAACTACAGTATTTCATTCCCATAGTCAATCAATACCGGGCCATTTTTTCTCACCGGCCGTAAATAAATACCGGCTCATAAAAACCCCTTCCCGGCCAATGCCTGATTTTTCTGTAAATCGCCGATTTTCCTGTTTTTACTTGATGTTTTCCCTGCAATGGTACAGAATAAAAACTGTCCGAAAAATTAAACACCCCGAATTGGCCGGGTTCAGCCCGTTGAGGGACAAAGGCAATCCGGTTCGTCATTGATTGAGATGAAACATGATTGAAAAAATCGCATTACAGAAAAATCTCATTACCCGGGACCAGTGCGCAGAGGCATTGGCGGCCTGCCGGGGGGCGGACAACCTGGAAGTCGCACTCAAGGATTATTTTCTCTCTAGAAAAATGATTTCAGTGGGACAGATGAAGCACCTGATTTCAACCTACCACGCCTTGAAGATCATGAAAAAGAATGATCTGTTCGGCCGTATCGCAGTTAAATTCGGCCATATAAAAAGCGCCCGCTTCAAGGAAGAAATGGTCCGGCAAAAACAGGCAATGGCGCGTCAGTCCCAGCCCAGGTTCATCGGCGAACTCTGGATGGAAACCCGGGTCCTCACCAGGGAACAGTTTAAAAATATTCTCCAGACCACCAAAAAACTGCAGACCACCGCTGCCCGGCCCAGTTCCCCGCCCTTGGCAAAGTCCCCCGACGCGTCCCCCCAGACACCTGTCCGGCAAGCGGACCACAGCCTGAAAGCAGAACTGCCCGGGGGCATTCTCCTTGAGGTGGACAGCCGGGGCATGACCGCCATGATCAGAAAGACAGATCAATTTGAAGAAGATATTACGGCCAGGGAAATACAAAACCGGCTGGGCGACCTGGACATCCTGTACGGGGTGGCCCCGGAAAAAAACATTCAGGGATTCATCCGGTCAAAGGGATTTCGGGAGAAACCCTTTAAAGCCGCCGCCGGGACCCCTCCCCGGCCGGGTAAGGATGCCCGGGTGGAGTATTATTTCGATACAGACCATTTGAAAGCCTCGGGGGTGGATGCAGAGGGCAAGATCGATTTCAAAGACAGGGGAGAAATCCCCTGGGTGGAAGAGGGCACCCTTCTGGCTGAAAAATTTCCCATGTCAGAGGCCCGGAACGGCAGAACCATTTTCGACCAGGAGGTGGAAATGCCGCCCGCAGCAGACCTTCCCTTAAAATTCAAGTCCGGGGTGGTGCCTTCGGAAGACGGGTTCAGGCTGTACGCCGAAATAGACGGCCATCCCCGGCTGGACATGACGGGCGCCATCCAGGTCACGGACACCTTTACGGTGAAAGAGGATGTCAGCTATGAAACCGGCCACCTCAATTACCACGGGGACATTGATGTCAAGGGCACCCTAAAGGCCGGATTCAAGGTCATGGGGCAGTCCGTGCGCATCAACACGGTGGACGGCGGAGAGATCCATGCCCGGGGGGATGTCACCGTGGTTAACAGCATCAATGATGCCCGGATCTACGCCCGGGGCAATGTCACGGCCAAATTCATCCAGAATTCAGAAATCTTCTGCATGGGCAACCTCACCGTCACCAAGGAGATCCTTGACTGCACCATTGAAACCAGCGGCGCCGTGCTGATAGCCAACGGCGAAGTGATCTCTTCCAATATTATCTGCAATATGGGTCTTTTCACCCGCCATCTGGGCACGGACAAATCCGTTCCCAATACGGTTACGGCAGGGGTGGACGCCTTTACGGACAGGGAGATTGCGGCCATAGATCAGGGCATCGCCCAATGCAGGGAGCGGCTTGAACAGATCCGGACAAAAACAGACACGCTTTCCCGGGAAGTCCGCGAACTCCACGGAACCACCGGGCGGATCTCCTATCAGATGGACAAGGCCAGGGAAGAGGCGGCCGCCCTGCCGGAAGAAGAAAGGGGAAAAGGGTCCCGGTCCCTGAACAGCAAGGCATTGATCGCCAGGCTGGAAAAGGATCTCAACCAAATCTTCGAACGGATTGAGAAAAAGGAAAAAAAGATGCTGGACCTTGCTGGCGAGCGGGAGCAGGTGGAAGATAACCTGGAGGATTTTTTCTACGAACAGGCCAATTTCAGTGACTGGCAGGCGGCAAATCCCGGAACCCCGGTGGTTTGTGTTACCGGCAGGGTCAGTCCGGGCACCGTGGTCAGCGGGCCGGGCGGTGCAACCCGGGAAGTGACGGAACATCTAACCAATGTAAAAATAAAGGAAGTCCTGTCCAAAGATCCCATGGACGAGGGCAAGCCTGAAATCCAGATCCATGACAATATTCGGAAATGACAGAATAAAAAAATTCAGGGGCAGGCTATACAGCAGAAACCTGTCAACCCTTCTTCGCAAAGGCGCAAAGGGGCTGCATCCCCTGGAAAAATACAAGAGCGATGACAAAGGGCGGCCCCTGGTTCCCACCCGGGAAATCACCCGGTTCTTTCTCAAGGAGGCCGAAAAAGCCGCCCCCCTCTGCGCCGACGACTACCTTGCCGCCCTTTACGAACTGCTCCGGGAACTGACCCTGGGTGCAGAAGCGGTCTCCTTTGACTGCGGATTCAGCGTGTCCGAAGAAGATATCCAGGCCGCAGACAATAAACCCACCATTGCGCTTCTGACCACCAATATTATTATCACCTATTTCAACAACCTTAAAACCTACAAGGGGACAGTGGATAAATCCCTTCTCAGCCCCGACCTCAAGGCCCTTATCGCCAAAGCCGGCGACGGGCGGGATTACGCCGGCCTGGTGGACAACACCCTGGCCGTCCTGGCCCAGCGCCTTGACCGGGACAGGCCCTGGCGGGAGTACCTGGAAGACCTGAACGATACGGACCTTGTCTGCCGGCTGGCCGGGGCCCTGCTGCCCGACATGGAAGAAGGGGCCATGGCCGGAATCCTGGACAAATCCCATAAAGAAATCCAGGAGATTGATTCGATGTTCTCCAAAATTCTGACCGCCCGCGCCCGGCTGGTGGCCCGGGAAGGCAACCCCGGCACCTATCTCAAGTCCATGGAAAAGCTGGATACCGCAGTGTTATCCATCCTGGAAAAGACAGATCAATACCTGGCCGCCGCCCACCGCCTCATGGGCGTGCTCTACCTCTCCTATGCCGTGGTCCTGGGCCAGACCGACGCCTCCCTCCGGCAAAACCTGGTCTGGCTATTCCTAAACGCCAGGCCGGATGGAGACAGCCCGCCGGACATCCAGAAAAACCTGGGGATGGCCCATCTGCGCTACCGCCTGAACATGCTGTTCAACTACCCGGATATCACCCGGTACGCCAGCACATTTAAAAATGCCGAACCCTTCGGCTCACTTTATTTCGATCTTTTCCGTCTCCTCTTTAAAGAGTCTGTGGAAACAGCAAGCCGCACTGAAACGGACCTCGACCAGCTCTCCAGGACCCTCAAGGAAACGGCCCGGGCCGTGGAAAACCTCGGGCTGGAGGAGGAGCGGCTCATGGATGAAAAACAGGCCCTAAGACAGGCCTTTACCGGCCTGATTCACGACGCCGGCAGCACCGGCCTGGCCGCCGTGATGGAATTGTGCGATCTGGTCTGCCGGGCCACCCAGGACCGGTCCCGGGAAATCATGGCCGCTGTCCGGCCGGCCCTGATCAAGGCCTGTTACGCGGACCTGTGCACAGCATCTTCAGATACAGCGCTGGCCGTGTCCGATATCAAAAAGCACCTCAACGCCTATGCCCTGCATTATAAACCCCAGCGGGAATTTTACCGTATTTTCTTTGACATCCATGCAGGACCGGCCTCATCCACCATGCCCGGCCTGGCCAATGGTCACAAATCCTTTGCCCTGGCCCTGCTCATGGTATTTGCCGATGCCGCCGCCATGAAGGCCCTGCTGCCCGAGGACCGGATCTCCCAGGCCGCGGCCCTGCTGGCCGACCTGCAGCAAAAAAAATGAGTTCCCCTGCCCGCCCGGGAAGGGGGCACAAAATCATTTGATATTTGGATTGAGGGTCCATTTGATAAACCAGTCCCACTCCCCGTCCTCGCCTCTCCCGGCATCCAGGCAGACAATCCCGGAATTCTGGAATTCATAGACCCGGAGCCCCTCACTGCCGGTGGTCAAAAATGAGACCAGCCGCTCCATAAACGGCATATGCCCCACCACCATCCACCCGGCCCCTGGATCCAGGGTTGCGGCAAAGGTCTGGACATCATCCAGGGGATTGATCCCGGCCATGGGCGCCGGGGGAGTATCGAGTTCCAGGGCCCGGTGATAGATCTCCGCGGTCTGCTCCGCCCGCTTTTTGCCCGAGTGGAAAATCCGTTCCACAGCGATCCCGTACCCCCTGGCCACCGGCGCCAGGCGATGGGTTTCCTCAATCCCCAGGGGGGAGAGGCCCTTTTGGGGATCTTGGTCCTTGGCCAGGCTGATACCGTGCTGAACCAGAAATAATGCCATAATCCACCTTCCTTTCAATTATTTCCAATGCCGGTATCCTAACACCGGCCCCGGATATCCGGCAATGGCCAATTCCCTCCGTCCGTGAAATCCGTATTTATCTTAAGGGTGATCAGGGCCCTCCCGCCCTGCCCTGCCGCCATATCTTCCATGACTATTGGGACGGATTGTGATATATTCTTTTCCCATAAACAGACCTGTAAAAAAGGAATACAAGGTGTTTGAATTAAAAGAATTTTCCAGGGTCCAAAGCCTTGACCAGGCCGACGACCTGCTCCACCGGGATAAAAAAAACGTGATCCTGGGGGGGCTGCTGTGGATGCGCATGGGCACCCGGCGGTTTCACACGGGCATTGATCTGTCGGCCTTAAGCCTGGATCGGATTGAGGATAAGGGGGATTGCATCGACATCGGGGCCATGGCCTGCCTGAGGCAGGTGGAAACCTCGGCCCTGCTCTTTGACAACTTCGGGCCGGTGCTCCGGGACGCGGTATCCGCCATTGTGGGGGTGCAGTTCAGGAACCTGGCCACCGTGGGCGGATCGGTATTCTCCCGGTTTAGTTTTTCAGACCTGATCACGGCCCTGCTGATCCTGGATACCCGGGTCCACCTGTACCGCGGCGGCGCCGTTCCCCTGGGGGATTTTCTTGGAACCTCTCCGGGGCGGGATATCCTGGTAAAACTTTCCATCCCCAAGCAAACCGTCAAAACCAGTTACCAGAGCCTGCGGAAGACTGCCACGGACTTTCCCGTACTGGCTGCGGCCCTGGGCCGTACCGAAAATGGATGGAAGATCGCCCTGGGCGCCCGGCCCGCAAAGGCGAAACTGGCGGAAACAGCGGCACAATATCTCAGCGCCCAACCCGATACCGGGCAGATAGAGGCGGCCTGCACCGCCGTGGTTGAAGAACTGGAATTCGGAAGCAATCAGCGGGGAAGCCGCAGCTACAGAGAACATCTGGCCAAGGTCCTGGTAAAAAGGGGGATAGAAGAGATATGCAATTGAAGTTCACCGTAAACGGCATTGCCTGTGAAGAAGAGATCGCCCCGGACACCCTGCTTTTAGATCTGCTGCGGTCCCTGGGTTTTTTAAGCGTCAAACAGGGATGCGATACAACCAACTGCGGTTTGTGCACGGTATGGCTGGACGGCCGGCCCGTGCTCTCCTGCGCCATGCTGGCCGCCCGGGCCCAGGATTCTGAGGTCACCACCATTGAAGGCCTTGAAAAAGAGGCAGCGGCTTTCGGCGAATATATTGCCGCCCAGGGGGCGGACCAATGCGGTTACTGCAGCCCCGGCCTGGTCATGAATGTCCTGGCCATGGAGCGGGAGCTGGACAATCCCGGCACGGAGGAGATCAAACACTACCTGGCGGGCAACCTCTGCCGGTGCACCGGGTATGCCGGCCAGCTCCGGGCCATAGAAAACTACCTGGGTGAGAAGGCCGGGAGAACCAAAGGGGGGCAGTCATGAAATATGTCAATCAAGCCGTCCCCAAGCGGGACGCCATGGCCCTTGTCACGGGTAAACCGGTCTACACCGACGATATAGCTCCGGAAAACTGCCTCATCGTAAAAATCCTGCGCAGCCCCCATGCCTTTGCAAAGATCAAAGAGATCCGCAGGGAAAAGGCCAGGGCCCTGCCCGGGGTGGCCTGCGTCCTCACCCATGAAGATGTGCCGGACAAGCGGTTCACCATGGCCGGCCAGTCCATTCCCGAACCCAGCCCCTATGACCGGCGGATACTGGACACCTGGGTCCGCCATGTGGGGGACCCGGTGGCCATTGTGGCGGCCCGGACGGAAAAACAGGCATTGGCCGCCCTCAAGGCCATTGAGGTGGACTATGAGGTCCTGGAACCGGTGCTGGATCCGGAAACCGCAGATGGCCATGCCAGCCTCATCCACCCCGAGGCGAACTATCACGTCAATTTCAACATCGGCAACGATGTGAAGAATAATATCTGCAGCTCCGGGGAATTTTCCCACGGGGATGTGGACGCGGCCTTTGACGCGGCGGAGGTGGTGGTGGATCAGACCTACCGCACCTGCGCCAACAACCAGGCCATGATGGAGACCTTCAGGGCATTCACCCATCTGGACCACACAGGGCGTCTTGTCATCACCGCCTCCACCCAGGTTCCCTTCCACGTCCGGGCCATTGCCGCCCGGGCCCTGGATATCCCCAGGCAGAACGTCCGGGTGATCAAGCCCAGGATCGGGGGGGGCTTCGGGGCCAAGCAGACCCTGGTGGCCGAGCTATTCCCCGCCATTGTCACCCTGAAAACAGGCAAGCCCGCCAAAATGGTCTTTACCCGCCAGGAATGCTTTACCGCAGCCACCAGCCGCCACGCCATGACCATCCGGGTCCGGCTGGGGGCCGATAAAACCGGGAACATCCTGGGGATACACATGGACACCCTGTCCGATACCGGGGCCTACGGGGAACACGGTCCCACCACCGTGGGGCTTTCCGGCCACAAGACCATGCCGCTTTACAACAAGGCCCGTGCCATCAAGTTCACCTACAAGGTGGTCTACACCAACACCATGTCCGCCGGCGCCTACCGGGGCTACGGGGCCACCCAGGGGACATTTGCCATGGAATCGGCCATGGACGAACTGGCCAAAAAGCTGGCCATGGACCCCATGGACCTGAGGCTGAAAAACCTGGTGAAAGAAGGGGAAATCATGCCCGGGTATTACGGGGAAAAGCTCAACGCCTGTACCCTGGACCAGTGCATCGCCCACGGCAAGGACCTCATCGGCTGGGCGGATAAATTCCCCTGCAAAAAAATCTCGGATACAAAGATCAGGGCGGTTGGCGGTGCCATCACCATGCAGGGCTCCAGCATCGCCAACATTGATACGGCCTCGGTGGAGATCCGCCTCCAGGACGACGGCTTCTACACCCTGATGATCGGGGCGGCGGACATGGGCACGGGCTGCGACACCATATTGTCCCAGATGGCCGCCGAGGTGCTCAACTGTGACCTTTCCCGCATCATCGTGGCCCAGGTGGACACGGACCATTCCCCCTACGATACCGGTTCCTATGCCTCGGCCACCACCTACCTGACAGGGATGTCCGTGGTCAAGGCCGGCCAGGACCTGATCAGGCAGCTCATGGAAGCGGCCGCCCTGAAATTTGAACTGGATGCCGGCGACCTGGAATTCGACGGCAACACCGTATTTGCCGGCAAGCCGGGTCAGGGGCCCGCCATCACCCTGGATGAACTGGCCGCCGACCTGGCCGTGGGGGAAGGGACCTGTTTGTCGGCCTCGGCCACCTCCTCCAGCCCGGTCTCTCCCCCGCCCTTCATGGCCGGGTTTGCCGAAATAGAACTGGATACCGAGACCGGACAGGTATCTGTGGTGGACTATGTGGGGGTGGTGGACTGCGGTACCCCCATCAACACCAACCTGGCAAGGATGCAGACCGAAGGGGGGATCGTCCAGGGCATCGGCATGGCCCTGACCGAAGAGATCACCTACAACAGCAGCGGCAAGATGATGAATTCAAGCTTCATGCAGTATAAAATCCCATCAAGGCTGGACATGGGCAGCCTCCGGGTTGAATTCAAGCCCTCCCACGAGCCCACCGGCCCCTTCGGCGCCAAGTCCATCGGCGAAGTGGTCATCAACACCCCGGCCCCGGCCATTGCCAATGCCATTGAAAATGCCTGCGGACTCAGGCTGAGGACCCTGCCCATGACCGCCGAGACCATCTGCAGGGGCATCCATGGTTTCTGATCCGCAGACACCGCCCCTCCATGCCCCGGCCCTCCAGGCATGGGACCCGGAGACAGACCCGCCCCGCCTCAGCCAATTGGTCATCGGCATCAAAGGCGGCGGAGACCTGGCCACCGGGATCGCCCATGCCCTGTTCAGGGCCGGCCTCCGCCGGATCTTCATCATGGAATCTCCCATGCCCACGGTGATCCGGCGGGAAGTGGCCTTTGCCTCTGCCGTTTATACGGGAGAGATCGAGGTGGAAGGGATCACCGCCCGCCTGACCCCGTCTCCGCAGCAGGTGCCCGACCTCTGGAAAGAGGACAGCATTCCCGTGCTTGCAGACCCTGAGTGGCGGGCCGTGGCGGCCGTGGCTCCCCATGTCCTCGTGGATGCGGTGGTGGCCAAGAAAAATCTGGGCACCCAAATGACGGATGCCCCCCTGGTCCTCGGCCTGGGCCCCGGGTTCACCGCAGGAGAGGATGTCCACCTGGCCCTTGAAACCCGGCGGGGCCACAACCTGGGCAGGCTCATTGAAAAGGGCAGCCCTTCCCCCAATACCTCCATGCCCGAAGCGGTCATGGGCATCACAGGAGACCGCCTCCTCAGGTCTCCGGCCGCCGGAGCCTTCACAGGAATTGCAGGGATCGGCGATACCGTGGTGGCGGGCCAGGTCCTGGGCCATGTGGACGGGGTGCCGGTGGAAGCAAAAATAAACGGCGTCATCCGGGGGCTGATCCACGACGGGGTGACCGTCGGCCCGGGGAAAAAAATCGGGGATATCGATCCCAGGGGAAAGGCCGCCTACAGCCGAACCATATCGGACAAGGCCAGGGCCCTGGGCGGTGCCGTCCTGGGGGCCATCCTTGGCCGGTTCAACCGATAATATCGCCGGCATCATCCTGGCCGCAGGAACCGGTTCCCGCATGGGCGGCCATACCAAGCAGCTCCTCCCCTTCAAGGGCAGGCCGCTGTTAACCCATGCCGTGGAAAAGGGGCTTGCCGCAGGCCTCTCTCCACTTATCCTGGTGCTGGGGCATGGGGCGGACCGGATCAAAAGACAATTAGACGCATATCCCGTGGACATCATTGTCACCCCCGATTTCACCCGGGGTATGGCCGCCTCCCTGAAAGCGGGCCTCCACCGGCTTGATAGCACCGGAACGGCACGGGGCGCACTCTTCCTGCTGGGGGACCAGCCCCTGGTACGGGCAGAGACCCTCTTGACCCTCCGGGAAGCGGCCCGGAACCACCCGGGCAGCATCCTTATCCCCGTTTTCAAGGGCCGGCGGGGCAACCCGGTCTATTTTGACGCCTGCTTTTTCCCCGAACTGCGACAAGTGTCCGGGGACATGGGGGGGCGGGTGCTGATTGGCCGGCATCCCCATGCGGTCAGGGAAATCGCTGTTGACGATCCGGGCATCGGCATGGACATTGACACCCCGGAGGACTACGAGGACCTCTTGGCAGGGGAGGATAAAGATGAAACTCATTGACGCCTTAGGCTTAAAATTTCCCACCGTAATTTCCCTGGTGGGGGCGGGCGGGAAGACCTCGTTTATTTTCACCCTGGCCCGGGAAGCCGCCGACAGGGGCAGATCGGTTCTCATCACCACCACCACAGCCATGTTCAACCCGGCATATAAACCGCCGGACTCCGGCCCGGCGGGGCCGCTGTTCACCGGCCCGCCGGAACGCCTGGTCCAATGGCTGGCAGAGCGCCCCCTCCTTCCAGGCACCGTCGCCCTTGCCGCCCGGGGCACCCGGTCCGGGGGAAGGAAACTGGCCGGATACACCCCGGAAGAACTCGCCCCGCTGCTCCGTCCCCCGGCCTTCGACCTGGTGCTCATTGAAGCGGACGGGGCGAAGATGCGGCCGGTAAAGGCCCCGGCAGACCATGAACCCGTGATCCCGGCCCAAACCCATCTGGTGGCCGGCTGCATCGGCCTGGACTGCCTGGGCAGTCCCCTGTCAGAACCCCATGTCCACCGGCCGGAACACCTGGCCGAACTGACCGGCCAGGAACCAGACACCCCGGTGACCCCGGCCACCCTGGCCGGCCTGGCCGCATCTGAAAAAGGCCTCTTTAAATCGGCCGGGAAACATATGAAAAAAGTACTGGTACTGAACAAGGCGGACACACCGGCCCTGGTGAAGAAAGGAAAGACGGCAGCCCTGCAGATCATGGCCTCTGGCCCGGCAGACATATGCCTGGTCACCTCATTTCTCAATCCCGGCGATACTGTGCGACAACGCATCCTACCAGATGACAGCTAAACCGCCGGCAGCCCTCTGCCCCCGCTTAAGCGCCCTCACCGATAAAATTATCCATCCCCAGGTTTCCCGGAGCAGAGAATTTAAACGTTTACAGCAGCCAATGGATCTGTGCATAATTAAATTCCACCGATTATATCCTATTCCTGTGTCTGAATACGGATGACCGCTATGACTGCTGCAAGGCGGCAGCCGGTCAGAGAGAATGCTGTGACTGCGCCCCCCCCGATCGCTCTTCCCCGATCATTCAAATTTTGCCAACGGGTACACACGCCCATTGGTTCAGCAAAAATTAAGAAGGAGGGAAAAACATGATTAGACATCTGCTGATTGCGGCACTGGTAATGGGGAGTATTTCGACGGCAGCCGGCAAAACACTGCATTATAACAGCCTGAGTGAGGCCGAACCCTGGACGCCCTACATCAAGGAAGTGATTGCCCAGGCCTTGAAGGCCGGAGATCCGTCCACCACCTACCGCCTTGAACCATGCAAGAAAAAAATGGTGCAGGCCCGTGCCCTGGAGACGCTACGGAAAGGCCGGGAACTGGATATTTATTGGACCATGACCTCCAAAACCCGGGAACAGGGCTTGGGCGTCATTCGCATCCCCCTGCTTAAGGGAATGCTGGGCCAGCGCCTGGTGGTCATCCGTAAAGCAGATAAAGAAAAATTTCATGCCATTGCCACAATGGCGGATGCCAAAGCATTCAGCTACGGCCAGGGCCATGACTGGCCCGACGCCGATATCCTTGAATCGGCCGGATTCAAGGTCGCCCGTTCAGCGCAGTATAAAAAACTGATGCAGATGCTGGACAAAAACAGGTTTGACGCATTCCCATTAGGCATGAACGAAATATGGGCAGAGGTTGAAAAACGGCCGCAATTGAATGTCATGGTGGATACCAAAATCGTACTATCCTACAAAGCCCCGGTATTTCTTTTCTTGAAACATTCGGATACGGAACTGCAGAACACACTCCGGCGCGGGCTTGACCTCATCATTAAAAACAAGACCTTAGACGGACTCTTTAACAGATATTATAAAGACCCCATTCTGAGGACGGACCTGAGCCGGCGGCTGATCTTTAAACTGGACAACCCCTTCATGAGCAGCGAAACCAAGGCGGCTCTGGATATGTATTCAGACATGCTGCTTGTGAAGTGACGGTCCGAACGTCCTGCAGCCGGCCCTTGACGCCGATAGCAGGAATGGTACAATACGGCAGTGGTTAATCTATAGGACACCATTTTCCCAAAGGATATCAATGGGCGTATCCGGCCGCCAGGAACAGAACGGCAAAAGCCGTGTAAAACAGCAAATCATCACCGGCTCCCTCAGGGTACTCATTCCCCTGTACCTGACCTATATCATCTTTCTGGTCAGCGTATTCCTTTTCTTTATCCCCAGCCAGAAAGACCAGCTGCTGGAACAAAAAAAGGAAAGCATCCGCCACCTCACCGATTCCGCCGTCAGCCTGCTCGCCGAATATGAAAACCGGATAAAACGCAAAGAGATCTCCCCGGAAACGGCCCGCAGCGAAGCAATCCGCATGATCCGCCATCTCAGGTACGGCCCGGAAGGCAAGGATTATTTCTGGATCAACGATTACCACCCCATCATGATCATGCACCCCTACCGCCCCGAACTTGAAGGCCGGGACCTCACCGAATTCCAGGATGCCGTGGGCAACTATCTCTTCATGGCCATGGTGGAAATGGTAATGAACAAAGGGGGCGGATATGTGAACTACCACTGGCAGTGGAAAGACGCCGCCGGGGAATCGGAACCCAAAATATCCTATGTCCGGGGGTTTAAGCCCTGGGGCTGGATCATCGGCACCGGGGTATATGAAAATGACATCAATGAAGAAATCGGGTCCATCATTCGTCAGTTCCTGGGGATATTCACCGGCGTCCTGGCCTTCATCATCCTCCTCTCCCTGTATATCACGGTGCAGGTGGTCAGGATTGAAAAAAAGAAAAACACGGCCCAGAATGCCCAGGCCCTGGAAGAGCTGAGGCTGAAAAAACTTCTGGAGCTCAACCGCCTGGCCGGGAGATCCCCGGAAACCATCACCAATTTTGCCATTGAGGAGGGGATCAAGCTGACCCAGAGCCGGATCGGATTCATCGCCTTTATGAATAAATCCGAGTCCCTGCTGACCCTGAATACCCGGTCGGAGCAGGCCATGAAGGAGTGTGCCCTGGAAGACAAGCAGCGGATCTATGAGCTGGCACACACCGGATTGTGGACAAATGCGGTGAGAACCAGGGAGCCGGTGATGATCAACGATTATCCCGCCCATGAGGATGAAAATAAAAAAGGGTATCCCCATGGCCATATCCCCATTCAGCGGGTGCTGACCGTCCCTGTATTCGACGGAGACAAGATCGTGGCCCTTGCCGGGGTGGGCAACAAGGAGGCCCCCTACAACGAATCCGATATCCGGCAGCTGCAGCTCATGATGGACGGTATGTGGAAAATCATCCAGAAAAGCCGCAGCGAAAAACAACTCAAGGAAAGTGAGGAACGGTACCGGCTCCTGGCCGACAATGCCACGGACGGCATCTGGATTCTGGAGTTGTCCTCCATGTGTTTTTCCTATGCCAGCCCGGCCATGGCCCAATTATACGGATACCAGCCCGATGAATTTTCAGGCATGGAGATGGGAAAACACATGACAGCGGCTTCCTTTGAACGGGCATCCGCCGCCATTGCCGCGGAAGTTGCCAGGGACGGCAACCCCGGGGTGGATCCGGACCGCCATAAAATCCTTGAACTTGAAATGGTCAAAACCGACGGCAGCAAAAGCTGGGTTGAAATAAAGGCGAGGATCCTCAGGGATGCCGCGGGCAAGCCGGACCGGGTGCTGGGCATCACACGGGACATCTCCCAGCGAAAGGCACTGGAAGAACGGCTCAGGCAGACCCAGAAAATGGAGGCGCTGGGCACCCTTGCCGGCGGAATTGCCCACGATTTCAACAATATTCTATCCTCCATCATCGGATTTACGGAGCTGGCCAAACTCAAGGTGGACAAGGATTCGGACATCTGCCACAAGCTTGACAATGTCCTCGCAGGCGGACTCCGGGCCAGGGACCTGGTCCGGCACATCCTGGCATTCAGCCGAAAGGCCGATGTCAGCAAAACCGCTGTCCGCATTACCCCCCTGGTCAAAGAATGCCTGAAATTCGTAAGGGCCTCCCTGACGCCGGACATTGAGATCCGCCGCCACATCCACTACGAAGACGGCCTGGTCATGGCCGACCCCACCCAGATGCACCAGGTCTTCATGAATCTGTTCACAAATGCCGCCCATGCCATGAAAGAGGCCGGCGGCACCCTGACGGTTGAACTGGACGCCGTCACCCTTTCAAACGACGATATGGCAGGGGCAGGCGAACTCTCCCCGGGCGCCTATATCCGCCTGGATGTCAAAGATACCGGCAAAGGCATTCCCAAAGAGCTGATGGAAAAAATATTTGAACCTTTTTTTACCACAAAGGTCCGGGGAGAAGGCACGGGCATGGGACTGGCCCTGGTTTACGGCATTGTCAAGGAGATGGACGGCAGCATCACCGTCAAAAGCAGTCCGGGAAAGGAAACCTGTTTCACCCTTTTGCTCCCGGACCGGGCCGACCTGGAAGAAACCCAGGCCCCCTCAGAAGCCCCCCTTGTGATGGGAAAGGGCCAGATCCTTCTGGTGGATGATGAGCCCAGCATCATCCAATGGAGTTCCCATTTGTTATTGAAGCTGGGATACGGGGTAGAAGGATTTGAGTCCGCCCTGGATGCCCTGGAGCGGTTCAGCCATGATCCGGAGAATTTTGACCTTGTGCTCACGGACCTGACCATGCCCAAAATGACAGGGCTTGAACTGGCCAAGGAGATCAAAAGAATCCGGCCGGATCTTCCCATTATTCTCTGCACGGGTTTCAGTGCAAAAATCACCCGGGACAGCATCCGGAAAAAGGGTCTGGCGGATGTGATCATGAAGCCCATGATCGCCGGGGAATTGTCCCAGGCCGTGGCCCGGGCGCTGGGAAAAGGAGGAGACCAGACATGAGCCGGGTATTGGTTATTGACGATGATACAAAGATCTGCCTCTTTTTCACAGAGCTTCTCAAGGATATGGGCCTTGAATTCAAAACAGCCAATACCCTGGGAGAGGCCCGCAAGGAGATCGCCGCCCGCAGCTTTGACCTGGTGCTTTTAGACCTGGATCTTCCCGACGGCAACGGCCTGGGCTTCATGCCCGAACTGACCGCCCTCCCCGACCCGCCGGAGGTGATCATCGTCACCGGCACAGGAGATGCCGGGGGCGCGGAGCTGGCCTTTAAATACAATGCCTGGGATTATGTCCAGAAACCCTTTCTCCTCAACGAAGTCACCCTGCCCATCACCAGGGCCCTTGAATACCGCAAGGAAAAACAAACGGAGAGCCACCCGGTCCCCCTGGTCCGCAAAGATATCATCGGCGCCTCCCCGGTCCTTGAGAAATGCCTGGAAGAGGTGGCCAAGGCCGCGGCCACAGATGTCAGCGTACTCATCACCGGGGAAACCGGCACGGGAAAGGAATTATTTGCCAGGGCCGTCCACGACAACAGCCCCCGGGCCGGCCGCCCCTTTGTGGCCGTGGACTGCGGGGCCCTGCCCGACACCCTGGTGGAAAGCACCCTATTCGGCCATGCAAAAGGCGCCTTCACCGGGGCCGGCAAAGACCAGGAGGGGCTGATCACCCGGGCGGACCGGGGCACCCTCATGCTGGACGAGGTGGGGGACCTGCCCCTTCCCGCCCAGCGGTCCCTGCTGAGGACCCTCCAGGAACGGACGGTCCGCCCTGTGGGCAGCACCAGGGAAATCCCCGTAGACATACGCCTCATTGCCGCCACCCACCTGAACCTGGATGAACTGGTGACCCGGGACCTGTTCAGAAAGGATCTGCTTTACCGGATCCGGACCATGACCATCACCCTGCCGCCCCTGCGGGAACGGGGAGATGACATTGAAGAGATTGCCCTGAAAAAAATCCATGAACTGGCGGCCCGCTATAACATGCCTCCCAAAGCCCTCTCCAGAAGCTTTCTGGATGCATTGGCCGCCCATCCCTGGCCCGGAAACGTCCGGGAGCTGGTAAATCTCCTGGAATATGTCCTGGCCTCCGCCGGTGCGGACCCCACGATCTTTCCCAAGCACCTGCCCCCGGAATACCGGGTGGCCGGCCTGAAATTCAACGATTCCTCCAGGGAGACAGACCCAGCCGTCCCGGACGCCCTTGACCCGGACCTGCCCCTGCCCACGCTATCCACTTACCGCGACCGGGCGGAAAAAACCTATCTCAAAGAATTGCTGAACCGGTCAAAGGGGGACAGGAAAGCCGCCTGCCACACCTCGGGCATCTCCCAGTCACGGCTGTATGGCCTGCTGGCCAAACACGGCATCCCAGGATTCGGTTCTTCAGAATAGCGGATCCGGACTGTTTTCCACAGACTCATTTTCACTCTGCAAATAATTAATTAAACCATGCCCACCGGAAAGCGACCTGGAAACGGTTTAAATACATACCGCCCAGGGCGCAGGATTCTGCCTGAACCGGAAAATCCGCACCGGACCTGTCCGGCTTTGCATTTTCCGGTTCATTAAGGTTTGGCGGCTAAAACTGGTAACTGAGTTCAGCCATTATAAACCGCCCCGGCCCTTTATCATCGTCACTGACCAGGTATTCTTCGTCCAGCAGGTTCTGGAGGGTCAACGTCGCTTTAAGGCCCGGGGTAATGCAGGCAAGCTCCCGCCAGAATTTCAGATTCACGGTTTTATAGGCGTTGAGTTTTTCCGTATTCTGGTCGTCGGAATACTGGGTGCCCACATGGCGGAGGACCGCACTGATATTGACCACTGGGTTCAGCCATTGCAGGCCTGCATGCCCGGAATGCCTCGGAACATACTCCAGCTGCTTGTTCTCAAGGTCGGGCCGCTTATCAAAGGTATCGATGACCGAGTCGTTGAATGCATATCCGGCAAAGAGTTTGACGCCGGGGCAGATTGTGAAATCCACATCGGCTTCAAGACCTGTGATCCGTACCTCGCTGGCGTTTTCCATCAGGTAGACCGAGCGGTTTTTCCCCCAGAGGAACCGGGTCGCACCGGTGTCCACGCTGTAGATGAAATCCTTACCCCTGGAATAAAAGGCGGAAATGGAAAGGTTGAGCCGGTTATCCACAAAGGAGGAGTCCGCGCCGATTTCAAATGTATCGATGGTTTCGTTTTCAAGGTCCGGGTTGGCGTCGTAAAACCGCCCGTGGAATATGCCGTACCGGCACAGGGCATCAAGGATCGGCGCCCTGAATCCCCTGGAATAGGAGGTATAAAGGCTGAAGTCCGGGGTGACATGGTAACGGGCCGCAAGTTTGGGGGAGAATGCACTCCAGGAGTTGCTATCCATATCCCCGGAAAGCGCACTGAATGCGCCTGAATTGGACTGGTAGCTGCCGCTGTGAAACCGTACCTGGTCAAACCTCAACCCTGCCGTAAGGATCAGGCGGTCCGACATGGCCGTATACTGGTCCTGGACATAGACGGCGTACTGGTCCAGCTCACCTTTGTTGGCGGCAAACTGGTCGGAGGTATCATAATCATCTATGGCGTCCACGCTGGAAAAGCGGGTGTCAACCCCGAAGGTCAGGGAATGAGCCGTACCCAGCGCCCTGGACAGGCTGATGGCGGAACCGAAGTCCTCCCTGTCGGAACTGACCGTATATACATCGTCAATGTCGCTAAAATCCCGGTGATAGAAATAGTCCTCCTTCTGGTAAAAACCGCCGGCCCTGATCTGCCAGTCTCCTTTTTCCAGCTTATAGAGCAGGTTGGCGCTGTTGGTGTCAAAATCCCGGCTGGAGCCGTCTTCCAGGTTATAGCGGTATCCTTCACCCCTGGCGTCATCAAAATAGGAGAATCCCAGTTCAAGGGACTGGCCGGGGCTGAACTGATATCCGGCCTTGGTATTTAGAGTAAACTCCTCCACAAACCGGTCGATGCGGTTGTCGTAATGGCTGGATGATGAGGTAAGGGAGGTAAAACCGTCGCTTTTAAGGCCCGTGGCCGCCACCTGTCCGTAAAATCCGGAATCCTTTGCCTGGCGCCCGGCCAGACGGGCCGAGCCCTTGCGCGTGTTATAAGTACCGTATCCCACAGAGGCCGACCCCTCAACATTTTTGTCAGGGCGCCGGGTAATGATATTGATGACGCCGCCCATGGCATTGGAACCGTAAACCGATGATCCGGGGCCCTTAAAAATTTCAATGCGCTGTATATCCGCTGTATTGATACGGTTCCACCTCATATTTCCGGTATCACCGGTGGAGGCCGGCTGGCCGTCGATAAGCACCAGGGTCCGACCCGGGACATTGCCGCCCAGCCCCCTTAGGGAAACCCGGGGTGAGAGGGAGAAAATATGATCGGTTCTGTCTGCGGTCACGCCGGTAACATAGCCGAGGAGGTCGTCCACCCGTTCAAAGGGAAGGGACTCAATATCCTTGGCCGTGATGACTTCGATTTTTCCAGCCACCTTGTCAACGGGTACGGGAAACCGGGTGGCGGTTATTACCATCTCCCCCATGTCATAACCGGATTGGGGGGAAACCTTTTGTGTCTCCTGGCCGTCGGCAAATGCCGGCAAAGCGGGGATCATCCAGATCAGGAGCATGAGAGCGTGATACAACAAACAACGGGTCAGGGTATTCATCAAGATTCTCCTTTGGGCCGGTACGCCTCCTGGAAAAACGCCGAACGAATTGACCTCTGCACAGATCAGGCATAGTATAAAAGTCAATTGCCGTCTTAGCATTTTTCAGAAGGCAATTACCGCGATGGCGGGGCAGCCGCATTCCTGGCCGGGGTCCGGCTGCCCCGTTTTCCAATAAAAAAACCATGAAAACATCTCCTCCCGGTTCACCGGGGAGCGCCTTCATGGTTCGCTGATTTCGGACCAGACCGGTTCGCTGCCGCCCTGATCATAATAAACAATTTTTAATCTACATTAATTGTCTTCATGACAATATGGTTTTCTGGATTTAAAAAATCATCTGGGTTTTGTCAAGGGGTAAAAGGCGCTTCCAATTCATCGGAATCCGCCCCCCCATTCCTATTTTCAGGAATGAAACCTTTCCTATTTATAGGAATCAAGATTGGCATCCTAAAGCCCCCGCCCGCCGTCCAGACAAATAACCCATTAAAATTATTTAAAATTTCAACAACACCCTACTTCTGGCACAATTTCTGCTCTGAATCTTGGCAACATCCAAAGATAAGGACGGTAAAATGAAAATACTGATTCATGCAGACACCGCAAAAAAAGAGGCCGCAGTTCTCGGCGCCAAGATCCAGAACCGGCTTCCCGGCATCCGGATCACCGGTTCGGGGAGCATGGCTGAACTTGAAGGGGCGGTGGGCCGTCCGCTGAACAATATTGATGTCCTGGTTATCTTTATCAAGGATGAAAGGGATCTGGAAAACTTATTCAGCCTGGCTTCTTTTCTCGACAATAAAAAACTGATTCTTATGCTCTCCGGCCCCGATTCCCGCCGTGCCGTCACCCGGGGGCTGCAATTGCATCCAAGCTTCATCGGATCGGCGGACACCGGAGAAGCAGAAATTCTGGAAGTCCTGGAACAGATTTCCAGGCGCCGGCAGGCCATGAAAAAAACAAATAATATATCTCAATACCTAGACATAATAAGGGGGAGGTAAACATGAAAAAAAGATCATTAAAATGCAAGCTTATCATCGGCGGCATCCTGGCATCCATGGTGCCCCTGGCCGTTGTCGGCGTTTTTGCCGTGAATACCGCATCCAAGGCCCTGGTCACCTCGGCTGAAGGCCAGGCCCGCCGCCTGGCCGCAAGCCTGGCGGATACCGCAGACATGATGATGGCCCAGGAGGTCAAGCTGGCCAGGGAAATGGCCGTTGCCCCCCTGGTGTCCCAGGCATCCGAAGCCGTGTTCACCGGCGGCCTGGAAAATGCCGGAGCACGGCTCAATGCCCTGGATGCCTTCCTCGGCAAAAGCTTCAAGGAAATCGGACGGGGATATGACCTATTCTTTGTGACCGATGACAAGGGCGTGACCATTTCAGACAGTGCCGGGGGACGTTACAGGGAAAGCAAAATGAATGTCTCGGACAGGGATTATTTTTCCGAGGCAAGGGCCGGGCAGGTCAGCGTGGGCACCCCTGCGATGTCCAAAGCCAGCCAGACCCCCATTGTGGTGGTGGCCGTTCCCCTGAAAACAAAAAGCGGTGAATTCTCAGGTATCTTTGCCTCGGTGATCCAGATGGCCGGACTAAGCCAGGAGATTACCCGTATTAAAATCGGTGAAACCGGCTACCCCTTCATGATTGACAAAGCCGGCATCATTCTGGCCCATCCCAAAAAAGAATACATACTGGACCTGGATCTGACCCGGCTTGACGGAATGGAATCCATCGTCAGCCAGATGATGGAGGGAAAATCCGGAGTGGATACCTACCGGTTCAAGGGAGTGGACAAAATCGCCGGCTTTGCCACTGTGGCCGCCACCGGCTGGAGCATCGGAGTCACCCAGAACGAAAAAGAATTCCTGGCCGCCGCAGTCACCATCCGCAACATGATCATGGCCGTGGCCGCAGTTTTTCTGGGGCTTACCATTGCCGGTGTTCTCTGGTTCGTCCGGGGGGTGATGGCCCAGCTGGGCAAAGATCCCGCCGAGATCGCTGAAATCGCCAACCGCATTGCCAAGGGCGACCTGACCATCCGGTTCAACGGAGACGGGAAAGCCGCCACCGGCGTCTACGCCAACATGCAGCATATGACGGAAAACCTCACCGGCATGCTCACCGATATCACCGGCGGGGTCCAGACCCTGACCTCATCTTCCACGGAGTTGTCCGCCATATCCGAACAGATGGCCTCCAGCGCCTCTCAGACCTCTGAAAAATCCACCAACGTGGCATCGGCAGCCGAAGAGATGGCCACCAATATGACCAGCGTGGCCGCCGCCACCGAGCAGACCACGGCCAACATCCAGATGATCGTTTCGGCGGCTGAAGAAATGTCCGCCACCATCACCGAAATTGCGGCCAACACCGCCAAAGGAAGCGAAACCACTGCCCATGCCGTGGCCCAGGCCGAAGCCGTCTCGGAAAAGGTCATTGCCCTGGGCCGTGCCGCAGCCGATATCAGCAAGGTTACGGACACCATTTCCGATATTTCGGAACAGACCAACCTGCTGGCCCTCAACGCCACCATTGAAGCGGCCAGGGCCGGGGACGCCGGTAAAGGCTTTGCCGTAGTGGCCGGAGAAATAAAGGAACTGGCCCAGCAGACGGCCCGGGCCACCGAGGAAATCGGATCCCGCATTGAGGATGTGCAGCACACCACAGAAGAATCCGTGTCCGCCATTGAATCCATCGTGGCCGTGATCAACGACATCAATGCCATTGTCGGCTCAGTGGCCACTGCCATTGAAGAGCAGTCCGCCACCACCGAGGAAATTTCCTCCAATGTGAGCCAGGCGGCAGCCGGGGTCCAGGAGGTAAACGTCAACGTGAACCAGACCTCCACCGTTGCCGGGGATGTGACCCAGGATATCCACGGGGTCAGCCGGGCCTCGGACGAAATGCACACCGGCAGCAGCCAGGTCAGTTCCAGTGCCACGGAACTCTCCGCCCTTGCAGAAAATCTCAACGGCATGGTGGCACGTTTCCGCCTGAACTAACACCAGTATCATTCTCTCCCACGGCCGGGCAGGATCATCTGCCCGGCCTTTTCTCTAACAAAATACTCACCATAAAATTCCTTTACTCCTTTTCCAAAAAATGAAATTATCATAGGGTTATTTCGGTGGCGGCCTGTCATTCGCTTCCGGCCAACCCTGAAACCAATTCCAATATGGTATCAATGACTGTCTAAAGGAGAGCACTCGTGAAAAAATCAATGGTAGTATTACTGGCAATGTTTTTTTGTTTTATGGCCGCTCCGGCAGGGGCCGAAACCCTGGAACTTTTGACCTGGAAAGGGTATGCCCCCAAGGTGCTGGTGGAAAAATTCGAAGCCCAGACCGGCATCAAGGTCAAGGTCACCTACACCAACAACGAAGAGATGATCGCCAAACTGCGGGCCACCCGCGGCGCCGGATTCGACCTGGCCCAGCCCAGCCAGGACCGGATCTCATCGGTTCAGGCCAAGTATAAGATCTACCAGGCCATGGACATGTCCCGGATCAAACAGGACCAGATCATCACCTCCATGCTGGACGCCGTGAAAAACAACACCATGGTCAAGGGCAACCCCCATGCCGTGCCCTTCTGCTGGGGCACCTCCGGCCTGGTGGTCAATAAAAAGATGGCCCCGGCGGCCGCCGACTACTCCGACCTGCTCAACTCAGCCTACAGCGGCCGGGTCAGCTACCGCCTCAAACGGCCCACCCTCATTGCCATGGCCTTTGCCATGGGCGACGATCCCTTTGCCAAATACAGCGATGCCGCCGCATACAAGGCACTCATGGACAGCGTGGGCAATGAACTCATCGCCAAAAAAGGCCTGGTGAAAAACTATTGGACCAACGGGGACGCCCTGCTCCAGTCCATGCGGGCCAACGAAGTCTACCTGGCCATGGCCTGGGACAACGGCGGCTGGAAACTCCACGAAGAAAATCCCGACATCGATTTCGTGGCCCCCAAAAGCGGCGCCCTGGGCTGGATCGATACCTTTGCCATCCCGGCCAAGGCCAAAAACGTGGACGGCGCCTACAAGTGGATCAACTTCATGCTGAATCCTGAAAACGCGGCCGTATTCACCAACCTGGAAAAATACGGCACCGCCTCCAAGGGCGCCATCAAGCTCACCGATGCCAAGGTCCGGGGCAACTTTGAAAGAAGCTTCTCCGATGCCGACATCGACAATATCAAATGGTATCCCCCGGTGCCGGCCAAGCTGGAATCCATTGAAGGCATGGTGCTGGATAAAGTAAAAGCAGCCAAATAATTGTTTGAACGAAAATTCACTCATCTGCTTCGTTGCAGCGCCCGGCTGAAATCCTCATGTACTCCAGTACACTCCGGTTTCAACCGGGCACTGCGCCTTGCATCTGGGCAAATTTTCATCCAAACAAAGAAACAAGGTTCGTCAGCTTTTTCGTTTTTTTATTTTAAGGTACGCCCCCTATGCAAATTGATCTATCCGTTCAGGACGTTGTCAAAAAATTCAAAGAATTTACCGCCGTTGACCATGTCAGTTTTGAGGTGGAAAAGGGAAAGTTTTTTTCCATCCTCGGGCCCTCTGGCTGCGGGAAAACCACCCTGCTGAGAATGATTTCCGGCTTTTTCGAGCCCACTTCGGGCACCATTGCCATCGGCGGCCGGGACATGGCCGGGATTCCGCCCAACAAGCGCCCCGTGAACCTGATCTTCCAGAACCTGGCCCTGTTTCCCATGATGAATGTGGGGCAGAACATTGCCTTCGGCCTGGAGCGCCTGCGGGAGAAACGGCCGGTGATCCGGAAAAAGACGGCGGCCATTCTGGAACGGGTGGGCCTGCCCGGATTTGAGGACAAAAAGGTGGACCAGCTCTCCGGCGGCCAGCGCCAGCGGGTGGCCATTGCCAGGAGTCTGGTGCTGGAGCCCTCGGTGCTGCTGCTGGACGAGCCCCTGGGCGCCCTGGACCTGAAGCTGCGGGAGCAGATGAAAATCGAACTCAAAACCCTTCAGACCCAGGTCGGCACCACCTTTGTCTACATCACCCACGACCAGAGCGAGGCCCTGGTCATGTCCGACCATGTGGCCGTGATGAACCAGGGGAAATTCGAACAGGTGGACACCCCGAAAAACCTTTACATCAACCCGGCCACCCCCTTTGTGGCCCAGTTTGTGGGGGAAAACAACAAATGGGAGGGCAGGATCGATTCCGTCAACGATGATCTGGCCGTGGTCACCACCCCGGAAGGCCATGAATTCAAGGCCAAGGCCGCCCCCGGTGCAGGACCGGGCACGGATGCGGATCTCTTCCTGCGGCCCGAGGCCATTGTGCTGGAACCGGATCCCGGCCGGGCGGAGCTGAACCGGTTTGAGATTAAGGTCTCCTCCCTGCTCTTTGACGGGGCCAACTCCAGGCTTCTGGCCGTCCTGCCGGAAACCGGGCGGGAAATCCAGGTTTCCCTGCCCCAGACCCGGCAGTTCGACCACATCCGCCCCGGTGACAGGGTCACGGCCGGATGGGACCCGGCCTCTGCCATGCTCTTTCCCAAGGAGGCCCAATGAAAAACGGCATCCGATGGGGGCTGGTGATCTTCATCACCCCGGTACTGCTCTGGCTTTTTCTGCTCATTGTCCTGCCCCAGGTGGACATGCTCATCATGTCCCTGGGGGCGGAAAACGAGCTGGGGGAGATGGGGTTCTCCCTGTCCAACTTCACCCTGTTTTTTACCGAACCCATCTATTGGCGGACCTTTGCCCGCACCGCCCTTTTTTCCGTCCTGGTCACGGCCCTGACCTTTGTCATCACCATGCCCGTGGCCTTTTTCATCACCAAGGTGGTCTCCCCCAAATTCCAGGGATTCCTCTCCCTGCTCATCCTCATGCCCTTCTGGGTCTCGGAACTGGTCCGGGTGTACGGATGGATGATCCTGCTGAGGGAAAGCGGGGTGATCAACCATTTCATGACGGGGCTGGGGCTATGGAACCAACCCGTGGAGCTCTTGTACAACGACGCCACCATGGTCATGGGCCTGGTCTACACCTCCATGCTTTTCATGCTGGTGCCCCTGCTCTCGGTGCTGGAAAGCCTGGATAACAGCCTCATTGAAGCGGCCTACGACCTGGGCGGCAATGTGATGACCATATTCCGGCGGATCATCATCCCCCACTGCATGCCCGGCATCGTCTCCGGTTCCATTGTGGTCTTCATGCTCACCCTGGGCAACTACCTCACCCCCAACCTCATGGGCGGAAAAAACAGCCTCTGGTTCACGGAGCAGATCTACAACCAGTTCATCGCCTCCTTCAACTGGAACCAGGGATCGGCCTTCGGCTTTCTGCTGCTCATCCTTTCCTCGGCCATTATCTGGGCCGGCCTCAAACTCACCGGCCAGAAACTGGGAAAGGTGGTCCAATGATACGCAACATCCCCCAGACCAAGACCTATTCCGCAGGGTTCCGCCTTTACGTCACCCTGTATTTTATATTTCTTTTCGCCCCCCTGGCCGTAACCTGCGTGCTGGCCTTCAACGACTCCATGTTTCCCTCCCTTCCCTGGAAGGGATTTACCCTGGAATGGTTTTTCGGAAACTCCCTGGAGCGCACCGGCATCTTCCACGACCAGATCAACCTGGCCTCCATCTGGATCAGCTTTAAAACCGCCTTTTGGGTCTCCATCCTCTCCACGGCCGTGGGCACCATGGGCGCCTTTTTATTTGAACAGGAGGAATTCCCCTTCAAATCCCTGCTCTTTTTCCTCATGATCGCGCCACTTGTTATTCCCGGCGTCATTTTGGGCATCTCCATCCTGCTCTTTTCCAACACCCTGGGCCTGTTTTTCGAAAACCATTTTAATCTGGATTTCGAAATTTTCCGCCCCGGATTCTGGCTGGTGGTTCTGGGCCAGTTCTCATTTATCACCACCATTGTCACCCTGGTGGTCTCGGCCCGGCTGAAAAAATTCGACCCCACCCTGGAGGAGGCGGCCATGAACCTGGGGGCCACCCGGTTCGAAACCATCTACCACATCACCCTGAAGTTTTTAAGGCCGGCCATCGTCGGGGCCCTGGCGGTCTCCTTTCTCATGTCCTTTGAGAACTTTAACACCACCCTCTTTCTGGTGGGTTCCGACGCCACCCTGCCCATCAACCTATACCTTCAGGTCAGGGACGGCAGCACACCGGTGATTAACGCCATTTCCTTTCTCATGATTTTCGGCACCTCGCTCCTGGCCCTGATCAATTTATATTTCAGCAAAAAGGAATGATATGAATCCGAACATCCAGAAGAAAATAGATGCCGTCCTGGACCGGGTCAAAGATCCCCAGTCCGGGATGACCGCCGCCCAGATGGGCCTGGTGGAAAAGGTCCGGGTCAGCGAAAAGATGAATATACTGACCATATTCTACGCCCCCATGGGCAAGTCCAAGGCCTGCTGCTCGGTGTTGAACATGGCCGTGCTGTCGGAGATCGAAACCGCCATGGAAAAGGAATTTAAAAAGGAATTCCCCGGATTCATCATCAAATCCGCCAATGCCGGAGGAAAAGAGCCGCTCCAGGCCGGCTAATATATAAAGTACGATCCCCGGTGCAATTGCGATCAGGGCAGGAATTGATGGGCCCCATTAAATTCGCCCAGGATAAGGGGCTTGTGGATGCTGCTCCAGGTTGAAACCCGCTCCCATTTTTCTCTTTTCTCGCAGGCCCCCCTCCTTTCATCCCCTTTCCAGGATGTACCCAGGTTCTGCCTGCGGTCGTCTGGAGACCTGTTGATCATTTTTCTGCGATTCCATTTCATGCCAACCTCCCCGGGGCAGAGCCCCTCCTTCTATGTATTAAGCAATCAAACTAAAGGAATTGAAAACCGGCATATCAATATGGGGATTCGCTTTGGGCCGTACCGCGATTATAGGGCACTCACGGTCTTGGAGGAAGAAACACTGTAAGAACGCTGATGGGCCAGTTTTTTATACTATATAACAGGCAGGATAGGATTGCCACCCTGGGTCCCAGCGTATCCTGCCGAAATTGTCCTCCAAAATTAAAAATTAGAGGAAAAGCACCGCGAACCCAGTCCGGTCCCAGGGATTCGGTAGAAGGAAAGGGACCGCTGGAATCATTTGTCATTCGCCCCCGGTTGTGATACACCCTCCTGCTGTTATTCAAATGCAATTCCAGGGGACGGATATGACAGACAGAACGATCTTCGACAATGAAAGATACCTCAGGGAACAGGCCGCAGAGATCCAAAAGCGCATCGACCGCTTCGACAACAAACTCTACCTTGAATTCGGCGGCAAGCTGCTTTTCGACTACCACGCCGCCCGGGTGCTTCCCGGCTACGACCCCAACATCAAAATCAGGCTGCTGCATGAGCTGCGGGAGCAGGCCGAAGTCCTGATCTGCATCTTTGCCGGCGACATTGAGCGCAAAAAAATCCGGGCCGACTTCGGCATCACCTATGAGACGGATATCCTCAAGATCATCGACGACCTCAAGGCCTGGGAGATCAGCGTCAAGGGCGTCATCATCACCCGGTTCGACAACCAGCCCGCCGCCCTGGTATTCAAAAAGAAACTGCAACGACGGGGCATCAACGTCTACACCCATTACTTCACCAAGGGATACCCCACGGATGTGGACCTTATTGTCAGCGAAGAAGGATACGGGGCCAATGATTATATCAAAACCGACAAACCCCTGGTGATTGTCACCGGGCCCGGGCCCGGCTCGGGCAAAATGGCCACCTGTCTCTCCCAGCTCTACCATGACCACCAGCACGGCATCCAGTCCGGCTATGCCAAGTTCGAAACCTTTCCGGTGTGGAACCTGCCCCTGAAGCACCCGGTAAACGTGGCCTACGAGGCCGCCACCGCCGACCTGGCCGACATCAACATGATCGATCCCTTCCACCTGGAAGCCTATCAGGAAACATCGGTTAATTATAACCGGGACGTGGAAGTCTATCCCGTGCTCAAGCGGATCCTGGAAAAAATCACCGGGGACGATGCCGGTTACAAATCCCCCACCGACATGGGGCTTAACCGGGTGGGGTTTGCCATTGTCGACGACGAAGGCGCCAGGGAAGCGTCCCGCCAGGAGATGATCCGCCGATACCTGCGCTACAAGTGCGAATACGCATTGGGGCTGACGGATAAGGATACGGTCCAGCGGGCCGAGCTTATCATGAAGGAGCACAACCTCACCGTGGAAGACCGGGCCGTTGTCATCCCGGCGCGCAAGGCTGCAGAAGGGGCAAAATCAGACCCCAGGCTGGGCAACGAGGGGGTGTATTTCGGGGCTGCCATCCAGTTGCGGGACGGCACCATCATCCAGGGCAGCAACTCCCCCCGGATGCATGCCGCATCCAGTGCCATTGTACGGGCCATCAAACACCTGGCCGGCATCCCCAGCAAAATCAACCTCATGCCCGATGCCGTCTGCGACTCGGTCACCAGCCTGAAAACAGATATACTTGGGGAAAAAAGCCTGAGCCTTGACCTCCAGGAAACCCTCATCGCCCTGGCCATCAGCGCCACCTCCAACCATGCGGTACAGCTGGCCATGGCAAAGCTTACAAATTTTTCAGGCTGCGAAATGCACATGACCCACATGCCCACCCCCGGGGATGAGGAAGGGCTGCGCCGCCTGGGGGTCAACCTGACCACGGATTCCGTATTTGCCACCGACGATCTGTATACCTTATAGGAAAAACGGAAAACGGGTTATCACAAATTAGGGGTTGAGTTCTTTTAAATTATGACCATATTGATGGTCTACTTTAAATTTGAAAGGATGTTCAACTATGAAATTGTGTTTTCCGGTAAAAAAAGACGATGGCCTTGACAGTGACATTTTCGGCCACTTCGGCTCCGCCCCCTTTTTTGTGGTATTTGACACGGAAACCCAGAAGGTTTCCAGCATCAACAACCAGGACCTTGACCATACCCACGGCCAGTGCAACCCCATGAAGGCCCTTAACGGCCAGTTGGTGGATGTGGTGATCGTGGGCGGCATCGGCGGCGGCGCCATCCAGGGCCTCAACAACCGGGGCATCAAGGTATACAAGGCAGAGGAAGGCGGTATCAACGAGCACATTGAGCGTTTCAAGGCCGGCAGCCTCATGGAAATGACCATGGCCCACACCTGCGGCGGCCACGGTGACGCCTGCGGCCACCATCACAGCCCTACCCCCTTAAAGCCGCGCAAGCCCCTGATGTAACCCATTACAATCACAAGGCTCCGGCAAAAAACCCACCGGAGCCTTTTTTTCAAGTCCGGCGTTCCAGCCGCCCGGCTTTTCCCTCACAATCTGTTATACCACAACCCGGCGGCGGCAAGAGCGGGTGGCCCCGGACAAACTTCCATCATTGTTGATTTGTCTGTTCCATCAATTTATTGATGCCCTGGACATAATCTTTATTTTGGCAGGGCTTTGATATGTGGTCAATGTAAAGATCTTTTTGTTTCAATTGCTGTATTGATTCCAAAAACTGTAAATTCCCTGAAACAAACAATATTGGGGTGCGCTTCTCACTTTTTCTGATATGATGATAAACATCCATACCATTCGTATCTCCCGGAAGGATATAATCCAAACTCACAAAATCGTAGTGATTCCTGTCGAACAAGTCCATTGCAGTCCGGCCGTTATGCGCAATATCGACTTTATGGTTACAGGGCTCTTCTGTTAATACCCTGTATTGAACATCTGAAATAGCCGTTTCATCTTCAACAAGAAGGATGCACTTTTCATATTGTGTGATTTCATTTTTAATCGTCGTCTTCTCCTCACTTGTCAGCTCTTTTTTGAAAACGGGCAGATGGATAGAAAACACAGTGCCGGAGTCGACTTTTGACTGAACAGACATGGTCCCTTTATGCTGCTCAATATATTTTTTGACATTGGCCATCCCATAGCCTGTTCCCCTGATACCTGCTTCATATGACCCGATGACATCCTTACTGCCTTTCAGGGTAAAAGCAGGGTCATAAATCCTTTCGAGAGCGTCCTCAGGAATACCGCATCCATTATCCTCTATTTCAATACAGATGGCTTCATTCCGAGAATAGGCCCGGATAGTAATCTTGGGATGTTCAGACTTGGACGTGGCATGGATTGAATTTTGAATGAGGTTTACCAAAGCATGTTCAATCATTCCGGAATCAGCAAGCAAATCAGGCACGGCAGGATTATATTCCCTGACGACTTTAATGCCGTCAAGCTCTCTTTGCAAAAGTTTCAATACAAGGTCAATTTTTTCAGTAATTCTGAAATATTCATGTCTGGGTTCCTGATCTTTTGCAAACGCAACCAGATTTTTGGTTAAATTTTTACCCCGGATGGTCTGTTCAAGTATTAATTCCAACCTCTTTTTTAGCTTTTCATCATTGCATTTTTTAAGCGCAAGTTCAGTATTACCCATGACAATTCCAAGGACATTATTGAAATCGTGAGCCATTTTTCCGGCAATCTGTCCTACTAACGCTAATTTCTTATGTTCACTTGCAATCTTCTGAGCCTTGATTTTTTCTCTCTCAACCTGTTTTCGCTCGGTGATATCACGGACCACAAGGACGATAACCGTTTCGGACATGGGGGATATCCGTCCATCAAACCATATCTCTTGCCCTTTTATATCCAAAGCGTATTCCATGCTGATATTTTGTTGAGATTTCAAGCATTGATGAATCCGGTCGAGGAAAAAATCCGCTTCTGCCCGTGGAAACAGATCATGCAGGGTTTTGCCGATCATTTCCTTTTTTGGTTTGAAATGAATTCCTATCGAAGTGGGAGCGATTTTGAGATAACGCCCCTCATTATCCAGCATAAATACGGCATCCGTCATACCCGAGAATAATGCCTGGAGTTCCGCCTGTGACGATTGCACTTCAAGGGTACGCTCCGAAACTTCCTGTTCCAGCCGTTGGTTGTAGTTTTTAAGAAGAATTCTGGAGTTCAATAACTTTTGCACCATATTGTTGAGCGCCTCGGCCAAAATCGACAGTTCATCCTTACCCGATGCGTTGAGGTTAACCCGAATGTTTTCCAGGTTATCCAATTCAATCTCTTTGCAAGTGGAAGTCAATTCAGCCAGGGGGCGTTGCAGAAGGAAACGGCTAAAGAACAAAAAAACAATCCAAAGGACAAGCGTTTTAATAATGGCACTGACGATGATAAATAAATAGCTGTATTGAACCCGCTCAAAAATCACGAAAGCACTCGAATAAAGCGTCACCCTGCCGATTTCATGGGTTGTGTCCGGCCCGGAATAATTAATGGGGAATTGATACCCGAACAGATCATTACCCTTACTATCAATACGTATGCCTGATGAGCCCTTTTCATGGCTTTTCAGTTCATCGTTCACTAGAATATTCTTACCAACCCTGCGGACATAGTTTTCCGAAAGGTCGTTGATTTTCAGTCCAGAAATCGCCGGATTTTTGATAACACCTTGAAGAATGGACTGCATCTGATCACTGTCCGCCTCCCATAACGCAATGGAAAGTGTTGGATTCAAAGTAACGTAAAAATTTTTTAAATCTTGAATAACATTGTCTTCCGCCCGCCGATACTCCGACACCATCTGGAATACAGTTACAACAAAAGCTACCAGCAAATAAATTAAAAACACGTAGCGAAGCAGCTTGGTGACAACCGAATTCTTAAGGCTGACAGGTTCAGTATCTTGCATAGTGTCAATGCTTATTTAAACAAGGCGTTAAACTCAAAGTGATACTTTTCCAAATCCGGATGATAGGCGCGTGAAAATCGTTTAAAATCGATGCGATCTATATTGTCCTGACTTAATTTTTCACGAAGATCCCCAAGAGCGGTAAGCTCAGAACTGGTATAGCTTCCCATTTTTGTTGCAAAGACCACGGAATCGGTCTGCGCAAAGTCGTATCCTTTAAGGTAATCATATAGAGCGATGATGGCCCAAGCCCCTTCCGCATAATGTCCACCGACACTGACACTCAGCTTTCCGGATTCCAAATACGCCTGGTTGCGAGGAAGAAGGTCGACACCTCCGGTCACAAAGTCCCTTCCTGGAATCCAACCGTGTTTTTTCGCTGCGTTGATGACGCCGATGGCCATGCTGTCACTTGCCGCCCAGAACACAGACACCTTGGGATAACGAACGATACTAAGCTCAAACGCCTCTGCGGCGAGCGGTTCCCGCCATTTTGAATGAAAGTATTGTTCAACATGGAATTCTGAGTTTTCAACTGCCTTCTTCAGCCCCCTTACCCTCTCGTTTGAGGCCTCCGATACCCGGTTGCCTTCAAGGGCCACCACATGAATTTTGCCATCTTTTCCAAGTTTGTTGATTTTTTTTGCTTCCCTCATTAATTTTTTGGCCAAAATGAAACCTGCATATTCATCATCCGGAAGCATCATCCCAATCCAGTTTTTATACTTTTCCCGTGGTCGGCCGACATCGTCGCTCTCTTTGAAACCTGAATTAAACACAAACGCAGGCACATCATATCGTTGGCTCAATTCCAGAATTTCCTTTCCTCGGCTCTTAAAATTGTGAAACAGTATCGCGTCGGGTCTGGTGTCTGAATTGGCGAGCACTTTTTTCACATTGGACACTATCGCCATAGGGTTTTCACCATGGGTATAAGTATTGAGATCCACGCCCAGATCCTTTGAGGCCGCCACGACAAAACGTTCCACCATAGGCCAAAAACCTGTTTCCGAATTGGACCGGAACCAGGCGATTTTAGGCTCCGAGGCCAATAACGGGTTTGAACACAACAGGACCGACACCCAAAAAATGCTTACAACCAAAAATGTTTTTTTCATGCACAGTTCCTTGTTTCAAGATGACCCACTTCTTTTGTTTGCTCAACATCTGTCCTGACCCAGGGGGGGCCCTGTGAACCTGGAGCAAACCCAAAAGCATGAGGATAAATTATATCAGTAATTTATTTCCAGAACCATAGCTTTTAAATTATATTGACACGGCATGGCGTCAGCGGTGGTTGATTGCTAAATAGGATCAGAATGCAGGATTTCAGGCCCCGGGCCATTATCCATTCCAAGCAGCTTAAGAGTTAAAAATCAGCACTCAAGGAGTATCCTGATACGATCCGGCATTATGCCCTGTTAAACTGAGTTTTCTGACACCGTATGTCAGATTAAATCCAGATTTATGCATCTCGTATTTGAACCTACTCTGAATTTTCACGATTCTCAGCTGGAGCAAGCCCGTCAGGGTTTATCTTTGATATTACCCGATAGTATGCTAAATTCACATCTATGCGGTTCTGTTTGACAACCATCACCATGACCCTCATACTTCTGGCCCTGCCGTTTCACTGTGCCGCATGGGAGAGGTACAACAGGGTCACCAAGTATGATTCCCTCTTCATAAAATACACCAAGCGCTATTTCGGCCCTGGGTTTAACTGGAGAGAGTTCAAATCCCAGGCCATATCAGAATCTGGGCTGAACGAGGATGCCCGTTCGGCTATGGGTGCCCGGGGCATTATGCAGATCATGCCCCGAACCTTTGAGGAAATCAAATACAAAACCCCCGCCATCCGGGGAACTATCCAGCAGCCCCGATGGAGCATAGCCGCTGGCATTGCATACGACCGCAGCATTTGGAACATCTTCAAGGAGAAACGTCCGCTCCAGGATCGGAAGGATTTCATGTTCGGAGCCTACAATGCCGGCAAAGGCAGTATCATCAAGGCGCAAAAAAAGGCTGACAGCAACGGAATGAACCCAAATCGCTGGACTTCCATTGAAATAACCCTACCTGAAGTCACCGGCGCCCGCAGCAAAGAAACGATCAACTATGTCACCAAAATCAAGCAAATTAAAAAGGTACTCAAGTAATGGAATTGTCAATTGTTTTTCTCAATTTTATCTATGCTGGCATCGGCGTGGCCCTGGCTCTTTTATTCATGCTCATAGGGTTCCGGTTATTTGACCGGATTACTCCCTTTGACACATCAGAACAGCTGGCTGGGAATAATGTGGCGGTTGGAATTGTGGTGGGGGCTATTTTCATAGGCCTCGGTATAGCAGTGGGTCTGGTGATCGGATTAGGACTTAATTAACTGACTCTATTCCGAAATATTAGAAACATGGTTAAGCCGTATTACGATTGTTTTCTGTAATTTCTTGAAGCGACCATGTACTTGGAAACCGTGGCCCCAGGTATTCGTAGCGTTGGCTACTCCTGCACGCAACTCATCTATAAAATTTTCGGGCAAATACCACAAGTGTTTGTCTTAGCGGTATTCGAACATTAACATTTATGGGGTAATCAAATAACCGAACGGCGGATAAAAAACGTTGTCATATTTTCCCACCGTTCGGTTAAGTAAATGAGTTTAAACCAATGGTAATTGGCATTCTTCCGTCCGAAAATCATGATTTGAAAAAATATGCCATCACTGATCATTCTTATGTGTTATCATATCAATTCCTCCATTTTCAAATACCAACAAGTTCCGGATGTTAATGGAAGAAATTGTCTGAGGATGGAATTATAATTCGCAAACGCCCTCAGCCGATCCGAAACATTTGTTTAAGTGGTAGGCGATGAACATCACCGTAAGAACCGTTGCGATCATAGGTCACCTCCTATATCTTTAAGTGCATATGCTGCCACCGGATTCCGGGGCAGAGGGTTATTTTTAGTTTTGTTTAGCTAACAATATTGTATATTAGCTAACAAATAACATAGTGCTGTTTATTAGAGTTTCAATAGCAGGAAGTTTTTTTAGGCTTTTACCGATGATACTTCATGATCTTAGGACTAAATTTATGATTGGATAATCTGGTCAACTTAATTGGAGAATATTCATATAAGGATTTGAATTGCAAGAAAGTCGTTTGTCTGGTTCCGTAATTTTCCAGAGTTCAAATGTTCTGGCTTTTCCCACAAGGCTTGATGCCTGACACTTCCGCCGACATACGATATTTGCTCAGTCAGAAGGTTGTATATTCTCGGGCTTTTGGGGGGATAATAAAAAGATATTTATATATTCTTACCAAATTTTGACAAATGAAGTTCGATTATATATAAAATCCATCTCTACTTTGCTCCATAGCAATGAAGGAATACAGATGCGCCTTGCTAAATCGATATTGCATACTTTAAAGATAACACTGCTCTGTATTGCTGCGTTGAATACTGTTTGCTGGTCAACCGCCAGGTTGCGCCATGAACTGCATGACCACAGGCATGCTCCGATTTGTCAAAATCATGCTGGCATACATGGTACCTGCATCGTTTCAGGTGAGCCTGCAACACACCACGGGGCATGCAGCATATGTGAATTATTCCGGCACCTTCATCCAGATGGCACCTCCACAGGTTTTCTTCAAGGGACACCGCAACTATTATTGTCCAGGATCCAGTTTGTAGGATACCATCGGCATGATTGTGAACCGCTTCAGGGCTGGCCGGTCAGGGCACCGCCGCTTTTTTCCTGATACAGGCCCGTTAAGGGCTGTCCAACCGTATGATTAGGTTGCGTTTTAAACACATTTATTCAGGAGAAAAATATGATGTCATTATTGCGCCTGGCCGCTTCGGGCCTGGCAGTGATTTTACTGACCGGTGCCGCTGTGTATGCCGGCACCCCTTTAAAAATCCATGTCAGCATTCTGCCCCAGAAATATTTTGTTGAAAGAATTGCCGGGCAATTAGCCATGGTGGATGTCCTGGTTAAACCCGGGAAAAGCCCTGCCACATATTCACCCACACCCAATCAGATTCGCAGTCTTTCTGCTGCTGATGTCTATTTCAGTATCGGTGTACCCTTTGAAAACGGTTTCATGCATAAGGTTGAATCCATCGCTCCCAACGTCAAACTCGTGGACTGCCGCCAAGGTGTTCACATGAGGGAAATGGCTGCCCACGTCCATGATGGTGAGCACCATGAAGAAGGGCACAAGCATGAAGGAGGCCATGATGATGAAAACGGCGAAGGACATGGTGATCACGGAAAAGCGGCCGGAAAAGATCCGCATATCTGGATGAGTCCGCTGCTGGTGAAACACCAGGCCGGAATCATTCTTGATTCTCTCAAAAACCTTGATCCGGCCAATGCCGCCGCCTACAACGAAAATTACAATGGCTTTGTCAGGGAGCTGGACACCCTTCATCACACCCTGTCCGAACTGCTGGCCCCCTATAAAGGGGAAACTCTATTTGTTTTCCATCCTGCCTTCGGGTATTTTGCAGATACTTACGGTATGCATCAGGTTGCTGTGGAAACCATGGGGAAAGCCCCCAAAGGAAAAGATCTTGCCGCAATCATTAAACGGGCAAAAAAAGAAAATGCCAGGGTGATTTTTGTTCAGCCGCAGTTTGATACCAATGCGGCAGAAACAATCGCTTCGGCCATCAAAGGCCATGTGATTTCCATCAATCCCCTGGCATACGATTACCTTTCCAATATGCAGGCCATGGCCCGGGTCATTACCCGGAATCTGACCCCTTAACCCCTTTCATGCCCCCTGCCTTTGCCGCAGGGGGCAGCCAAAGGAAACATATGGAAAACGATATTCGAATTAAAGATCTCTTTTTCGGCTATACCCGGCAGCCGGCTCTTGAAAATGTGAACCTTAGCGTTTCATCAAAGGAGTTTGCCAGCATTGTCGGCCCCAACGGCGGAGGAAAAACCACTCTGCTGAAACTGATTCTGGGATTGATCCGGCCGAACAATGGGATAATAGAGGTGCTGGGAGGCTCCCCTGAAAAGGTGCGCCATCATATTGGGTATATGCCCCAATATGCCCACCTGGACATGCGGTTCCCGGCAACGGTGAAGGATGTTGTGCTCATGGGGCGGCTGTCCGGAAAAAAATTCTGGTTCGGGAAAAAAGATAGTGCAAAAGCGATGCAGGCATTGGAAAAAGTGGATATGGCCGGTTACAGGAATTCGGGATTCAACGCATTATCTGGCGGGCAGAAACAACGGGTTCTCATTGCCAGAGCATTATGCACCCGCCCCCGGATATTGCTTTTGGACGAACCCACCGCCAATGTGGACCACGAAACCGGCGAATCCCTTTTTTCAATTTTAAGCGAACTCAACCATGAGATGACCATCCTTCTGGTTTCCCATGATATCGGACTTGTTTCAAAATACGTTAAACATGTGATCTGCGTAAACAGGCAGGTGGTGACCCACCCCACGGCAGCGCTTGAAGGGGGATTGATCAAGGATATCTACAACGGAGAATTCAAACTGGTGCGCCATGACCGCCGCTGCATAGAGGAAGGAGGCTACTGCCGTGATTGAATTCATCCAGGCCGTTTTTGATCCTGACAACCGGTTCCTGGCATATGCCCTGGCAATGGGAGGGCTCTCTTCCGTGGCCTTCGGCATCATCGGAACCTTTGTCACCATAAAGCGCATCGGCTATTTGGCAGGGGCGATTTCCCACTCGGTTCTGGGCGGGGTCGGGCTTGCGCTTTATCTCCAGACCGCCATGGGGGTTCAATGGGCCGATCCTGTGCTGGGAGCGGCGGCCGCAGCAGTCACCGCCGCCCTGGTCATCGGTACGGTAAGCATCAAGGCAAAGGAACGTGAGGATACCATCATCGGCACCCTCTGGGCCGTGGGTATGGCAGCGGGCATTCTGTTTCTGGATAAAACCCCAGGATATTTCAGCCTGGGGTCATACCTGTTCGGGGATATCCTGCTCATTTCCGGGCGGGACCTGGCCTATGTGGTCTGCCTGGATCTGATCATCCTGGCTGCATCCCTTTTGTTTTTCAACCGCTTATTCGGCATCTGTTTTGACGAAGAGTTTACCCTTATCCGGGGAATCAATACAACGGCGTATTACCTTTTGCTGCTGGTTCTTACGGCCCTCACCGTTGTTCTCATGGTGCGCATCGTGGGGATTGTTCTGGTAATCGCCTTGTTGACAATCCCGCCGGCTATTGCCGGATTTTATTCCCGGAGGCTTTGGCAGATGATGGCGGGATCAGTGATCCTGTGCATCCTGTTTACCTGGACCGGACTTGGTATCAGTTATCATTTCAGTCTCTCTTCAGGTCCTGTGATTATCGTTCTCAGCGGCCTAGTGTATGTGGCACTGTTGATCTTGAACTCATTAATCAGGAAAGTTTAAATGACTTTAAATACAGACCCTTTCCCCCTGGCACCCAACCCGGTGCCGTCAGCGTCCCGCTCCCGGATCAGTTCCCTGGGCGGATATCTTCAAATATTTTTTCTGGTAATTGGCCTGTCCATGTTCCTGTTCTCCGCACAGACTGAAGCCTATGTCACATTCGCCATTATTTTTTCTTCAATTGTTCTGGAGGCCCTTCCATTTATGTTGCTGGGCACCCTGCTGGGAGGAGTGGTGGAGGTGTTCCTTTCCAGGGAAACCATGATCAAATTTCTTCCCGCCAATAAAAAGATGGCCATTGCCGCAGCCGCAGTGCTGGGGATCATATTTCCGGTATGCGAATGCGCCATTGTGCCGGTGGTCAGAAAATTTATCCAGAAAGGTATGCCCCTGGGGGCTGCCGTGGCATTTCTGCTGGGCGGACCCATTGTAAATCCCCTGGTGTTCAGCTCTACCCTTGTGGCCTATTCATTTTCATGGGATGTGGCAGTTCTCAGGATGCTGCAGGGATTCGGCGTGGCAGTGGCCGGGGGGCTCCTTGTGGATTCGGTCCTGAACCGGAACAAGGCCCTGCTGCCGGGTGCCTTTGAAGCCCGGGGGGGCTGCAGTCATGCCGGGTGCGGACACGACCATGATCCCGGACGGCCTTTCATGACGAAAATCCGGGATGCATTCTCCCACGGTGCTGCGGATTTCTATGACATCGGCCGGTTTCTCATTTTCGGAGCGTTTATTGCGGCTCTGCTTCAGACCCATATTTCCCGTCAGGCGGTACTTTCCATTGCAGACGGACCGTTGCTGTCCACCGCAGCCATGATGGCACTGGCGATAATCCTTAACCTGTGCAGTGAAGCCGATGCATTTATTGCTGCCTCTTTCCGTCCCCTGGGCATCCCTTTGTCCGCCCAACTTGCCTTCATGGTCCTTGGCCCCATGCTGGATGTCAAGCTGATACTTATGTACCTGGGCATATTTACCCGCAATATGATTCTGGTTCTCGTCACCTTTGTCTGTCTGGCAGTATTTCTGATATCCGTTTTCATGGAGGTATTCCAATGGCTCGCCGTCTGATATCATTGCCCTTTCTTTCCATGGCCGCCTGGGCCGTCACCCTCGGAATCCTGATCTATGATGATAATTATCAATTTTTTCTGGCTCCGAAATTCGAATTTCTTATTGTTGCAGGCCTGGTGTTGAGCCTTATTTTTGCAATCAGTCTTGCCAGCACAGACATCAACAAAGATGGAGATCACATCATCAAAGGGCTGACACTGATACTTCCCATATTATTTATCTGCAGTGCCGGCGACAGCACCCTGGGGAATTTTGCCCTGTCCAAAAGAACCATCAAACCACTTGAAACTACAGCCTCCGACATGCAAGCATCCGGCCCATCTGCATCAGCCAAATCACCGGAAGTCGCGGATCATGATATTCCCCTGGTTTCAATCTCAAATCTGATTCGGAAATGGGAGAATTATGACGGCAGACGTATCCAGGTTGAAGGGCTGTTTGCAAATACCGTATCGGGAAATGAGTCGCTTTCTGCTGTTTTCCGCTATTTTATCACATGCTGTGCTGCCGATGCCATGCCTGTGGGCGTATTCATGGTTGGACAGGGAGACGCCGGCATCAAGGACAATGATTGGGTGATAGCAGGCGGAAGAGTACAACATCGGAAAATAGACGGATACGATGTCATATTTATGGAGGTGGAAGGCTTGGAAAAAAAGAAAAAACCTTCAAAGAATGCAGCATATATTTTTTAATTGAAATCAGCTTGCAGAGTAAATTTAACAGAAAACCGTTTCCTTTTTTAGATAGTTAAAAGGTATAATATGAAAACAACTATCCTTATTATCGTTTTTCTGCTGGTCTTTGCTGGAGCTACTATAATAATTTTTTTGACGAATAGAGAACCAACAAAAAGACGACAAACAGCAGTTCCGGCCACACAAGCCCTTAATCCAAAACAGCCGTTGAAACGGAGTTTGCCAGCAATTGGACAGATACCATCAACGCTCAATCTGAAGCAAGCAGCCGCCGGCAAAATGATGAAAAGACCGCCATCAGGGAAAACTATAATGGTCGTGACTATATCCCGATCCGTGTTTATGAACTTTATGACCTCTGCGCTACAGGCAGAATAAAGAGCTTTCAGGAAAACGCCTTTGTCCTTCGGGGAATTGTCTTTAAGGATGAGATCCAGCCAAGGGCAACCCAATGGTGCTGTAAAGATCATGAGGTGGCATGGAGATTTAGCCGGGAGCCTCCGCGTTCAAGGCCGGGTCCGCGGCACTCTTTCAAACCTCGTAAAACCAGCATGGGGCCCACGCCCCCGCACTGATGCCTCCCTGCCTCCCCTATTGATTAACCACCGGCCAGAAAGGCCTCTCCCCTTTCAGTCACTTCCTGCTGATCCCCGGGCGGGGTCAGTTGGCTGAGAATATCACAGGTTTTCTCTTTTAATAGGCGCTCGGCCGTGGGCTTCCCCTGGGCCCGCCACTTGTCAATGGACATATAGGGCCAGATGCCGCTTGAAAACTGGGAGGCTCTGAAGTTCTTGGCTGTCAGCCCGGACATGAGATAATTGCCGCCGGGCCCCATCCCTTGGATATCCTCAAACCCCACCATGGCGTCATCAATGGAAAAGCCGGCGGCAAGGGTTCGGGCCTGGGTGATGACATCATCGGCAAAGACCACAAATTCAGGGGAAAAGACCAGGGAATCGAAACAGCCGCCCACAAAAGGCACCATGCCCACCCGGCCCAGGCAGGAGGTGATATGGTTGGTGCACAGGGTCATGGCCGAGAGCAGGTCCGCCCCCCAGCCGTTGCTCGATCCCGAAGTCCCGCAGTGGGGCACCTTGTAATGGGCCATCATTTCCGCGCAGGCCAGGTTCAGCAGCAGGGTATGGGGGGAATAAAAGGAACCGGCCTGTTTCATGTCAAAGGCGGCGGGCAGGCTGCCCAGGACAACAGGGGTCCCTTCCCTGAGCAACTGGCTGTAGACCAGCCCCGCCAGCAGCTCCGCCGTGAGCACCACAAGGGTACCAGCCGGGGTGATGGGACAGGTGGCCCCGGACATTCCGTAATTGGAAAAAATCAGGGGCAGGCCCCGCTCTATGGAGGCCTCCATTTTCATGGTGGTTTCCGTGTTCAGCACCAGGGGGGTTATGGGATTAAGGTAGGGAATCAAAAAGGGGCGCTGGTAGAGATCCGGACAGAGGTGCTCGGCAAGATCCAGGGCCGGCACAAAGCCATCCCAGTCGGAAACCAGCATTACAATGGGCTTGGTGGTGTTGGCCATCATTTCCAGCACCCCGTATCCGTCGGCCTTTTTGGCAGGCAGATCCTGGATCACCCCGGGGGTGGAAAGAAAATCAAACCCGTCCAGGGCATGGCAGAGCCCGGCGGCAGCCCCCATGTGACGCCTGGAAAAGGCGGAGATTTCCCCGTCAAAGGGGTCCTGGTAATGGAGATTGGTGACCCCCACCCCAAAAACGGAGCGCCCATCACCCGTCCCGTCCAGTTCAAAGCTGGGGCTGCCCGTCCGGTCGTATATCCGGATCCGTTCCGGTGCCGCTTCAATGGCCCATTGAACAAGCTCCCCCGGGATCCTGACCCTGCCGTCGGCCCGGGTTCTGCCAACGGCGGTCTCAAAACGGGCCCTGGCACCGGGGTCGTCCACCGTTATCCCTGTGTTTTCAAGTACCGCCAGCGCATCCCTGTGCACCTTCTCGACCTGTTCAGCGGTCATGACCTGAATTTGGGGTTGGATATCCAACATGGGGGTCAGCTCCTCATTTTAATAGATGTATTACACGGACAGATAATCGCTGGGATACAGCCGCTCCATATCGATCCCCCTCAGGGTACTGGCCAGATGGTGTTTGATGGCCTGCCCGGCCTCCTGTACATCATTTTTTTCCATATATGCCAGAATATCCCTGTGCTCCACCGGCGAATGGTGCTGCATCTCCACCAGCTGATAAAAGGGGTCAAAGAGAATCAGGTAAATGGTGGTCTTCTGCAGCAGTTCCCTGACATAGTGGACCAATACCTGGTTCCCCGAATTTTCAACGATTTTCATGTGAAAGGCATCGTTTATCTCGTAGTATGCCTGGAGTTCCCTGGCCTTGAACAGGGCTTCCTCTTTTTCCACCAGAATGCGCAGGGCCTTGTAGTCCTGCCCCTTCATATTGGGAATGGCCTGGGTCACGGCCAGCTGCTCCAGCTGCCCCCGGACCTGGAAGGTCTGGTCGATTTCCTCCAGGGTGGGGCTGACCACGGAAACCCCCTTGTTGGGGACATGCTCGGCCAGCCCCTCGTAAACCAGCCGCTTGATGGCGCCCTTCACCGTTGCCCGGCTCATTTCAAGATTTTTGGCCAAAACCGTCTCCGTGAGCTTGCTCCCCTTTTTTATATAGCCCTTGCTGATGGCGATCTTAATTTTATTATATGCCTGATCTTCCTGTGTTACTGCCATATGCTCCGCCGTATCTTTTTTACCATACAATTATTGTTCGACAATTTTCGATTGACAAAACTATAAAATATTCTGTAGGAATGGTCAATAAGATTTGAAAATTGGCTAAAACCAGATGATGACGAGGTAACGCAAATGAGTCGCAACCTGCATGCGGGAAGACAGCTCACCGCCGGCCTGAGTCTCAACATCCTCACCGATGACGAGCTCCAGGAGATTCACCACGGCACCCTCGAAGTTCTCAGCGAAACCGGTGTCTACGTGGAAGACCAGGACGCCCGGGACTGCTTTGAACAGGGGGGCGCAGACGTCGACCCGGACACCCACATCGTAAGAATCCCTCCATACGTGGTGGAGGACGCCATCCGATCGGCCCCGTCCAAGGTCATTCTCCACGGCCGGGACCCCAAACACGATATCGTGCTGGAGAGTACCAGGGTTCACTTCACCAACTTCAGCGAAGGGGTGATGGTCAACGATCCCTACACCGGAGAAAACCGGGAACCGGTAAAAAAGGACCTGGTGGACTCGGCCCGGGTCATTGACGCCCTGCCTGAAATCGATTTCTGTGAAAAGGCTTTGGGCGCCCATGATGTCAGCCAGGAGACCGTGCCGTTGCACAATGCCGAAGCCTATCTCACCAACACCACCAAGCACTGCGCCTTCGGCCCGGGCAACGGGAAATTCCTGAAAAAGATCATTGAGATGGGCCAGGCCATCGCCGGCGGGGTTAAGGCCTTCAAACGCCGGCCCCTGGTCTCCTTCACCACCTGTCCGGTGAGCCCCCTGACCCTGATCACGGACTGCTGTGAAATCATCATGGAGGCGGCCCGGAACAATGTGGTCTGCAATATCCTCTCCATGGCCATGGCAGGGGGAACTGCCCCGGTCACCCTGGCCGGCACCCTGGTCAACCACAATGCCGAGGTGCTTTCGGGCATCACCCTGGCCCAGCTCACCCGTCGGGGGACACCGGTGATCTACGGCAGCTCCACCACGGCCATGGACCTGCGGCTGGCCTCCGCCTCGGTGGGCACGCCTGAATGCGCCGTCATCTCCGGCGCCGTGGCCCGGCTGGCCCGGTACTATGCCCTGCCCTCATATGTTGCCGGTGGCTAGGGCGATTCAAAGATATCCGACGTCCAGACCGGCCACGAAAAGACCCTTACCGGACTGATACCCGCATTGGCAGGTGCCAATATGATTTACGGTCCGGGGATGCTGGAAAGCGGCATCACCTTTGACTACGGCCAGCTGGTACTCGATTGTGAGTTTGCGCGTATGATCAAGCATACGGTCATGGGCATGCCCGTGACAGATGAGACCCTTGCCATCGATCCCATCAAGGAGGTGGGCTCAGGCGGAGACTTTCTCATGCACAAACACACCATCGCCCATATGAGGGAACAGTCCTCACCGGAACTCATCGACAGAAAGATGCGGGGCGCCTGGGAAAAGGCGGGATCCAAATCCGCCTATGACAGGGCCATGGACAAGGTCCGATATATCCTTGAAAACCATACCCCCGCCCCCCTGCCCGATGAGGTTCTCCAAAAAATCCGCGCCATCGTGGAAGAAACGGAAAAGGAAATGGGAATCACTTCCTGAACGCCAATATGATAAAATTAAGGAAATAAATGCAAATGGAAAACACGGATAAACGCTTCCCCACCCATGCCCGGGTCGTTATCATCGGGGGCGGCATCATCGGCTGTTCCATCGCCTACCACCTGGGTCACATGGGCTGCAAGGACGTGGTGCTGCTGGAACGGGACACCCTGACCTCGGGCACCACCTGGCATGCCGCAGGCCTCATGGTCACCTTTGGATCCACATCCGAAACCTCCACCCGGATGCGGATCTACGGCCGGGATCTCTACGCAAAACTTGAGGCGGAAACGGGCCTGGCCTCGGGTTTCACCCCCATCGGCTTTATAGAGGCCGCCTCCAACCCGGACCGGCTGGAAGAATACCGCAGGGTGGCGGCCCTCAACCGCTACTGCGGGGTGGATGTCCATGAAATCACCCCCGGCGAAATAAAAGACCTCTTTCCCCTGGCCGAAACCAGCGACCTGCTGGCCGGGTTCTATGTAAAAGAGGACGGGCGGGTCAACCCCGTGGACGGCACCATGGCCCTGGCCAAGGGGGCGAGGATGCAGGGAGTCAACATCATCGAAAAGACCCCCTGCACCGGCATCATCAAGAAAAACGGACGGGCCGTCGGCGTCAAGACCGAAAAGGGAGACATCCAGGCCGAAGTGGTGGTTAACTGCGCCGGCATGTGGGCCCGGCAGCTGGGCAACGCCGAAGGCATCAACATCCCCAACCAGTCCACGGAACACTATTACCTGATCACCGAGGAAATCGACGATATCCCCAAAAACATGCCGGTGCTGGAAGACCCCTCCCACTACGGCTACTACCGGGAAGAGGTCGGCGGGCTGATGATCGGTCTCTTTGAGCCCAAGTGCGCCCCCTGGAAGCTGGACCGGGTGCCGGACAACTTTTCCTTCGGCGAAATCAAGCCCGACTGGGACCGGATGTGGCCCTTTGTTGAAAAGGCCATGGCCCGGGTGCCTATTGCCGAGGACCTGGGGGTCAAAAAATTCTTCTGCGGCCCGGAAAGCTTCACCGCAGACCTGGGCCCCATCATCGGCGAGGCCCCGGAACTGAAAAATTATTTTGTCTGCGCCGGCCTCAACTCCATCGGCATCATCATGGGACCGGGACTGGGCCGGATGATGGCCCATTGGATCATGGAAGGGGATCCGGGGGTGGACATCACCGGCTTCAACATCGACCGCCTCCACACCTACCAGAACAATGTGGAATACCGGGCCCACAGGACCGTGGAATCCTTAGGGAAAGTATACAAATGCCACTATCCCTTCCAGTCCATGGAAACGGCCAGGGGAGCAAAAAAGAGCCCCGTCTACGACCGGCTCAAATCCTGCGGCGCCTATTTCAAGGATGTCAGCGGCTGGGAAGGGGCGGACTGGTTTGCCCCTGAAGGAAAATCTGCGGCAATGGACAAACACTCCTGGGGCAGGGAAGAATGGTTCGACTACTGGCAGGCCGAACATCGGGCGGCCCGGGAAAACGTGATCCTCATGGACATGTCCTTCATGTCAAAGTTCATGGTCCAGGGCCGGGATTCAGGAAAGGTACTGGATTATATTTCGGCCAACGCGGTCAACGGCCCCGTGGGTCAGATCACCTACACCCCCTGGCTCAACGAAAACGGCAAGCTGGAGGCCGACCTCACCGTGGCCAAGCTGGCCGAGGAAAAGTTCATGGTGGTGGTCACCGACACCATGCACCGCCATGCCTTAACCTGGCTGGAACGCCATATCCCCGAGGACGCCCATGCCTTTGTTACGGATATGACCGGGGCCTATGCCCAGATCAATATCCAGGGCCCCAAATCCAGGGCGCTCATGCAGGCGGCCACCGATGCGGACATGTCCAATGATGCCTTCCCCTACCGCCACGTAGAAGAAATCGCCATCGGCTACGGCCGGGCCATCTGCGTGCGGCTGACCTATCTGGGGGAACTGGGATACGAGCTGTACATCCCCTGCGAGCACGCCCTCCATGTCTACGACCGGCTGGCTGAAGCCGGCAAAAAATTCAACATGGTTCATGCCGGGCTCAAGGCCCTGGGCAGCCTGCGCATGGAAAAAGGCTATCGGGACTACGGCCACGACATGGACAACACCGACGATCCCTTTGAAGTCGGCCTGGGCTTCTGCGTAAAAATGGACAAGCCCGGCGGATTCATCGGAAAAACGGCCTGCCAGGAAAAACTGGCCCAGGGGCCGCTGAAACGTCGGCTGGCCCAGGTGAAGGTATTGGATCCCGAGCCCCTGCTCTTCCATGCTGAAGTCATTACAAGGAACGGTGAGAATGCCGGCTATGTCAGGTCCGGCTCCTATTGCTGGACACTGGGCGGCGCCGTGGGCCTGTTCATGATCGAAGCCGGAGCGGTGGTGGACCAGGATTATATTGACAGCGGCAAATGGGAAATCAATATTGCCGGAAAGGTCTATCCGGCCGAAGTTTCCCTAAAGCCCATGTATGATCCTGCCAACGAAAAGATTAAATCCTAGGCAGCATGCACAACAGGGCGGTTCCGGCAAACCTGCCGGAACCGCCCCGCCCCCATCACAACCCCTGAGGAAAGACATATGGATATTATCGTACTCATGAAACAGGTGCCGGATACCGAAGCCCCGGTGGAAATTTCAGCCTCGGCAGACCGGTTGGAAACAGAAGATCTCAAATGGGCCATCAACCCCTACGATGAGTTCGCCCTGGAAGAGGCACTGCTCATTAAAGAGGCCCGTGAGGATGTGACGGTCACCGTCATCTCCGTGGGGCCGGACCGGGTGGCTGAAGCCATCCGGGTGGCCTATGCCATGGGCGTGGACAATGCCATCCACATCAACGACGAATTTGAAGAGGAGGCCTTTGCGGCCACAGATGCCCACACCACGGCAGCCATTCTTTCAAAGGTCCTGGACGACACCCCTTACGACCTGATCATTTCCGGCAACCGGGGGGTGGATGACGACAACTACCAGGTGCCCGCCTTTGTGGCACGGATGAGGGATATCCCAATGATCAACATGGTCACCCGCCAGGAGATCCAAGGCAATGAGATCATCTGCGACCAGGCCGTTGACGGGGGCATTGCCACGGTCAAGGCGGCCCTTCCGGCCCTGATCACGGCCAACAAGGGCATGAACGAACCCCGGTATCCGGCATTTCGGGCCATCATGAAGGCGAGAAAACAAAAAGTGGATGAACGGGAACTCTCCGATATCGGCCTTGCCCCGGCGGATCTTGTCCCCAAAGTCAAAATCCGCTCCCTTGCCTATCCCCCGGAACGGGCCGACGGCAAACTGGTCAACGGGGCCAATGCGGCACAGAAGGCAAAAGAACTGATCAGGCTGCTCAAAGAAGAGGCCAACGTCATTTAACCGGGATTAAGGAGAGAACAAATGGCAAAAGAAATACTGATCGTCACCGAAATCTGGAACGGCGACTTTAGAAAAATATCCCTGGAGGCCCTGTCTGCCGGCCGGCATCTTGCCGACGACACCGGCGCGGCCCTCACCGCCCTGGTTATGGGAGAAAATGTGGCCGACAAGGCCGAGGCTCTGGCCGCCCATGGGGCAGACACCGTCCTTGTGGCCGAGAACCCGGGCCTTGCCAGCTTCCGGCCCTGTGAATTCGAAAATCTGGTCACCGCTGTCATCAAAGAAAAACAGCCCGGAATCGTCATCTTCGGCGCCACCCGCCAGGGGCGGGAATTGTCCGCAGGGGTTGCCGCCCGCACCAAGGCCGGCCTTGCCCCGGAATGCACCGGCCTTTTCATCGAAGCGGGGCGCCTGGTGGCCACACGGCCCATGTACGGCGGCAAGGTCATTGCCACCGTGGATATTGAGGGAGAAATCCAGATGGTCTCCATCCGGCCCAATGTATTTGAAATTAAAGAAGCCGCGGGTGAAGGCAAAATAGAGACCCTGGCCGTTGACCTGGGCGAGGCCAATGTCACCCTGCTGGAAGAAAAGATCGAGATGGCCACCCGTGTGGAACTGACCGAAGCCGACTATATCGTTTCCGGCGGCAGGGGGGTGGGCAGCGAGGATTTTACCGTAATTGAAAACCTGGCCAGGGCCCTGGGCGGTGCCGTTGGCGCATCCAGAAACGCCGTTGACCTGGGCTGGCGTCCCCAGTCCGACCAGGTGGGCCAGACCGGCAAGGTGGTCTCCCCCAAACTATATATTGCCTGCGGCATCTCCGGTGCCATGCAGCATATCGCCGGCATGTCCACCTCCGATGTCATCGTGGCCATCAACACCGATCCGGACGCCCTGATCTTCAAGACCTCGGACTATTGCATCGTGGAGGATCTCTTTGAGGTGGTCCCGGCCATCACCGCCGAACTTGAAAAAGGATAGCCCGGGGCTCACCCGTTGGTGAGGGTGGATCCCTGGTGCCTGCGGAACAGGGTGGACGAATACTTTTCAAGTTTCCAGTCCGGCACCCTGCAGTCGGGGCAGACCCGGACAAACCACTTGTTCCGCAGCCACCTGGCCGCCCGGCTGTTCAGGGAATTGGAAATAATGAATACCTTATTGCAGTGGGTGGTCAGCCGGGCCTTGTCCCCCATGACCTCAATGGTCCGGATGCCGTGCAGGCTTCCGGTCCTTGAGGGCCAGAGTTTAATTTTGTCGATCAGGTTAAACAGCTTTACCCGTTTCCGGTAAAATCGCTTCTTTGCCGGGGCGGACGCCTTTTTATTTTCTTCAAGTGCCATGACAGTTCACCTTAATCTAAATATCAATATCACCTGGTATGGATCATCTGGGTATGGTCAGCTCGGTATGGATCATAATCGGATCCGGCATTCCAGCCCATTGCTTTTTACACCTAAATCTTTAACGAAATGCCATCCAGATACGCAAGGCTTTTGGCCCATTTCCCAATGGATGCATCCTTGTTTGATATCATCAGCAGCCGTTCAAGGCCGAACCCCATCCCCACCCAGGTATCGGTGATGCCCCAGGGGACATCAAGGGCATGGGGGCCCATGGCGCCGGATGCCACTTCAACATCATCGGGGCCGGCCACGACATCAAGGGTCTCCCCGTAGACATTGGAGTCTTCGCTTTCAAACCGGTAGTCCTGGATCCCAGCAGCCGCCATGATCCGTTGGGCCAGGAATCGAAGCCGGTCATGGCGCTCCTCTTCGGGCAGCCCCATCTCCACAAGGTTAAGCATGGTAAATTCATTGGCATGGCTGGCGCCCCTGGATTCCTTTCTAAAGCAGGAACCGATCTCAAAAAACCGGATGGGCCGCTGGTCTAACCGTCCCAGGTCCTTCATAAGGCTGTAGAGGTTGGGGGCCAGCATGGGACGCAGGCATTGATTTGAATTGAGCCAGAACACCTGTTTGCTCAAGGGATGGGCTGCGTCTATGGTCATTTTCTTAAGGGCCTGCCCCGTGATGACCGTGGGGGTGGTCACCCCTGTGAACCCCTCCTGGGACAATGCCTGCTCAATCCGCTCCCTGAGGCCCTGAAACCGGGTTTTTCTTTCATGGTTCAGCAGGTTCTGCAGATTTTTCCTCTGGGCCTGAACCTCTTTTTTTTCGATCTGCTGGAACAGCCTGTTCCTTTCTTCAGGTGTGGAACAGTCCGATGGTAGATTATCCGGTTCGATTCCCAAGGCCTTGAACCGCCTCAGCTGGGTCTGGGTCCATTTTTCCTCTGCCACTTCAGTCTCCTTGTCCGCTGCTTATAATCAGTTTTACGGCCATGGCCGCAACCCCCAGCTCCAGTTTATCATGGATGAGGCGTCCCTGGAGGAGATCCGCCCCCCGGCCTGAGAGCCCCAGGGGAACCCCCGGGGCGGCGACCCGCATCCGGTCGGTGATCCATTCATCGGGAATGGTGTTCCCTTGCGGTGTGGCCTCCAGAATATGGGAATACCCCCGGCATTGAGATGTAAAATCATCGTGGACCTCAATCTTGGCTTCTCCCGACGCCTTGTCCAGCCTTTTTTCCAGGGACCGGGCGGCGTCATAATTGGTGTCATAGAGCCCCACCCGGGCGTTCTTTTCCAGGAGCATTCCGGCCCCGGCCTCTCCCACGGGGCCGCAGCCCATCACCAGTACGGTCTGGTCTTTAATTCCTCCGGCCATGAGATCCAGGACGGCGGCAAAGGCCCGCCCTGTGGCCACGGCGTTGTCCACCACTTCACGGGTGTGCAGGTTGATTCCGACAAACCGGTAATCATCCGCCATCATAATCGCATCCGCCTTCCGTTCAAAGGCCTGTGCAAGACCTGAGGCATCGGTCTGCTCTGTGACAATGGCATCACAACCCAAGAATTGCAATATACCGCCAACGGTTTCACTGAATCGGGTAATGATACCCTGGCCGGCGGTGACGGGTATGACATAAACGGCAAAGCGTTTTATCCGGCTGGCCACCGCCTCCGGATCAACGCCCCATGCATGGCAGGCCACACCGGCTAAGGATTGATGGGCAGCAGCCTGAAGATAACGGTCATAGGCATCCAAGCGTGAAGTAATTCCGCTGATATCACTGGTTTTTAAACGGGTCAACGCATCATCTCCTCAATGTTCATTACCGGAAAGCGCACGTATTTCACCATAACAACGGGTCCGCTTTAACTCTATTTCATCCCGGGAGTCCCCCCTAAAGATCATGGTGGCCACCCAATGTTTCTTCCCACGGCGGTAACTGGTGACGGCCTCATCCGCTCCGAAAAATCCGGTCTGCCGCCTCAGGGGACCGTCCTGGGCCATGATATGCTCACCCAGGTACTCAATCCGGCCGCCGGAGACCTGTATATGCTCCACAAGGACAGGAAACTCCCGGCCGGGTTTTCCGCTGACAGTCCTGTTGCGCACCAGGTCCGCCAGCATCTGGACCATATTGATGCCCGTGGACCAGTACACCGCCATGGGCGTCTGGCTGGGAAGCCTGGCATCTATCTCTAAAATCTTGAGCGTATTTTGATTCAAAATCACTTCAAGGTCCATGATTCCGGTCAGTTCTAACCCTTCGGCAATCTCAATTGCCATTTGTTTCAACCCGGTGATATGGTTCGCTGACAATTGCGATGGGGCGCTTACATTTTTGCAGTCCCAGTCCTCATCCATTCCCAGGTCGGTCACCTGGAGCGGATGGTAATTACCGGGCCCCCCCAATATTTCAATGGAATAGGAAGGCCCTTCAACAAACTCCTGGATAACGGCATTCCCTTTGTTGGTCCTGGCAAGCCATTCATCCAGCAACGCCTGAGTCTCCATGATTTCCACGCCCTGGCTCCCGCTGGTCTGATCCGGTTTCACCACAACCGGAAAGGCGCACCCCGGCCATGGCTGCGGTATGGGAAGGTTTAATTTTTCAAAAAGACGATTGGAGTTGCGCTTGGATCTTGTTGTGGCATAGGCATCCCCGTCAAAGGCCAGGGGGATGGCCGACTGCTTTGACCATGCTTGGAGCAGGGAAAGGACCGAATCGTCCTCAATGGCCGGAAGAATCAAATCAATCGAAGAACCATATACCGGGAAGGGATGATCACTGCAGAATTCAAACGCCAGAAAATGATCAGATAATCCCGCTGCCGGCGCCTGGGGGTTTTTATCAATGACCAGGGTTCGAAAGCCGGCCTTGTGCGCCAGATAAACGGCCTCAACCCCCTGAAGCTTGCCTCCGATGACTGCGATCAGCATACTGGTTTCACCTCTTTTGCAAAAATGGGAAAAGGCCCTTGGGGACGGCCACACGCTGTATCCGGCCCCCAAAAATTGATTATAACAAATTTCAGTCTATTAAAAGAAATTTCTTTACCCCTCTGAAAAGCTCTGATAACAGACTGCCCATGGACATGCGTCCATAATTTACGGTTTCTGCATCACGGGGAGGCAACTTGGATTATTCCCCAAAACAACGGCCCTCGCTTTTTAGGTTTCTTCAAATAAAAAAAAGTGATAAAAGATACGGCTTTTATAATAATAAGTGGTGAAAGACCGGCTGAAAAAATGAAACCTGAAAAACATATAACCGCTGCCTACACCTGCCTGGTCATTGCCATGGTGCTGTGGGCCAGCACCTTCGTTGCCCTGAAGCTTGCCTTCCGCGCCTATGATCCCATGGTGGTAATTTTCGGAAGAATGCTCATTGCAAGCTGCTGCGCCCTATTTGTCCCCTTTGTGTTCAAGTCCGTAAAACACATCCGGAAGCAGGACATCAAATACATCGCGCTCATGGCCTTTTGCGAACCCTGTCTTTATTTCATCTTTGAAGCCAAGGCACTGGTCTACACCTCGGCGTCCCAGGCCGGCATGATCACCACCATGATGCCGCTGATTACCGCCCTTGGCGCCTGGGTTTTCCTGAAGGAACGGATCAGCCCGCGGACCTGCATCGGTTTTGCCATTGCTGCAACAGGCGCCCTGTGGCTCAGCCTGGCGTCAACGCCCACGGACCACGGCCCCAATCCCCTGCTGGGAAATTTTCTGGAATTCATGGCCATGATCTGTGCCACCGGGTACGGGCTGTGCTTAAAGAAGCTGACAGACCGGTACAAACCCATCTTCCTGGCCTTCATGCAGACCTTTGCCGGTACCCTGTTTTATTTTCCCATCCTCTTTTTTCCGGGAACCCAGCTGCCCACCCATATAGATCCCGTTTCCTTGGGGGCGGTGGTATACCTGGGGGCCGTTGTGACCCTGGGGGCATATGGCATGTATAATATCGGGGTGAGTAAAATCCCGGCCAGCCAGGCCGCCTCCTTTGTCAACCTGATTCCCGTGATCACCCTGGTAATGAGTGCCCTGATCCTGAAGGAACGGTTTACCGGGACCCAGTACATGGCCTCCTTGCTTGTGCTGGCCGGAGTCATTCTCGCCCAGGACCGGTCCACCATACCCGAACCGGTTATAAAGCCGGCGCCTCTTCCCGAAGCCTGACCCGGCGGCAAAAAACGCCGGAGCAAGCTGTCGACTTCCCCGCAGATTTCGATTGGAAAAAAACAGGAGACTATGGTATACAAAACAAGTATACTAACTTCGTATAAATTCATCCATGGTCAGGGGAATCATCTTGGAAAAAAACAATGAAGAGACGGTCTACCAGACCCTTAAAAATGCCATCATCAAGCGGTACATCAAGCAGGGAACCAAATTGGTTGAAACCACCCTGGCAAAACAGCTCAAGGTGAGCCGCACCCCCATCCGGGCGGCCATAAAACGGCTGACCTACGAAGGATTTGCCACCTATGAGCAGAACAAGGGGGTCTGCGTTATCAAACCCACCATTGAGGAGATCAAAGAGACCTTTTTTGTCCGTCTGCAGCTGGAAAAGGCTGCGGTCTCACTGGCAGCCCTCAGTATCACCCCGGATGACCTGGACCGGATTGAAGCCTATATCGACCAAGAGGAAAAAACCTTCGCAAACAAAGATATCAGCGGGTACTACCAGGTCAACGATGCCATCCACCTGGTCATTGCCCGGGCCGCAAAAAACGAGGTGCTCACCCGCTATATCGAAGACCTGCTGAACCGGACAAAAATCTATCTCATCCTTTACGATCCGTTTTATACCCTGCCCTTTAATCCCTCCCACCACGAACACCGCAAGCTGGTGGAGGCCCTTAGGAAAAGAGACCCGGCCATGGCCCAAAAGGTCATGGCACTCCATCTGGAAAGCGCCCTCAAGGGCATGGAGTTCTCAACACTGCCCGACGACTATATTTCCCTATAGACCGACCGTATCCGAAATTCCGCCGGGATTCCCGGCCGGGCCCGTGGGGAAGTGGCCATGCAACCCTTGTCCAATCAGGCGTCCTGGGTGGGAATCTTATTCTCGAAATGCCTGAACACCACCACCAGTACACCGGTCAGGCACAGGTATATCAATGCCAGCAGCAGCATGGGTTCGTATACGATATAGGTTTCCTGACGGATCTTTGAAATCACGGCATAGACGTCCACCACGGTGATGGTGGCCACAAGGGGGGTGGATTTAAGTTGGAGCACGACCTCTCCGGCAAGGGTGGGAAGGGCACGGTGAAGGGCACGGGGCAGCCAGATCCGCCGCAAGGCCGTCCAGCGGCCCATGCCATATGCCCGTGCCGCCTCAAGCTCCCCGGCCGGAACCCCTGCAAAGGCGCCCCGCATCACCTCTCCCTCATACCCGGCAAAGGACATGGTCAGCGCCAGCACCCCGTAGGGCCAGGCTTCCCTGAGATAGGGCCATATAAAAGTCTCCCGGATTCCGGGAATCTGGGGAAACAGGGACCCCACCCCGTAGTAGATCATCCACAGCTGAAGAAGCAGCGGGGTTCCCCGGATCAGGGTACAGAACATCTTGCTTGCCGTGGCCAAGGGCACGGGGCCCGTCACCTGGAAAAGCCCCAGGGGAACGGCAAGCAAGATTCCCAGGATACAGGAGACCAGGAGAATGACCAGGGTAATCCATACGCCTGAAAGCAGCTCGCCGTAGTAATTGGGCAGCCAGTCCCACCGCATGGTTCCGGCGATGACCGCGACCAGCCCCATGGCAATCCCCAGCAATATGATCCGGTGGAGCTTCATCCAATTACCCATAATCACCCCACATCCGGCATGCCTTTGTAGGCCCGCCGCTCAATCATTTTAATACCGACATTGGAGATCAGGGTGACCATGAGATAGAGACACCCGGCGGCCGAAAAAAACAGGAAATAGGCTTTGGTGGCCCCCCCGGCCTGGCGGGTGGCCAGGGTCAGTTCCGTAAACCCCACCACAGCCAGCAAGGCCGTATCCTTGGTGGCGATGAGCCAGAGATTGGAAAGCCCCGGGATGGCATGGGGAAGCATGGCCGGCAGGGTAATCCGCCTCAGGAGAAGTCCCTGACTCATTCCATAGGCCCGGCCCGCTTCAATCTGACCGGGATGGATGGCCTTGATGGCACCGCGAAGCACCTCAGTTGAATAGGCCCCCTGAACCACGCCAATCACGAGGATCCCCGCCACAAGCCCGTTGATGTCCACGGGACTGGCCCCGAACATCACCAGAAGGCGGTTGACCACATCCGACCCGGCATAAAAGAGCAGGACGATCAGGACCAGCTCAGGTATGGCCCGGATGACCGTGGTATACGCCTCCAGAATATCCCGCAGCACGGGTCCCCCGTATAGCTTGCCAAAGGCGCCGCCAATACCGATCATCAAACCCACCAGGTATCCGCCGACGGCGACGGTCATGGACATGGCCAGGCCTTTCAGCAAAACCCCTCCCCATCCCGGCGGTGACAGGGCAAGCAGTTCCAGGGCGCTCATGGTTTCTCCCCATTTTTTAGAATACGGGTTGCAGATGAGAAAGGGGCACCGGCCCCTTTCAGACAAATCCTTTAGTCGCCGTAGACATCTACTTTAAAATATTTTTCGGTAATTTCCTTATACTTGCCATTGGCCCGGATGGCTTTGATGGCGGCATTGATTTTTGACTTGAGGTCATCGCTTCCCTTGCGCAGGCCGACGCCGACCCCACGTCCCAGGATGGCGGGATCGTCAATGGCAGCACCTTTGAGATCACAGCATGATTTTCCTTCTTTGCTCTCCAAAAATTCGATCATGGCCAGGGAGTCTGCCTGGGTGGCGTCGATACGGCCGGAGATCAGATCCTGGTTGATTTCATCCTGGGTCTGGTATTGTTTGACCTTGGCACCCTTATAGTGTTTTGCGGCATAGGATGCATGGGTGGTGGCCGTCTGGACGCCGAGGATCTTGCCCTTCAGCCCGGCAGGGGTGGCGTCAAATTTCATGGTTTTGGTCCCCACCACATAGGCCGGCGTATTGAAATACTTATCTGTAAAATCAATGGATTTAAGGCGTTCTTCGGTGATGGACATGGAGCCCATGATCATATCGATCTTCTTTGAAATCAATGCCGGAATAATCCCGTCCCAGGAAGTGGGCGCCAGTTCATAATCCAGTCCGGCTTCCTGGCAGACGGCTTCGATGATTTCAATTTCCCAACCGGTCCAGTTACCGGAGGCGTCGGGTACGGTGAAAGGAGGATAGGGTTCCGCACCAAACCCCACACGGATCTTCCCGGCATTTGCCATGCTGGTGCTGAAAACAATGACGACAAGTACGAGTAACATCTTTTTCACGATTTGGGCCATTTCAATCTCCTTTGCGTTAGTAATATTGTTGACACGGGTCCACCATTCATTTTCCCCTCTAGGAAATCGAACAGATAAACCGCTTTAAATGCTCTGATTCGGGCGCACCGAATATCGCCTTGGGGCCCCCCTCCTCTTCTATGATACCGTTGTTGAGAAAAATAATTTTATCGGCCACCTCCTGGGCAAATTTCATTTCATGGGTGACAATGAGCATAGTCCGTCCCTCCTTGGCCAGATCGCCCATAACAGATAGCACCTCGCCAATCAGTTCCGGATCCAGGGCGGATGTGGGTTCGTCAAAGAGCATGACCTCAGGCTCAATGGCCAGGGCCCTTGCAATGGCGGCCCGCTGCTGCTGCCCCCCGGAGAGGAATGCCGGATAGGTATCCCTTTTTTCGTAAAGCCCCACCCGATGAAGCAGACTGTCGGCCATTTCCACAGCCTCTGATTTTTTCCTGCCCAGGACATGGACGGGCACCTCTATGACATTTTCCAGAAGGGTCATGTGCTGCCAGAGATTGAAACCCTGAAACACCATGGCCAGCCGGGTGCGAATTCGCCGCACCTGTTCCGGATCGGCCGGTTTCAATCCGCCTTTTCCATCGCTTTTCAGTTTAATTTCTTCGCCGTGGACCCTGATGCGGCCTTTGGTAGGGGATTCCAGCATATTGATGCATCGCAGCATGGTGGACTTGCCGGATCCGCTCCCGCCGATGATGGCGACCACATCCCCCTGGCCCGCATCAAGGGAGACCCCTTTGAGTACATCAATGGCACCGAATGATTTGTGGAGGTCAATGACTTCAATGGCTTTTTCCGAAGTATTTCGATCTGATGCCCCTGGCCGACGATGCGCATTATTAATGGGTGATCCGTCCAAATCGCTTCTCCATTGTATACATTTTTTGTCTTTCTATTTCTGCATCCACTAACATTGTGCATGGCATTTGTCAACATCAATTATGGTAATTTTTTGCGCTGCCCCCAGAACCACACATAGTTCAATTTAACAGTCAATGCAACCAGTTAAATCCAGTCTCCCCTTCCAGAAAAATTCTATTGAAAAACCTTGACTGTTGATTGTATACATTTTATGTATATAATTACCGCGCAAAAACCGGCGCCCTGGGGAATCGGAATCACCGTGCGCTTTTATGCGGCCAAGCCTCCCAGGACGGGGAAGGTGCATGACGGCCCTCCCCAGGTGGTTGACCGCCCATGATAAAGGGCATATTGAAAGATACGCGGAGGGTGGATCGGATGGGATCACACGGACTCTAAATCCGTGCAGCCGGGTGCGACTCCCGGACTCTCCGCCAACCCCATAAATGATGACTTTTTAAGAAATGAGGAAACAAGATGGCAGATTTCAACGGAATGCAGAAGGCCCTTGTCGGCTGTGACCAAGCCGCCCTTGAAAACCTGGTTAATAGTGCTTTGGATGAAGGAACGCCGGCCATCGACATTTTGAACCAGGGATTGATCGCCGGCATGGATATCGTCGGTGAAAAAATGGAAAACGGGGACATGTTCATCCCGGAAGTCCTCATGGCCGCCCAGGCCATGGGGGCCTGTGTCTCCGTCCTCAAGCCCCTGCTGGGTGAGGCCGGGGCCGCCCAGGGGTCCACTGTCATCATCGGTACCGTCAAAGGCGATCTCCACGATATCGGGAAGAACCTGGTGGCCATGATGATGGAAAGCGCCGGGATGACCGTTTATAATCTGGGGGTCGACATTGCCCCGGAAGAATTCGTGGCCCAGATCAGGGAAAAAGATGCCAAAATTGTCTGCCTCTCCGCCCTTTTGACCACCACCATGCCCGCCATGAAGCAGACCGTGGATGCCATTGTGGAAGCCGGACTGAGAGACCAGGTGAAAATAATGGTGGGCGGCGCCCCGGTGACCCAGGCCTTTGCCGACGAAATCGGGGCCGACGGCTTTGCCCCGGATGCCGGCTCGGCATCCAAAATGGCAAAAACCATGGCCGCCTGAGGGGGAGGGAAAAATGTTCCAAGTCATTGGTGAACGGATCAACACCTCCAGAAAAAATGTCCAGACGGCCGTGGCAGACCGGGATGCCCAATACATCATCAATGATGTCAAGCGCCAGGAATCCGCCGGCACCGCCTATATCGACGTTAACGCAGGGGCCCGGATCGGCCATGAAGCAGAGGATATGAAATGGCTCCTGGAAACCATCCAGCCCGAGGTATCCCGGCCCCTGGCCCTGGATTCACCGGACCCGGCCGTGCTGGAAATGGCCTTTGCCATGGTTGGCCAGCCCCCGATGATCAACTCCATTTCCCTTGAAAAGGAACGGTTCGATGCCATGCTCCCCTTTCTCAGCGGCAAGGACTGCAAGGTTATTGCCCTGTGCATGGATGATTCGGGCATGCCCCGATCCTCCCAAGACATTGTGGAACGGGCCAAAAGCCTGGTGGCGGCCCTGAATAAAATGGGGTTGCCCACGGCCAGTATCTATGTGGATCCACTGGTTCAGCCCATTTCCACGGATTCCGGCAAGGGCACCATGGTGCTGGACGCCGTCCGGGCCATAAAGGGGCTGTTCCCAGATGTCCACATCACCGGCGGCCTGTCCAATATTTCCTACGGCCTGCCCCAGCGGAAAATCATCAACAGGACCTTCATCACCCTGATGATGGATGCCGGCATGGATTCGGCCATCATTGACCCGCTTGATGAAAAGATCATGGCCACCATCAAAACGGCGGACATGCTTCTGGGCCACGACCCGTTCTGCATGGATTACCTCAAGGGTGTCCGGGCGGGCATCATTGTAAGTTAAAGTGATGCCCCTCGATCTTTCCCCGCTGCTGGCCCGCCTTGAAAAGGAGGCCCCTGCCCGTAAAAAAGAGATCCGCTTTCTCCTGGGCCTGACAACGCCCGAGGATCTGGGCCGGCTCTTTGATGCCGCAGCCAGGGTCAGGGACCGGCATTTCGGCTCCCGGATCTTTTTTTACGGATTCCTCTATTTTTCAACCTACTGCCGGAACAACTGCCGGTTCTGCCAGTACCGGCGGTCCAACCGCGCCCAGCCCCGGTATCGGAAAACCGAAGCGCAGATCATGGAAGCCGCGGCCATCATGGCGGACTCAGGGGTCCATCTCATCGACCTGACCATGGGGGAAGATCCGGTCTGGCAGGGCATGGACGGCATCCGCCGCCTCACGGACCTGGCCGTACAGGTACAGCAGAAAACCGGTCTGCCGGTGATGATCTCCCCCGGGATGCTTTCCCCGTCCGGGGTCAGCCATATGGCGGCCAGGGGCATCCACTGGTATGCCTGCTACCAGGAGACCCACAACCGGGCGCTTTTCGACCGGCTCAGGCCCGGCCAGGACTACGATGACAGGTGGGCCGCCAAAACAGCGGCCAGGGAGGCGGGCATGCTCATCGAAGAGGGGATTCTCGCCGGCGTGGGCGAAACCTTGGAAGACATTGCCGACTCCATCCTGGCCATGGCAGCGCTTAACGTTGACCAGGCCAGGGTCATGTCCTTTGTGCCCCAGCCCGGCACCCCCATGGCCCACCTGGCATCCCGGAACCGCCTCAGGGAATTGACGACCATCGCCGTCATGCGCCTGGTGCTCAAAGACTGCCTGATTCCGGCCTCCCTTGATGTGGACGGGCTGGACGGGCTGCTTCCCCGGCTCAATGCCGGGGCAAACGTGGTCACATCCATTGTCCCGCCGGAACATGGCCTTGCCGGAGTCGCCAACCCGGCCCTGGACATAGAAGCCGCCAGACGGTCGCTGGACCATGTGCTGCCGGTACTGGACCGCAGCGGGCTCTCCCCGGCATCCGAAACGGAATACCGGGACTGGATCCAGGCCCGGCGCCATCTTTGCCTTGCCCGGACCCCCAATTGATATAAAAACCCTTTACATCTTTTTTTGCCAACGCCTTGCATTTTCATTTTCTGCCCGGTATACGTTTCTACCTATAGAAACAAGAATTATAATAATAAATAAAGGAGTAACCCATGGCAAAAACAATAAACCGGTCCATACCGGCCGGGATTTTCTTATGTCTCTTTATCTTGGCTGTCACAGCCCCGATCCAGGCGGCCGAGCCGGTGAAAATCGGCATGGTGACCACCCTGTCCACCAAGGCCGGGTACCTGGGCGAGGACATCCGCGACGGGTTTAAACTGGCCATCAGCCAGGAAGACGGGAAACTGGGGGGCGTGCCCGTGGAACTGCTGGTGGAGGACGACGGCAGAAAACCGGGAAAGGGCAAGCAGATCGCCGAACGGTTCATCAAAAAGGATGGTGTAAAAATCCTCACCGGCATTGTCTTTTCCAATGTGGCCATGGCCGTTGTGCCCAAGGTGGTCCGCCAGGAAGTCGTTTACCTGAGCCCCAATGCCGCCCCCTCCAAGCTGGCCGGTTCCGGGTGCAACCCAAACTACTTTGCCGTATCCTACCAGAACGACAACCTGGACGAGGTGGTGGGACAATACGTTGCGGATGAAGGATACAAGAGCGTTTACCTGCTGGCCCCCAATTATCCGGCGGGGAAGGACCACCTGGCCGGATTCAAGCGGTATTACAAAGGCGAAATTTCAGGCGAGGTCTACACCAAGCTGGGCCAGTCCGACTATGCCGCAGAAATCGCCTCCCTCCGCGCGGCCAAGCCTGCTGCGGTATTTTTCTTTCTGCCCGGGGGCATGGGCATCAACTTCCTGAAGCAGTATTCCCAGGCCGGCCTCTCCAAAGAGATCCCGGTCTTCGGCCCGGCCTTTTCCTTTGACGAGCGCATCCTCAAGGCTGTGGGTCCGGCTGCCCTGGGGGTGAAAAACGGTTCCCAGTGGACCCACGACCTGGGCAACCCGGCCAATAAACAATTTGTGGAAGCCTATAAAAAGGCCTATAACCGCATGCCCACCCTCTATGCGGCCCAGGGCTACGACACGGCCCGGCTCATCGGCAGCGCCCTCAGGGCCGTGGCCGGAAACCTAGACGATCTGTCCGCTTTCAGGACGGCGGTGAAAAAAGCCGACTTCGACTCCGTCCGGGGCAACTTCAGCTTCGCCGACAACCAGCATCCGGTCCAGGACCTCTATATACGGGAGGTCATTGAAAAGGACGGCGGTTTCACCAATAAAACCGTGAAAAAGGTATTTACCGACCACGTGGATGCCTATATCTCCCAGTGTAAGATGCAGTAAAGGAGTCCCCTGGGACTGGACCGGCAATGCGCCGGTCCGGCCCCGCCCGTCACCATGCTTCTCTTTGCAGAACAGCTTTTAAACGGCCTGCAGCTGGGCATTACCCTGTTTTTGATGTCCGCCGGGCTCACCCTGGTCTTCGGGATCATGCAGGTCATCAACCTGGCCCACGGTTCTTTTTACATGATCGGGGCCTATGTATGCGCCACCGTGGCCGCCCGCACCGGCTCCTTTGCCCTGGGGCTGCTGGCGGCCCTTCCGGCGGCGGCCGCCGCCGGCATGGCCGCGGAGTTCGTCATCTTCCGCCGCCTGTATGACCGGGATCACCTGGACCAGGTCCTGGCCACCTTCGGCCTGATCATGTTCTTCAACGAACTGGTGAGGATCATCTGGGGCCGCCAGCCCCTGTTCATGGATGTGCCGGCCTGGCTTTCCGGCAGCGTTGAACTGGCCCCGGGGCTGCACTATCCCTTGTACCGGCTGGCCGTCATCCTTGTGGGACTTTCCGTGGCCCTGTTCTTATGGGTGATCTTTTCCAAAACCCGGCTGGGGATGCAGATCCGGGCCGGGGCCGCCAACCGGGCCATGATCGGGGCCCTGGGGGTGAACATCCGGCGGCTCTACACCTGGGTGTTCGGACTGGGGGCACTTTTGGCCGGACTGGCCGGGGTCATGGCCGGCCCCATCCTGGCCGTGGAATCGGGCATGGGGGAAAGCATTCTCATCCTCACCTTTGTGGTCATCGTCATCGGCGGCATCGGCTCGGTCCGGGGCGCCGTTGTGGGGGCGCTGCTGGTGGGGCTGGTGGACACCCTGGGCCGGGCCTTTCTCCCGGCGCTTTTCCGACTGGTCTTTCACTCCGGAGCGGCGGACAATGCCGCGGCATCCATAGCCTCCATGTCCATTTACATTCTCATGGCCGCCATCCTGGTATGGAAACCCCGCGGCCTCTTCCCTGCACAGAATTCATGAATATGTCAAAACGCAGAACCATTGCCGTTGCAACCGGCACCCTTTTCCTGGCCCTGCTGCCCGTGGCCGCCAATGCCATGGGCCAGGCGTATTATATCTCCTTTTTCAGCCGGGTGCTCATCTACGCCATGGCTGCGGTGAGCCTGGACCTTCTCCTGGGCTACGGGGGCATGGTCAGCCTGGGCCATGCGGCCTATGTGGGAATCGGGGCCTACGTGGTGGGCATCCTTTTTTTCCATTCATCGGAGGGAACCCCCCTTTTCAGTGTTCCCTTTCTTTTTAACGGCAGTGAAAATGCATTGGTGGTCCTCCCGCTGGCAGCACTCACCGCCGCCCTGTTTGCAACCCTGTTCGGCGCCTTGAGCCTGCGGACCAAGGGAATGCACTTTATCATGATCACCCTGGCCTTTGCCCAGATGCTCTTCTATTTTTTTGTATCCCTGGAAAAATACGGAGGAAACGACGGGATCTCCCTTTATGCCAGATCATCCCTGCCGGGACTGGATCTGGGGAACGATATCCAGTTTTACTATCTCTGCCTGGGTCTGTTGTCAGGGATGTTGTTTCTGGCCCTGCGCCTGGTGAAGTCCCGTTTCGGCCTGGTACTCCGGGGGGGATGCGACAATGAGCGGCGGCTTCGCGCCCTGGGTCTGAGCCCGTACAGATATCAGCTCTTCTGCTTTATGGTGGCCGGAGCCGGGGCCGGCCTGGCCGGCGGCCTTCTGGCCAACCAGACCGAATATGTCAGCCCGGCGCTGATGCACTGGACCCTCTCCGGGGAACTCATGGTCATGGTCCTTATCGGGGGCATGGGCACCCTGTTCGGCCCGGTGCTGGGGGCGGCGGTATTTCTATTCATGGAGGAGACCCTGGCCATGTATACGGAACACTGGATGATATACATGGGACCCTTTCTTGTGCTGGTGGTCATCTTTGCCAAACAGGGACTGTTCGGCCTGATCGCGGGGGGCCACCGCCATGGATGAATTTATTTTAAAAACCGTCTTTCTTAACAAATCCTTCGGAGCCCTGACAGCCACCAAAAACCTGAACATGAACATCGCCAGGGGCCATATCCACGCCCTCATCGGCCCCAACGGCGCAGGCAAAACCACCCTGGTCAACCAGATCAGCGGTGATATGTCTCCGGACAGCGGAACCGTTATGTTTAACGGCCGGGATGTGACTGCCCTCAGTGCCCACCGCCGGGCCCGGCTGGGCATGGCCCGGTCCTTTCAGATCACCCATATTTTTGACAACCTCACGGTGGAAGAAAACATGGCCCTGGCCATCTGCGCCCACAACGGCCACAATTTCAGATTCTGGCGCCACAGCCTGGCCAGTTCCGTGGTCAAAGAGAAACTGCCCGAGGCCCTGGCCCGGGTGGACCTTGACCGCCGGGCCGGGCTGCCGGCCCGGCATCTCTCCCACGGGGAAAAACGGCAGCTTGAGGTGGGCATGGCCCTCACAGGCGATCCGGAACTTCTTATTCTGGACGAGCCCATGGCCGGGATGGGCCCCGGGGGTACGGTGGAACTCTCCAGGCTGATCCAGGGGTTGAAAGGCACCCTGACCATCCTTCTGGTGGAGCATGACATGGATGTGGTCTTTTCTTTGGCCGACATGGTGACGGTCCTGGTCTACGGCGAAAACATCGCCACGGCCCCGCCCGGTGAAATCCGTAAAAATGATCAGGTACGGGCCGCCTACCTGGGGGAGGACGATCAATGCTGAAGGTGAAAAACATTGAAACCTTTTACGGGGAGAGCCAGGCCCTGTTCGGGGTCTCCCTTGACATCGGGGAATCCGAGGTGGTCACCCTCCTGGGCCGCAACGGCATGGGAAAAAGCACCACCATTAAATCCGTCATGGGCCTCACCCCGGTGAAAACCGGAGACATCACCTTCAGGGGCCGTCCCATCCACGCCGCCCCGCCCTATGCCATTGCCCGGCTGGGCATCGGACTGGTCCCGGAAGGCCGGCAGATATTCCCCAATCTCACGGTGAAAGAAAATATCATGGCAACGGCGGCCAATCCCACCAACGCCCCCTCCCCCTATACCCTCGGGGAGGTGCTTAGCCTTTTTCCCCGGCTGAAGGAACGGCTGACCCACTACGGCAACCAGCTCTCCGGCGGGGAACAGCAGATGCTGGCCATTGCCCGGGCCCTAATGATCAACCCCAGGCTGCTCATCCTTGACGAGGCCACCGAAGGCCTGGCCCCCCTGGTCCGCAAGGAGATATGGGACAGCCTGGCCGCCCTCAAGGACAAGGGCATGTCCATCCTCATCGTGGATAAAAACATCAAGGCCCTCATGGCCCTGGCCCGGCGCCACTATATCATGGAAAGGGGAGAAATCGTCTGGTCGGGCACCACGGCCGACCTCCAGGCCGACCCGGCATGCCTGTCCCGCTACCTGGGGGTCTGACCCCGCCCCGGCAGCAACGATTGTATTTTAGCGAGTAAAAGATCCAGGGCCGCTTCACTCCGGCCCCCGTCGGTGATAATGATGTCCGCATGGGACTTGGCGGGTTCAACATATTGGTCATGCATGGGCTTGACCGTTTCAAGATACTGGCGGACCACGGACTCCCGGGTCCGCCCCCGGTGCTTCACATCCCGCTCCATCCTCCGGATGAACCTGAGATCCGGGTCCGTCTCCACATACACCTTCAGGTCCATGAGTTCCCTCAATGCCGGATCATCGAAAATCAAAATGCCGTCGATGATGATAACACCTGAGGGAAGAATGGTCCGGGTCTCCGCTTTGCGCAGGTGGGTGGAAAAATCGTACTGGGGGGCCTCCACGGGCCGCCCGCCGATGAGTTCCCGAAGCTGGGCGGTCAAAAGCTCTGTTTCCAGGGCACCGGGATGGTCGTAATTGGCGCTTGCCCGTTTTGACGGGGACAAATGGGGATGATGCCTGTAATACCAGTCGTGCTGAATCACCACAACGGCCCCGGACCCGGTGTGTTCCAGGATGCGGTTGATCAGCGTGGTCTTTCCGGCACCGGAGCCCCCGGCAATACCGATCACATATGATTCAGCCCTGTTCATCTCCCCTCCTTTCCGTTTCATTGTACACTTATCCCGGATAGGATTAAAGATCTACCCCGCCATCCGGCCAAAATCAATCCTTTTCCCGGCCTGCCCTCACAGGTGCCGCGCATTCAGCGAAAATATAGAAAAATATCCCCGAAGACGTTCCAAATTCAACATCAACCTGTTATCCTTGCCCGCGTCGGGATCACCAGGATTGCCGGATACAGGAGGTAAACATATGGCAGAGAATTTCAAACTGGCCGTGGCCCAGGTCCCCTCGGTAAAGGGGGATGTTTCAGCGAATATCCAAACCCACCTTGGGGCGGTGGGGAAAGCGGCACAAATCGGGGTGTCATACATTGTATTTCCGGAATTATCCCTCACCGGATATGAGCCGGAATTGGCGGAGAACCTGGCCTTTTCAAAAAAAGATCCCCGGCTTACCCCTTTAATTGACGCTGCAAAGAACCATAAAATTCATATTGTTGCAGGCGCCCCTTTGCAGGCGGAAGGCCGTCCCCGTATTGGTGAATTTATTTTCTCCCCCCACGGCGGTACGGAGACCTATGCCAAGATGAATCTACATCCGGGGGAAGAACAGTATTTCTCAGTTGGGGGGGAGTATCATTCCGTCAATACAGGCGGACAGAAGATCTTTAACGCAATCTGCGCAGACACCAACAACACCCGCCATGCCCAGATCTGTGCACAGATGGGGGCAACGGTTTATATTGCCGGCGTTCTCATCAGTGCCAGCGGGTATGACGCAGACACCCAAAAACTGGCCGCCTATTCCAAAGCGCATGGGTGCCTGGTTGCAATGGCAAACCATAATCAACCCACCGGCGGGTGGGTACCCGTGGGCAAAAGCGCCATTTGGGACGCGTCCCGTCTGATTGCAGTTGCCGATGAGACCCGGAGTGAATTGGTTGTCGCAACCTTTACCCCCCATGGGTGGAAGGGGGAGGTGGCTGCACTCTGAGGATAAATCCGATGTAAAAACCGCTGCCGGCTGCCGGTGTTTATTTACCTGATTCAAAGGGTTTAAAAGAGATGGTTCCAACACTGAAAACAAAACGGCTGACATTGCGGCCCCTGGCATTTTCCGACCGGGATGCCCTGGTTGACGCCATCATGTCAGATAAGGATGTAATGAAATGGCTGCCCCGTTCCGATGAAGCGTCAACCCCTGAAGGCCTGGGAAAAGCGGAGGCCGGATACCTTGAGGACTTCATCCCCCCCTGGGATGAGCTGGGCTATGGGGTCTGGGCGGTCTGTATTGGCGAGCCCGGCCTGGGAACATTGGGAGATTTCATCGGGTATTGCGGATTTATTCCCGAACAGATCAAAGGCGCAGGGCCTGAAATCGCCTATGCCCTGAGAAAATCCATGTGGGGACGTGGATTGGCCACCGAAGCCCTGGGCGCATGCCTGGACTGGATATTCACCAGGCCGGAAATCCGCCGAGTCCATGCCGTGACCGATACAGGGAACCGGGCCTCACGCCATGTCATGAAAAAAGCAGGCATGTCCCATCAAGAGGATGTGGACCTTTATGATTCCGTGGCCAAGGGCGACGGCCTGCTCCCCCTTTATTCCCTTGACCGCGCGGGATACCGCAGGGGAACCGGGCAATGCAGCGGGCTGCTCATCAGGGAAGCGCAAGAGCCGGACTGCATCAACCTGGCCGCCCTTTCCCTTGAGGTCTGGTTTACCACCTACTCCTTTGACGGCATCCGGACGGAAAATTCGGAATATGCCCTATCCATGTTCACCGAGGACCGTTTCAAATCAATCCTGGCCGACGGCGGGTATAGACTGCTGGTATGCACCCAGGGCATCTACCTGAGGGGATACGTCCTGTTAAATCTCGACTCCCGGTCCCAAGGAGAAGCAAAGGGTTTTGAAATCGATAAACTCTATGTCCAGAAGCCCTTCCAGGGAAGGGGGATCGGGAAAGCCCTCCTTCTGGAAGTCAAAGCCAGGTACGGAGAACGGTTCTGGCTTACCAGCTGGGTGTACAATAGATCCATCGGCTTTTACAAAAGATTCGGATTCAGGGACATCGGCCGGCATAACTTTAAACTGGGCGAGGATACCATTGAAAACCGTGTACTGGCCTATGGGTAAAAGGGGGACCGGAAAATGACCGGGGCCTGTGCCCCTGAATATAAAACCGGGCCGCCACCATGGCGACCCGGCCAAAAAGGAAAAGAGAAACAAAAGCTTGGGAGTTATGGCTCCTGGCAAAGTGAGCACATCAGCTGTATCCCAAAACATGTCCTTTATACGCCATAAGTTTAACCCCAACATGACATGGAGATTACCAAACGGTAATCTTTCAATCATCCTTGATCTTCCTCCAGGGCGAATGCCGCCGCACCCAGGGCGCCGATGATGCCGGGATGGGGCGGCACAAGGATCTCCCTGCCCATGCACCGTTCCAGGGCGGCCACCACCCCCCTGATCCGGGCCACGCCCCCTGAGATGGCAATTTTTTCAGCGGCCATGTCCGGGGCCACCCGTTTGGCCAAAGAAAAAGTCCGGGTGGCAATGGCCCGGTTGATCCCCGAAATAATTTCGCCGGTATCCACGCCCTGGGCGATGAGGGAAACCACCTCGCTTTCGGCGAACACCGTGCACATGTTGGAAATCCGGCAACGGCCCTTTTCTCCGGCATCCAGCCTGTCCATCTCGGAGATATCCATTTCCAGGACCCTGGCCATGGTCTCCAGAAACCGGCCCGTGCCGGCGGCGCATTTATCGTTCATGGCAAAGTTGACCACCTTTCCGGACTGGGGATGGATATAGATGGCCTTGGAATCCTGGCCGCCGATGTCGATGAGCAGGGAGGTGCCGGGGAAATAGGTCTGGATGCCCTTGGCGTGACAGACGATTTCGGTCTTGTCCAGGGTCCGGTTTTCCACCCGCTTCCGGCCGTAGCCTGTGGAAACAAGGGCCTTGAGATCCCCGGGTTCAAGTCCCGCCTCCCCCAGGGTCTGTTCCCTGACCCATGCAATGGCCTTTTCGTTTCTGGCACCGGTGGGCACCATGGCCCGGGAAAGGATCTTGGAATCTTTGTTGAGGATGACTGCGCAGCAGGTGGAACTGCCGATGTCGATGCCCATGTATGCCATTATCGTCTCCTTATCAGCCTAACCGTTCGTCAAATCTGCTCCAATATAATATCCGCTCGTATCGAATGCTTATGGTTACACAGGCCAGGCCCCAATTGTCAAGCCACGGCGAAATCAGGCGCAGGGCACCTCATCTATCTTTTCTTAACCCGGCCTTGGACAGGGCTGCCCCATGGGTGATCTGCACGGTTTGTCGCAGAACGCAGCCGGACCATTATTGCCAATAACGGCCCGGTACTCATTTCCCGCCATAATCTGCATTATTTGAAGCGCAACCAATGACACTGAATTCTGAAAACGCATCAATATGGAGGCATCAATTTGACATTCCGTATGCAGTCAGAATCTCCAGAATTTCTCCGTTTTTATGCATTCTTTCCAACGCCTGGTCAAAGCTTCTTTTAAAGCCGGACAATTCCTTTTGCTTTTTCTTTGAAAACCCAAAGTAATTATAATTTATTGTCAACTTTGGAAAAATTCGAAGGGGAAGTTGCTTGTCTGTGAGATTTAACCTTTTAAAGGAAGATTTTGCCTCTCTTAACTGTGTTGGTACAAAATCAACATATTCTTGAATCAACATTCTAAAGCACATATCAATATTGGGTACATACTCTATAGATAAACTTTTTTTTGCTTTTTCAAAATCCGGACCGACGCTCCACTTGAGAACCATTCCGATCTTTTTCCCCCTGAGTGAGGCCAGGTCTCCGTTCCAGAAACTCTGACTGCCTTGTCTGACAAAAAAGAAGGTTTCATCCTTGGCGAAAGGACGTTTTGTGTAATCCAGCCATTTTTCTCTTTCAGGAGTTTTATAAGGAGGAAACAATACGTCTGCAATACCATTTTTTACCATGTGCTGTGCCCTGGCCCAAGGGTAAAGGCGCACAATTATTCTATGCCCAAGCCTTTCGGTTATTTTTCTTGCAATGTCGACAGCGATTCCCCGAATATCACCGTCTTTATTTTTCTCAGAAAGAAGGGGAAAATCGCCTCCCGCAAAAATATATGTTTCGGCGTTGGCGCTTGCACTAAGCATCAGAATTATGAATAAAACGCATAAAATTTTTATACGGATAGCCATCATTCTTTTTCTACCATTTACATAAAAATTTCTCTATATTTTTATGTGAAATTCTAACCGTCAACGACAGTTAATACTGGATCAAATTGATTCTTAGAGAATACACCACATCAGTCAGGATTTTAGAATATCAACTGCATTTATCTTTGAACACGGCCCTGTTCAGTCAGGATATAGTTGAATAATTTTTGGGGCATGGCTCCATACAGCTTTATGGAAGAAGGATTAACTTGAAAACTTAAATATTGCATCAGCAGTCTGTCGCCACCGTCATGGATGTGAGGCATTATCCCAGCAAACCCAAAGCCTTCTTTTTCAAGCTGTTCAACCAGCCAGCACAAATGGCAGCTCTCCAGTGGCAAAAAAACATAAACAGCATCTGCTCGTTTTCGTTTGAATTCACACAGGGCGGTTTTTACCTCTTCTTTTGTTTTCCTGCCAATAGTATGAACAACAATAAATGCAGCATTATGTTCCTCCGGCATTGGCAGGATACTAACATTCGACAGGCCCGAAGCGGGTTTCATATCACCTGCCTTAAACTCTCTTGGTAGTTCAAGCCATTTGTAAATCTGAAAAACCATATCCTGGTGGCGTGGTGGGATATAGACGGTTCTTTGCGAGCGGTCAAAGGCATAATAATGGTTAATCACAGAACCTTTTTCCTGATTAGATGTTTCCAGTTGCCTTGCCTGCATCCCTTCGGCAACAATGCCGAATAATACACCGCAGGGGCGCGATCCTATGGCTTGCATTCCCTGCTGGGAAAAAGTGTGCGTGGTGACGGAACAATCAAATACCCCTGGATAATTGTTTAATCGTGCGAATTCCATTGCTTTTTTTCCCAAGGCAATTGCTAATCCTCCCTTTCGGTAAGCCGGGTCAACAAAAGCAAGGCCCATTTCCGGCACGTTGACTGCATTATCATGGTGCTTGAGGCCGATATGGCCAATCACAGCTTCACGCGTCGTATCAATGGCTATTATGGATATCAGTTCCCCGGATTCAACCTTCTGTTTAAGGGCGTTTATATCGTACAAAAGCGCCTCTTGGGTATACCCATAGCATTTCCAGGCCAATCGCATGACGTCTTGAAGTTCGCTCAATTCTGTAAGGCGGATCACGGGTTCACTTTTCAGTGTATGCTTCCGTTCCATTCGTGTGACATCACCCTTGAAAAGATCTTCTGGCAAAGACCCGGGTCTCAACGATTTTGTCAGGCGTGTCTCTCGACCGTCTCTTCCATTAATCAGGTATTCAATCTTGTCCATCCCTTGGTTTTCAGTAAAAGCGTCCGGGGCATTTTTTACTATTTCGCCTATGGGACGGGTATCTGTTTTTCTCCTTCCAAATGGAATACCCTTTTCCCGTATGGAAATCACTAATTGTAATTTTGTTGCAACAAATTCGAGATGAATGTAATCATAAATTTTTATCGGGGATGACAAATCGGATACTGAACTGTGGAAAGCCATTTCTACCGTTTTTACAATGGAAGACCGCTCCGTATCATTTAGTGACAGAAGGAGCCCTATCTGGTTGGTATATTCAATAATGCTCTGCATCATACAGATATGAGCCGGAACCGTCAGCTTCCCGAGGAAATGTTCATCTGAACGTCTGTTTTTTCTTCGCATATTATTCTGCTTTTATATTCATATGGCTTATTTTTAAAAATGGAATCAAAAGGCTGGCAGTGAGCATAATTAAGCCCGCGCAACAGGTCAGGATAACCTCTTTTTCCAGCCCGGCCGACACAGCCAGTCCTCCGACAAACGGGCCCGCAAAAAAACCAAGATCCACCATCTCCAGCATAAGATTGGCATTTACGCCTCTATATTCCGGTTTTGATACAACAAACATGAGACTGTTCAAAAGCGGCGTTGCAGCGCCGATGCCCATTCCATACATAATAGCGGCACAATAGAATTGCTTATAATAAGCCGCATACCCCAGAAACAACAGGCTAACCGCAAAGATGAAAAGACTGAGCATGCCCATTAAAGCCTTGTTGTATATATCAAACGAGGAACCCATTGCAATCCTGACAATAATCATGGTCAGGGTGGATATTGTAAAAAAAAGACCGACATCGCCAAAATCGGCTGCCCCAAAAAATGCTTTCAAGAAATAAAAAACCAATGCATATACTAAAAAAACAAGCCCGTTCACCAGAAGCAGTATAGATACCCTGGGGTGCCTTAGGTTCATCCAAAACTGCTTACATAGTTCTTCTTTGTCATTACGGCGGCATTTATCTTTAATATTTCTGTCACGCGCCCTCATGGAAAGCGGAATTAGCAGGAATGCGCAGGGTAGGATAAGAAACGCCATATATGAATAAACCTGGCGGCTAACAATAGGTAAATAACCACTTTCCAGGACCAAAGGGACTACGGCATAAGGAAGCAGTGTCATAATAGAAATAATGCTGAACCCCTGCCCGCTGTTTTCAGGCGGCATAAACACCATCAATAATATCACCGAGGACGACATGAGGAGAACGTATGCGGCACCGTGGAAAATCCGCAGTAAAATCAAAAAATATAATGATGATGTCGTACTGTATAGACATAAGCAGGTGACAATGAGGATCAGGCCAATGGCAATCGATTTGACTGCATGACGAGGGGTTAAAAACAGGCTGATTATTGGGCGGAAAATCAAGGCACTAACCGAAAAAATACCGATGACCCCGCCCCGCCATTCAATTGGTATCTGAAGCAACTCAAGATAATTGTAAAAATCGTAAAATACGGCAAGGTTACAGAATGAAAACAAAATGAAAATATTCAGAGTGATAAAACCCCAATTGAACAATTTATTGCCTAATTTCATTCAAACGTCCTTGCGTTGTCTTCATTGGAGAGCTTCTCTTAATTAAATCGGTTTCCATCGTGCATCAATTCCGACAAGCTATTCCACCATTCCATTTCAAATCCATCCATTTTTCCATAACGCTTTACAACCAGCCAAAATGCTACAACAAAACAGTTTTAATACACCATTCCGTAAAAACATAAAACCTCCAGAAAACGTTTTGCTTTGTAACAAGAGATATTCGCCTTTTTCGTCTCAAGGGATCAAAAATTATTGATTATTAGTCAGTAGTAATGAAGACGCAGGAGGATATCAATTTTGGGCCGGGAACTTTCTATAATCGCTCAAATTTTCAAATGATAAACCCACTACTATATATCGGGGATGGTCTTTACACTGGAACGCGCATTTAAATACCGGATCAAGCTGATATCGGGAGAATCAGCTAAACCGGGGAACAAACTTACTCTGGGAAAATAGGGCAAGCCCTTTCCTTAAATTTGTTCCCTTCCTCAAACGTTCGAAAAAAAACCATGCCCACCGGCCTTGAACAAGGAGGCACCCCGGCTCAAGGCCGGGACACCGAGGCTTGGACCGGTCATGTCGATTACCTGGGGGATCAGGTATAGATGGCGCCCGTATAGCCAAGCTGCCTGGAGATGGCCTGGGCTGTTTTTTTTACCTCACCCACCAGGCGGTTTTCATTTTCCGCGAAATAGGCTTCCTTTCCAGAGATGGCAAAGGAGGCGATGACCTGGTTTCTGTGGTTGTAAATGGGGCCGGAAATGGCATGGATGCCGGCCAGCCCCTCGGCCCGGCTGAAACCGACGCCGGCTTCCCTCACCCGGTCCAGTTCGGCCAGGAACTCAGCTTCATCGGTAATGGTGGTTTCCGTTGATTTAATATAATTATAATCCTTGAGAACCTCATCCCTGACCTCGGGCTCGGCAAAGGCCAGGAGGATTTTTCCGTTGGCCGTGTTATGGACGGGCACCACCGCCCCCACTTCGGGATAGGCAATCACGGCCTGGTCCGGGTCCACCTTATAGACCACCACGGCCTGGCCGCCGGCCAGCATGCAGACATTGACGGATTTTGCAAATTTATAACAGAGCCGCTCTGCATAGACACGTACCATGGAAAGCACATCGGACTGCCGGGCATACTGTAGCCCCAGCCGGAAAAGCACCGGTCCCAGCCTGTATTTCGAATTTTCAGGGTTCTGCTCCAGGAGCTGGTGGGCGGCCATGGTATTGACCAGGCTGTAGATGGTGGGTTTGGGCAGGTCGAGCTCCCTGGCAAAATCCTTGATTGCCAGTTCCTCGGCTCCTCCCAAAAAGAGCTTCAACGCATTGATGGACCGGTCAACCGACTGGATGATACGGCCCTGGGATTTTTTCTTGGGTGTCATTTACTATACTGCCATTGCAGTCTTTCTTTGAGGATAACGGTTTTCCAAAATATTCACAATATCGGAGGAATAACACAAAGAACGGTTTTTAGCCAGGGATATGCGTCTTGGGGTCAGCTGTCCCTGTCCGGCCTCTTTCTGGCATACCACCGCTGGCCGCCATAGAGTCTGTCTGAACATTCCGGGCAGATGCCGTGGCTGAACTGCGCGTCGGAATGGCTTTCAATATAGGACTCCAGCCGGTTCCAGTATCCCTGGTCGTCGCGGATCTTCTTGCAGGAAGCACAGATGGGCAGCAGCCCGGACAGGGCGTTGATCTCTTCCATGGCCTTTACCAGACGCTCATGCTTGAGTTCAAGCGCGATTTCCGCCTGCTTTCTGGATGTTATATTCTTTGAAATGCAGATGACGGTATCCACCTCACCGGCGGCATTGAAAATCGGTTTCACCGTTGTCAGATACCATGTGTCCCCAGTGGGCAGCGGCACCCGAACCTCAATTTCCTTTACAACGCCCCGGGAAAAAACCTCCCGAACAACGGCAAACCGCTTGTCCGCCTCATCCTTTTCAAAAATGTCCCAGATGGTCCTGCCGATGATCTCTTTCGCGGTCCGCCCCACCCCTGTTGCAAAGGCATTGTTCACATACCGGTATTGGCCATTCGGGTAAAATGAAAATATGGGATCCGTGGACTCATCCATCAAAATCCGATAGTGAGTTTCACTCTCTTTCAGCCTTGCCAGTTCATCCAGCAATTCTTTCCTATCCACAATCCGGGCTCCTTTGCAATTGACGGCACAATGGCAGTCTAACAAAAACCGGTAAAAAAACAGAGCATTTTATATTCCGGGGCCCCCCGTGGGGGACCGTCCCCTCCCCTGCAAACAATTTTAATAATGGGGCGGTTTTTCATTGGCCGGGGCATCAATGCCCATGGCCTGTTCCCTGCTTATTTTCAACAGCTTTTCACAGACGGCGCCGAGCCGTTCTATCTCTTTTTGCTGCTCACAGACCACCTCGTTCAATTCCTTGACGGTCTTTTCCTGGTATGCCAGTTTGGTTTCAATATCCATTAAACGGTTTTCATCCACGATTGGTTCTCCCTGTTTTTTTTAAACGAAAACATTGTTGCCGAAATTAATCATCCCAAGCACTTAGGCATCCAATAAAAAGAACCGATCCATCTTGCTTGTCTTTTTATCCGTCTTCTTCGTTGGCCCAAGGCTTATATAGCTCGTTATACGCGCCTTAAACACGAATAAAAATCAGGCGCAATATGTAAAGGTTATTTCCACTCGCTGCCTTAGAAAAGGCTCAGCTGCTTTCCTCCCATGATTTCGGCCACACTCATGTCCGAAAAATGGAGCACGGCGTCGGCAATGGGTTTAAGCTGTTTGTCAATATAATGGCCGTAGTCCAGGTCTTCATGGGGCAGGGCCGTGGGGATAGGCCCCCTGGTGGTCATGACATAGGCAATCTCCCTGGCATTTCCCATCTTATCCCCCAGCAGCCGGGCCGCCTTGACATGGGGCGGCACCACCTTGACATATTCCCCGGCGGGCTTGGTCAGCCGTTTTCTGTAGATCAGGTCCCGGTCATGGCGCCCGGCCTTGATCTCCATGATTTTCTGCCGGATCCACCCCTCCACCTCCTCCCCCTTGAATATCCTGTTAAAAAGATCATACTGGAACTGCCGGGCAAACCGGGTCCAGTCCGAGCGGACAAACTCCAGCCCGGTAAAGACCAGTTCCCTGTCCTCACCCTTTTGAACGAGGCCGGCATACCGCTTTTTGGCACTGTCCCCCCCGCCCCTGAGGGCCGGCAGGAAAAACCGGACAAATAATTTCTCAAATTCAATCTCCAGATGGGACTCTAAGTTGAATGTTTCCCTGAGGGTCCGGGTGAGAAAGGCATTGATGGCCAGGGCAAGCTGCCGGGCTGCCGCCTCCCCGTCCTTGGATTCACCGGGTTTGAGCTGGACAAATACGGAATCCGTGTCCCCGTAAAGGACGGCATATCCCCGGCCTTCCAGAAATTCCCGGGTGGTTTTCAGCAGCCACCTTCCCGTGCCGGTGATGGACCGGGAAAGGTCGGGGTTGTAAAACCGGCTCTTTGTGGTGCCCATGACCCCGTAAAAGCTGTTCATCAATATCTTAACCGCCTGGGAGAGGTGGGCGTCCTTTTTCTTTTTGGCCCTCTCCCGGGTCTCCATCAGGGTGGTGATAAACTCGGGCAGCACATGGACCGTCCTGGAAAACCGTGGGCCCACAGGGGTATCCAGGGGATTGCTGCCGGCCTTGAGCCTGGAGAGGGGATCGATTTTAAAGGTCCGGATAATGGAAGGATAGAGGCTTTTAAAATCAAATACGGCGATCTGCTCGAAAAAACCGGGGGACTTGGTGAACACCCATCCCCCCGGGGCATGGCCGATATCCTTGATGTCTTTAATATTCGGCGCCACCAGGCCGTGGCGGTGGATCTTGGGGAGCATAAAATGGTCGAATGCGGCCACGGACCGCCCCACCCCGTCCATGGCCAGCCCCGAAAGCTGCGCCCGTTTCCAGGTCAGATCCATGAGGCCGGTCCGGGCGAAAATCTCTGCAACCAGAGTGCAGTCCAGGAGGTTGTACCGGGCCAGGGCCGCTTTGTCGTGGCGGAACCGCCGTTCAATCTCCGCCACCTTATCGGTTTCTTCTCCGATATCCTTTCCCCTGCCCAGCACCTCACCGGCCACCGTCTCCAGGCGAAAATTGTCAAAGGAATAGAAGGCGCCGCGCAGGGCCGGCGGTCCGTCAATGACGATGCGGCCGCTGATATCGGCGGCAAATACCCCTTTGCGGATTTCCCGGATATCCGGCACCCGCCGGTCCCGGCCCAGGGTGAAGGGGATGCCGTGTTCCCTGTACTTGTTTGCCAGGAACACCAGGTCAAACCCGATGACATGCCACCCCATGAGGATATCCGGATCCAGCACCGCCGCCACCTCGTTAAATCCCCTGAGCAGTTCCGCCTCACCGGGCAGGCGCACCATCCAGCCGGTCTCTGTCAGGGGGACGACCGCCCCGCCGGGCAGCCGGATATCCAGCGGCAGACCGGCGGCCGCTCCCGTATTTCCGGCAGCGGCCGGGTCCAGCATCAGCACAATGCCAAAGGGCTCCCTTTCTCCGCCCTCAACATGGCAGGCAATGGAGTAAAGTTCCCCATGCTGACCGGTTTCAATATCCAGGGACATCAGGGAAAACCGGGGCTTGAAATCCGACGGGGCCAGGACCGGATCATTGAACCTGAGCATTCCGCCCCGGTATCTGCCCTCCCCTTTGATCAATACATTCCCGTTGATGAACCGCTCCATTAAAAACCGGTCTTCGGGCATGATATCCGATTCAAAGGTGGTGATCCCCAGGTCCCGGAGCTGCTTCCGGGCACGGTAGAGCATGGGCTGGTTCCTGAAATAAAGGGCGTCCACAGGCGCTCCCCCGAAGGCCGCCAATTCAACCGGCTTTCTCTTTTCAAAGGCCAGGTTCCCGGGCAGGGCAGCGCTTCGCTCAATAAAAAACAGGGGACGGTCCCGGGTGATCACCACCTCAAAGGGCCCCTGTGCCCCCCTGCCCGTATACCGCAGCAGCAGCCCGCCCCGGCTTTCCAAATGTTCCCGGGTCAGTATGTACCCTTGATAAGCGTCCATGGGGATATCATCCCATATCCGGCCCGGATTGGAAACCACTGCCGGCATATTTACAACCAATGGACAGCAGCGGCCTTACGGATGGGTATAAATTTTTATGGCACAGAGTTCTGGGCGGAGAGGGGGCGGACGAATGGTTTGAATATATGCTGCATGGGTACAATAATACTACATTATTGTTATATTCCCTTTTTAAAAGGAAGCCGATAAAATGCATCACAAGGCATGCCCAGGACGCACGCCAATAGAGAATGCCTAACACAGAGGAGGAATGGATATGATTAATTATCTGAAAATGGTACGGAATATTGTCGGCCCCATGGTTGATGCCATGCCCTACCCTGTTTTTATAGTGGATGAAAATGTCTCTGTTGTAGGCTTAAACCGGGCCTCTCAAAAAATGGTGGGGGCTGCCCCGGAAATGGTCCTCAGGCAGCCGGCCGGAGAGGTGCTTCACTGTCTCCATTCCACGGAAACCGAATCGGGGTGCGGCCATGCCGAATACTGCAAAGCCTGCATTATTCGCAAATCCGTTGCCAAGGCCTTTAAAACACAGAAGGTATCACGGAAAAAGGTCAGAATGGAGATCATATCCGGTGACCAGGTGGAGGAAATTTTCATCTCCGTCATTGCTTCCCCCTTTAACTATGACGGGACCTCATTGGTGCTGCTTCAAATTGAGAATATGACCGAAATCATGGAATTACGGGAATTGGTCCCCATCTGCGCCGGTTGCCATGACATCAGGGTGGATGATGAGTATTGGCAGAAAATCGACAGCTATCTGTCCAAAAATTTCAGCCTGAATTTTTCCCACAGCCTCTGTCCCGAGTGCCTTGAAAAATACTATGGCGAAGAAGACTGGTTCCCTGAAATGAAACAGAAAATCGGAGAGAAAAAGATTTTAAAACGCCTGGCCGCAGCCAGGGGCAAAAAAACGGACCGCCCGTGAACCACGGCCGGATCTCTATGCTGAGACCCGGCCGATTGCCAGAAAGCTGCGAAGATTCGTCTTGGTATTGATCAGTCCCAGTTTCTTTCTGATCTTGTTCCGATAGGCGGAAACGGTGCCGGGTGATATATTCATATACCGGCTGATCTGTTTGGTCGATTTCCCCTCCTTGATCAGATCGACGATCTTAAGCTCCCTGGGGGAGAGACTGTCCTGGAAAGGCGGGATGGAATATTTTTTTATTGGCACGGTCTTCATCACCGCCCCTTTCAGCAACCCTATAGTGGTGGTTTCAGGCTCTCTGCCGGCCACCTCCTCCTCAAGGGCCGAGATATAAGGCAGGACACGCTGTTCCAGGCGGGATCGAATGGTCTCCCGGATGGCCTGGATTTCGATTTCGCGGGTATCCACCATGGCGGCAAGGGCCCTGTTTGCATTTTCCAATTCCTCCACGGCCCGTTTAAGCCGGGTCTCTATTTTTTTCCGCTCCAGGATCTCCGCGTACAGTTTGCGGGACCGGTAAATCATCTTTTCCTCAAGTCTTTCAAGGGATTTTTTCTGTATCAGATCCCTAGTTTTCCGGAAAAGGCTGACCTCTATGGCGGCCTTGAGGTCGTCGGGGCTGAAAGGTTTGGCCAGACAGGCCATGGGGGCCGTCTGCTTTACCCGCCCAATTGTCATGTCATCCATGGGTGCGGTCAGGTATATGACCGGAATGGCAAACCGCTTGTCCAGAATCCGGGCCAGGGAAACCCCGGCCTCAATGCGCCGGATGCCGACATCCATCACAGCGAGGTCCGGCCGGGTCCGTTCGGCAGCTGTCAGGGCCTCTTTTTCCGAGGCGACATTGCCGCATACCTCATATTCCATTGCTGTCAGGCGATCTTCCAGGTCGGCCGCCAAGCACCGGTCCCCTTCGACGATGAGTATTCTGGCCCGGTCCATTCTCCCCCCTTTGTGATCCAGTCGGGCCGGGATGCTGTCAATGGCCTTGTTAAGAATTGAAACAAGATCAGGGAGTTGCCGGCTGACATGCATTGAAAACCCCACATCAGCATTAATGCCCCGCCGGTTCTCACATGGGTGATACTTTTGTTGCCAGCAAATCTGAAAGGCACGAACACGAATCTTTGATTTCGGTTTAATGGGCTCATATTACACAAACAGACTTTGAAAAGCAAAAAATTCTTGGGGCCCGGGTCACTAGACATCCCCCCATTGAAATTACAGCTTCAATGTCTTATCTTTTTCCGAACCGGCGCTGTTTATCTAATTACTGCAGGTGTGGTGACCTGCTGTTTCAGGAGTTGATGCGTGGAACTGATCCTTCCCTATTTCAAAAAAAATCTTGTCCGAATCATGGGCGGCATCCTCTGCATGATCGCCGTGGACCTGGCCCAGCTAGGGGTGCCCCAGATCGTCAAACGGGCCGTAGACACCCTGGCGGCGGCCGGGCTGGACCGCCAGGTACTGATGGTCCAATGCCTGATCATTGTGGGCCTGGGGATCTTCATGGCCCTGCTGCGCTACGGGTGGCGGATCCTGCTCATGGGGGCGGCCCGGGACCTGGAACGGGGGATCCGGGACAGCCTGTACGAACATGTGCTCTCCCTGGACCAGGCCTATTACGACAAGACCAAAACCGGGGATATCATGGCCCATGCCACCTCGGACATCAACCACGTACGCATGGCCTTCGGTTTCGGCATCATCGCCCTGGTGGACACCATCCTCCTGGGGAGCGCCTGCATCACCATCATGGTCTGGACCAGCCCCAAACTCACCTTGCTGACCCTGATTCCCATGCCCTTCCTGGTCCTGACCACCAAGTTTCTGGGCAAAAAAATGCACCTTTTCCACCGCACGGCCCAGGAGGCATTTTCCGCCCTTACCGAGCAGATCCGGGAAGGCTTTTTCGGCATCCGGGTCATCAAGGTCTTTAACTTCGAACCGGTGATTCAGGACAAGGTTGAGACGGCCTCCAGGGACTATTTCAGAAAAAACCTGAAACGGGCCGTGGTCAACGCCCTGCTCCGGCCCATGCTCGGTCTTTTCTTTAACCTGTCCACCCTGATCATCGTCGGCTACGGCGGTTTTTTAGTAATACATAAAGCCATCAGCCCCGGGGACCTGGTGGCCTTTATCCAATATCTGGGAATCCTTGCCTGGCCCGTCATCGCCATCGGCTGGATGACCAATCTCTTCCAGCGGGGCATGGCTTCCCTGAATCGGATCAGGACCCTGCTCAACGCCGAACCCGGCATTGACACGCCCAGCGCCCCGGAGACCATCGACCGGGTTGAGGGAAATATTGAACTGGCAAATGTCTGCTTTTCCTATGGGGGGGCGGCCCCGGTTCTCTCTGATATCTCCATGGATATCCGGGCGGGCCGCCGCATCGGCATCACCGGCCCGCCCGGATCGGGCAAGACCAGCCTGATCCAGCTCATCCCCAGGCTGTACGATCCGGACCAGGGCGAAATCCGCCTTGACGGCCGCCGGCTCAAAGACCTGGATCCGGAATTTCTCCGCCGCCGGATTTCCCTCATGGCCCAGGAGCCCTTTCTATTTTCCGGCACCCTTGAGGAGAATATTCTCATGGGCCGGGCCGCGGACAGGGACCAGCTGCACCGGGTGATCCGGCTCTGCGACCTTGAGGAAACCCTGGCCCGCATGCCCGACGGCCTCGACACGGTGGTGGGGGAACGGGGCGTCACCCTCTCCGGGGGCCAGAAGCAGCGGGTGGCCCTGGCCCGGACCCTTGTCACGGACAAGCCGGTGATCCTCCTGGACGATCCGGTCAGCCAGCTGGATACCCAGACCGCCCAGAAAGTGATCACCGGCATATTTGAAATGAATCCGCAATCGGCACTGGTCATGGTCTCCCACCGGCTATCGGCCCTGGCGGCCTGTCACCGGATCTATATTCTGGATAAAGGAAAAATCGCCGCCGCCGGCACCCACGAGGAACTAAAGGAGACAAACACCTTTTACAGGGAATCCTTCAGGGTCCAGCAGTTTGAGGAGGACGCCCATGTCTGATGCAAAGGGATTTCCCGGGGCCGAAGAAAAAAAGGTGCGCCTGGCCGACCTCACCCTGTTCAGGGAACTGCTCCCCCATGTCAGGCCCTATGCCTGGATGCTGGGGCTGACCACCCTGCTGGTGTTCATGGTTACCGGTTTCGAACTGCTGCTGCCCACCCTCACCCAGAAGGCCATTGACGGATTTATCATCCCGGCGGGGGATACTGCGGGCCTATCTTTTTTGGGCCTTCAGATCACAAGCTTCACCACCTTTTGTATCCTCTTCGGCCTGGTGATTGTCGGGGGCTTTACCCTGGATTTCTGCCAGACCCTGTTCATGGAATACTCGGGGCAGAAAATAATTCTCAACCTGCGGATCGTACTCTTTTCCCACATGACCGGGCTGCCGGTCTCCTATTACGATAAAAACGCCTCGGGCCGGCTGGTGGCCCGGGTGGCCGGGGACATCGAAAACATGAACGAGATGTTCACCAGCATCCTGGTATTTATCTTCAAGGACCTGCTGCTCATGGCCGGTGTCTTTGCCATCCTCTTTACCATCAACGCTCGGCTGGCCCTGTACCTGAGCCTGATCATCCCGGTGATTGTTCTGGCCATCGCCTACTTCTCCCGGGTGCTGCGCAATGTATTCAGAACCATCCGGCAGAAAATTTCCGAAATCAACCACCGGTTTTCAGAAGGGATCACCGGCATAAAAACCATCCAGACAAACACGGCCCGGCAGCGGTTCGTCAGGGAATTTCACGCCCTGAACCATGCCCATTTCAACGCGGCCATGGCCCAGATCCGGGTATTTGCGGTATTCATGCCCATGATCGGATTTTTAGGGGTGATGTCCACGGCCGTGATCATCTGGGCCGGTTCCTATTCCGTTGCCGGAGAGGTGATGACCCTGGGGGAACTGGTGGCCTTCCTTTCCTATATGAAGCTGTTTTTCAGGCCGCTGCGGGAGCTGTCGGAAAAGTTCAACCTTCTCCAGAACGCCCTGGCCTCTGCAGAACGGATCATCACTGTGCTGCGCACCCCCAGGGCCCGCCACCGGCTATCGGACCGGGCGGCCGCCCTGACCGGCATCGACCGGCTGGAATTTGAGGACGTAACTTTCTCCTACACCCCCGACGTGCCGGTACTCGAAAAAATCGGATTCACCCTGGATAAAGGCAGGTCCCTTGGCATTGTGGGCCGGACCGGCTCCGGTAAAAGCTCCATTATCAATTTGATCACGGGTTTTTACCGGCCGGACATGGGGATCATCCGCATCAACAGACAGCCCCACCAGAATATGGATATCCGGGATATACGCCGCCGGACCGCCCTGGTCATGCAGGATCCCATCCTGTTTTCCGGCACGGTGAGGGAAAACATCTCCCCGGCTGCCGGGAAAAATGATGATGACCTGAGGGCGGCCCTGCACAGGGCGAACTGTGGTTTTCTCTTTGATAAATTTTCAGGCCTGGATACCAAACTCAGCGAAGGGGGGCGGCCGCTGTCCTCCGGCGAGAAGCAGCTGGTCTGCATTGCCCGGGCCTTTGCATTCAACCCGGACCTCATCATTTTTGACGAGGCCACCTCCTACATGGATTCCCAGTCGGAAACCCAGGTCCATGACGCCATGAACAAACTCATGGAAGGGCGGCTGGCCATCATCATCGCCCACCGCCTCTCCACGGTGCGGGAATGCGGCAATATCCTGGTGCTCAAACAGGGCAAGGTGGTGGAACAGGGCAGCCATGCCGCCCTGGCCGCCCAGAACGGGGAATATGCCATGCTGCTGAAAAAAGAAACCATTTAACCCCGAACGGTTAAACCTCAGGGGTAATCCTGTGGTATCTCTTTTTCCCGGCCCGCAGCATCATTTCACCATCCTTCAGATGGACGGCGCCCACGGCCTGGTCAAATGCCACGACCTTTTCACCGTTGATATAGGCACCGCCCTGGCCGATGAGACGGCGGGCCTCCCCTGCTGATCTGGCTAGGCCTGCCCGGTGAAAGAGCTGGTAGGCGGGGATACCGGCCGCAAGATCGCCTTGGGGGATGCAGGTGGTGGGCAGGCCGGCGGAGACATCCCCGGCGCCGCTCCTGGGGATGGCGGAGGAGGGCAGAATCTCCCCGGACAAATCCCGGCTGCCAAAGGCGGCGGCAGCGGCGGTTCGGGCGTCCAACGCCGCGTCCCTGCCGTGGGCCAGGCGGGTGGCCTCAAAGGCAAGGATCTCTTTGGCCTGGTTGATGCCGGCCCCCGAGAGGCTGCCCACCTGCCGGATCTCCGCCATGGGCAGAAAGGTAAAAAGGGCCAGAAACTTTTCCACATCCAGGTCTCCCGTATTGATCCAGAACTGGTAGTAATCATAGGGAGACGTCTTCTCCGGATCCAGCCATACCGCGCCGCCGGCGGTTTTCCCCATTTTGGTGCCGTCGCTTTTTGTGATCAGCTTAAAGGTGATGCCGAATACGGTCTGGGCCCTGGTTTTCCGGACCAGCTCCACCCCGGCCAGGATATTTCCCCACTGGTCGCTGCCCCCCATCTGGAGCATGCAGCCCCGGGTGTCGAAGAGATTTAAAAAATCATAGGCCTGGAGAAGCATGTAATTGAACTCAATGAAACTCAACCCCGCTTCGGACTCAATGCGCTGGCGGTAGCTTTCCGCCTTGACCATGCGGTTAATGGAAAAATGCCTGCCGATATCCCGTAAAAAGGGAATGTACTCCAGGCCGGCCAGCCAGTCCGCATTATTGGCCAGAACAGCCCCGTCCCCGCCGAAATCAATAAAATGGGACAATTGGCCTTTGATGGCCTGCACATTGTTTTCAATGGTTTCAAGGGTCATCATCTGCCGCATCTCGGTCTTTCCGCTGGGGTCGCCGATCCTGCCGGTGCCGCCCCCCACCAGGGCGATGGGGCGGTGGCCGCAGCGCTGCATGTGGGCCAGGGACATGATGGGGATGAGATGGCCCACATGAAGGCTGTCCGCCGTGGGGTCGAACCCGATGTAACAACGCCTCCCCCCGGTGTTTAAATGATCCTCAAGCTCCGCATCATGGGTCTGGTTCTCAATGAATCCCCGCTCTTTTAAAATTCTTAATACATTCATTTTCAATAGGCCTCCGGTAAAAAATAAAAAAAAAGGGCTGCAGCCCGGAAACCCGCTGCAGCCCTTAAAAATAAAAAATGCCGCAGGCGCTTCCGGCCCGCGGCATTTATGTTCGTCGATTTTTATATGGAATCTATTTTATCATGGAAACACCACGGCAGCCGGATATGGATAATATCCGCAATAATAATAGGCCTGCCTGTCTGTATTCCGATGTGTCAAATTAATCCTCCAATAAAGATGTGATCTTATATACAGCCCCCCAATAAATATCAAGCGCTTTTTACGGTGACCGGTGAATCAGGGCTGGCGCATTTTTCTATATTCACGGCGCAGACCTTGTAATCCGGTGTGTTGGACACCGGGTCCAAAAAGGTTCCCAGCAGGTTATTGGAGTTGGCGTGGACAAAATGAAAATCCATGAAAATAGCCCCCCGGGGGACGGTGTCGTCGGCTTTTACCGGGGTAACCACCCTTCCCCGCCGGGAGGTGACACAGATATTATCCCCCGTGGCAATCCCCATTTTTAAGGCGTCCGCCACATTCATCTGGGCCATGGGATCGCCCATCTCCCTTTGAAGGGAGGGGCATCTTCCGGTCATGGAACTGGTATTGTAGTGGACATAACGGCGCCCCGTGGTCAAAATAAAAGGAAATGAGCTGTCCGGCAGTTCTTTTGAGGGGCTGTATTCCACGCTGTGGAAAAGCCCTTTGCCCCGGGTGAACCGGCCATGGTGAAGAAAGGCGGTCCCGGGATGGTCCGGTGTCGGGCAGGGCCACTGCAGCCCGATGTGCGCGATGCGGTCGTAGCTGATGCCCGCAAAACTGGGGGTCAGTCCGGCCATTTCATCAAAGATATCCCCGGCAGCGCCATAGGGCATGGAAAGCCCCATGCGCCTTCCCAGTTCTGAGAAAATCTGCCAGTTGGGCATGGCCCGGCCCGGCGGTTCCACCGCCTTTCTCACCCGCTGCACCCGCCGTTCGCTGTTGGTGAAAGTGCCGTCCACCTCGGCCCAGCAGGCGCCGGGCAGCACCACATCCGCCATCTCTGCCGTTGAGGTGAGGAAAATATCCTGCACCACTAAAAATTCTGCAGCATCCAGGGCCTTGCGGACATGGGAGGTATTGGGGTCTCCCTCCACGGAATTTTCCCCGAAAATGAACAGCCCCCGGAGTGACCCCTGGATCAGGCCGTCCATGATTTCAGGGATGGTTTTGCCCAATCGGCCGGACAGGGGCCTGTCCCAGGCATTCTGGAATTTTTCCCGGGCGCCGTCATCGGTTACCGCCTGGTAACCGGGGTATACATTGGGCAGGGCTCCCATGTCGCAGGCCCCCTGGACATTATTCTGTCCCCTCAGGGGATTGACCCCGGCGGAGGGTTTTCCGATCTGGCCGGTGAGCATGGACAGGTTGGCCAGGGTTTTCACATTGTTCACCCCGTGGGCGTGCTCGGTAATCCCCAGGGTGTAGCAGATGCTGGCGTTCCCGGCCCGGGAGAAGTGTTTTGCAACGGCCCTAATGGTTTCTTCAGGCACCCCGCTCAGTTCAGCCGCCCTTTCAACCGGGTAGGCCCCAAGGGTTCGGGCAAGGGCCTCAAAATTTTCGGTCCGCTCTTCAATGAATGCCCTGTCATGCCAGTCGTTCTGGATAATCTCGTTCATCACCCCGTTGATAAAGGCGATGTCCGTTCCGAATTTCAGCCGGACATGGATGTCCGCCATCCGGGCCAGCTGGATTTTCCGGGGATCCACCACAATGAGCGTCGCCCCCCTTTCCTTGGCCCTGAACATCCGGTGGGCGATCAGGGGATGGGCTTCGGTGGTATTGGACCCCACCACAAGGAGGCAGTCGGCATGGGCGATCTCCTCGATGGAGTTCGTCATGGCCCCGCTTCCGAACGCAGCGGCAAGACCTGCCACTGTCGGCGCATGTCATAGCCGGGCGCAGTGATCGATATTATTGGTGCCGAAACCGGCCCGTACCAGTTTCTGGAATGCATAATTCTCTTCATTGGTGCTTCTGGCGCAACTGAACGCGCCGATGGCGTCGCCCCCGTGGGCCGCTTTTATTCTGGAGAATCCGGAGACCACGCACGCAAAGGCCTCCTCCCATCCAACCGGCTCAAGCCGGCCGTTTTTCCGGATCAGGGGCCGGGTGAGGCGGTCCTCGCTGTGGACAAATTCATGGGCGGTATGCCCTTTGATGCACAGCTTGCCCTGGTTCATTTCCCCGTCTTTCAGGGGCAGGGTATTGGTCAGCCTGCCGTCGGTCACCTCCAGCAGCATCTGGCAGCCGCACCCGCAGTAGGGGCAGGTGGTTCTGATACATTCATATTGCATGGTAAATTCACCTTTTATTTATGGTAGACCGTAAAAAGTCTTGATATATCACGCAAAAATTCGTTATGTCAATATCGGCAAAACGCAAAATACCCCGCCTGCCCGGCACCGCCGGTCCGGGATGCACTCCTGGGTCATCGGACCATCCAGGGCCGCGCACTGGGAGGGATTGATTAGTGGGGAAACAGGCCGAATGCCTTGAAAATGAAGATAAGGGGCAGATTTATTTTATTGCCGGTAACGCCTGGCCGCGGCACGGATGGAGGCTTCCATTAAATTATTAAGGCCATCGTATTCCAAGGTATGATTTTCCTTGCAATTGAGAATTATGTCAGTTAAATCTTCAATTTAATTGAATTTCGAATTTTCACCCGACCTCTCTTTCAGTTCTTTCAGCCGTTGGGTGTCAACAAAATTACCGGAATCATCGGTTATTCAACCAAGTAACGGGAGAGCCCAAACTTCACGCATTATATTATTACTTTAATACGAAGGAATGGATATGAAATCTAAATGCAGTCGTAGACGGTTTTTGTCATTGTGCTCCTATGGCACAATGCTGCTTGCTTATGGTGGATCTACATTTGCTTCCGACCTGCCACGTTGTGAGTCAGGAGAAATTGTTCGAAATGGCTGGCGTGCGAAATGGGATGGAAAAGCCATTGAAATCAAGGATGGTAAAAGGAGCCCTTCGCAACGGTATACGGAAGATTTGAAACTATTTTTCAAATCCCAATCTCATAAGTATCGAGGTGAAAAAGCGGGTATAAATAGTTTTTTACACCTGACATTCAACTATGACACTTCAATTTCAAATACACCATGGATATCCATACGTACCCCTCGTTTTTTTGAAACGAAAGCAGCAAGATATGATGCGCGATATAAAGTCGATTATGCAAAAGACGGGTATTATAGAACACCGATTTTAGATGGTGTTTCAGGTATGGCGGAGGTTCGCCTAACCTTAAGGAGAAAAGGGACAAGAGGACTGTATACGGTGATTAAAGCGTATGGCACCGGTACATTTTCACTTGAGGATGACGAATTAAACCGCTTTTTGGGAGAAGGGGCGAATCCTTTAGAAATAGAGTTCTCCGCTGACGGCCAGACCTTGTTTTCACGAAAGTATGACGTCAATGGTATTTTAAGAGCCTATTCAGAAGCGAAGCCTAAATACTTGGCAGAAAAATTGAGAGCAGATAACAAAAGATGCGACCCTGGATGCTTCCTTACAACCGCAGTCTGTGGCCATATCGGACTGGATGATGACTGCTGGGAGCTCAGGACACTGCGGAAATTTCGTGATAATTACCTGATGAAAACAAAAACAGGCCGGCGTCAAATAGATGAATATTATTCTATTGCCCCAATCATTGTTGAAAGAATCAACTTAAAAAACAATTCACAATATTTATATTTATCAATGTATTGGAAATTTATTCTGCCTTCTGCTGTCCTGATAAAAATGGGGCTTTTAGAAAAAGCCCATTCAAAATATTATTCATTGGTGAAATGGGCTAAAGCCTTAACTCTGTAGATAAAAACGGGGCAGGAGACCTCTTGCCCCCCATTGTTGATACCCGAAATTGGCCGTGGAATTAGAATGATTTTCAAAATAAAGTGTATAGATTGGATCTTCCGCCTGCGGCATCGCAACCCCAGGCGGGCAATTTGCCCCTGATAAAATAGACCCTGGCCGTGGGGTGGCCTCCCCTTTTTCCCTCCCCGGGTTTTGCCCCAATCGGGCCATTGCCATTGCCGGCCCCGGGGTGTATATATTGGCAGCACGATGAAGCCATATTGGATGGGAAACGCCTGCCCCGGGCCATGCACGCAACTCACTGTCGGGAGGAGATGATGAATCTGTCTGTTTTTCTTTTTATGGGTATTTTCCTTATCACCCTGGTGCTGACCATGGTGGGGCTGGGCGGGGGGCTGATTTTCTCGCCCCTGTTTTTACTTCTCGGATTCGCCAAATCCGATGCTGCCTCGGCCTCATTGTTTTTAAACCTGATTGCCGCCGCCTCGGCCGCATATACCTATTCCCGGGAAAAAATGGTGGATTTCTCCCTGTCGCTTCCCCTGATTCTTTCCTCGGCCCTGGCCGCCCCTGTGGGCGCGTATTTCAATGTCCGCATCGACATCAAGCCCTTTATGGCCATCATGGCCGGGGTGCTTTTTCTAGCCGGGTGCAGGATGCTGCTCTCCCCGCCCAAAAGCGATGACCAGACCGGGGTCAGCACCGCCAAGAAAATAATCAGCGGACTGGTTATCGGCGGTGTCATCGGCACCATGGGCGGACTCCTGGGAATCGGGGGCGGTGTGTTTGTGGTCCCTTTGCTGATCTATGTCATCCATACCCCCACAAAAATTGCAGCGGCCTCCTCAACCTTTATTGTCTGTTTTTCCTCCTTAACCGGATTTCTGGGCTATATGTCCATGACCGAGATAAACTGGATGTTTCTGCTGCCAGCAGCCGTGGCCGCCTTTGCCGGGGGACAGGCCGGGGCGAGGATCATGAGCAGGGGGCTCAAGGGCAAAACGATCCGCACCATATTCAGTATTCTCCTCTTTGCCCTATGTGCCAAACTGATCTACCAATCCCTTTTCATCTAAAACTTCCAGGAGGACCCCATGTCGAACCGTTTCAGATTTACCCGTATGGAACTGGCAGGATCACTGGGCGACCTGGGCGCCCTGCTTCCCATTGCCGCCGCCATGGTGCTGGTCAACGGCCTCAGCCCGGTGGGCCTTTTTTTCAGCATTGCGGTATTTTTCATTCTCTCGGGCATCTGCTTCGGGGTAACCGTTCCGGTCCAGCCCATGAAAGTCATCGGGGCCTATGCCATTGCAACGGCAATGGCCCCCTCCCAGATCATGGCCTCCTCCCTGCTCATGGGATGCTTTCTTCTCATTGTCGGGCTGACCGGCGCCATAGAAGTCATTAGGAAAATCACGCCGAAATCGACGATCCGGGGCGTCCAGCTGTCCACGGGCGCCCTTCTTATCTCAGGGGGAGTCAAGTTCATCATCGGCAAATCAAACTTCCAGGCCCTTCAGAATGCTGCAGAACCGTATCTCTCCATCCAGACCCTGGGCCCGTTGCCCATCGGCATGATCATCGGCCTGGCCGGCGCCATTGCCACCTTTCTGCTCATCGACAATAAGAGATATCCTGCCGGCCTGGTAGTGGTGGCAGGCGGGCTTCTCACAGGGCTGATACTGGGCGCCGGCACCGGCATCGGCCTGGGCAATATGGGATTTCATCTCCCTGAATTCCTCCCTTTTGGCTTTCCGGGAATGCCTGACTTTACCTTTGCCCTTTTTGCCCTGGTCCTGCCCCAGCTTCCCATGACCCTGGGAAATGCCGTGCTGGCCTATACCGACCTTTCGCGTGAGTATTTCGGCGATACCGCCTCAAAGGTGACAAACCGGAATGCCTGCATCAGCATGGCCCTGGCCAATTTTTTCAGTTTCTGCCTGGGGGGCATGCCCATGTGCCACGGCGCCGGGGGCCTGGCCGCCCATTACCGGTTCGGGGCCCGTACCGCCGGGTCAAACCTGATGATCGGTATGATTTTCCTGGTACTGGCAGTGGTGCTGGGCAATGACATCGTTAAATTTATCAACCTGCTCCCCATGGCCGTTCTGGGGGTTCTTCTGGTGTTTGCCGGTGCCCAGCTCACCCTGACCATCATGGATCTTGACACCCGCAAGGACTATTTTGTGGCCACCATGATCCTGGGCATCACCCTGGCATCCAACCTGGCCGCCGGCTTTATCGCCGGAATGGTCATTGCCCGGCTTCTCAAGTGGGAAAAACTCTCCGTTTAACCGGATGTCAGCCGAAAGGCAAAATTCCTCAAAAGCCCCTTGAATCCCGCCGTGATTTATGTAACTCTGGGCACGGTGATTTTCTCTTTTCCTGTTCGATGGAATCTTATGTACTGACAGCCTGCCCAGGGCCCATATAAAATTACCGCCACAAATACACTCTTTTCCAGTGAGGAAGACCATGGGTAAACCTGTTAAAATCGGATTTGCCGGAACAGACGCCCGGACCCTGCTGTCCGCTGTGACCCTGTCCCAGACAGGGGCCAACAAAAGCGGCCGGGCCTATCGGGGCATTGTGGTGAGGGGCACCCCTGCCATGCCCCGTTTCGCCGATGAAGTCATGGGCTGGGATGTTGGATTCGTCCCCACCCGGGACAATACCGTGGAAAGCTATGCATCGGCCATGGCAGGGGCCATGGCATCGGGAGAAATGGATTATGCCGTTCCAATGCCCGAATCCCTGATTTTCAACGGTATTGTGGACCTGATGGCAGAAAAAGGATTCGGAGACCGGGTTGCCGGACTGACACGGGCCGGTGCATTCATTGAGGGCGACAAGATCCAGTGCAAGGAATTCTGCAGGGATACCGGCATTCCCGTGGCCGACGAATGGACCGTCGCCGATGCCGCCTCCTTTTCCGAGGTCTCCCGGATGGTCCTGGATTACCTCCACAGGTACGGGGGGGCAGTCCTGAAGTTCCCGTACAGTGCCGGCGGCAAAGGGGCCAGAATCATTCTGGATGTATGGGAAATGCGGCAGGTTTACGATGACCTGCTCAAAGATTATAAGGCCGCTTACAAAAAAATGTTTAAAAAGCGGCCCTGGCCGCTGCTCATCGAATCCCGGATGGCCGGGGTGGAAATCAGTTTTACCATCCTGGTGGACGGCAGGGGGGGGTTTAGGATACTGCCCACGGCCATGGATTACCCGGAACGGTTTGAGGGGCCTGCCAGTTCCCTGAACCCCATCACCGGGGGGATGGGCAGCATCTCCCCCCACCCCCTTGAATCCAGGCTTCTCATTGAAATGGTAAAAGAACTGATCGCCTTTCCCCTGGTGAACGAACTCAAATCCCGGGGGCTGTTAAGGCCCTGTATCCTCTACCCTGGGTGCATCGTCTCCTTTGAACGGAACGGCGACGGGCTGTCGCCCTCTTCAATCAGGGTCTGCGAAATCAATATCCGGCCCGGGGAACCGGAATTCCAGTCCGTAATCCGGCGCCTTGCAAATCCGGGCCCCCTGTTTGAGGCCATGTTCACCGGCGAACTGGACCGGGTGGTCCCCGAGGTCCGAAAGGATCAAATCGCCGTCACCACCGCCTTTGTCACCGGACCCGGCGGGCCGGACGGCCAGAAAGGATATCCATGGCGGGTGACCCGCAACGAAAAAATCGAAATGGATTTTCCCTACCTTAAAAAGAAAGGCCTTCTGGCCCTGCCGTCGGCAATGGGATTTTCCGGGGAAAAAGGATTTGTCTCGGACGGCACCCGGGTGGTCTATCTGGTATGCAACGGGAGGGTCAAAGACAGCGGCTCTGCCGAAGAAACCGCCGCCAGGCTGATGAATAAGGTGAAAACGGCATTTGAAGGCGGCCGGATCCGTCTCGTTCCCAGGGAGGACAGCCGGGGCAACCGCTTTGATTTCAGGCGGGATATCGGTACCCACTATGGCCTTGCCCATAAAATATTTCCGGCGCCGCCATCCTGATTAATACATATTCCGTATATTTACAATCCAGGCCGTCGGCACACGCTTATTGCTTGCAGTTCTCAAAAAAAACATGTTACTACAGCATGGAGCCGACGTTCAACCGGATCAAATATCTTTCATTCTCCAGGATTCTTTAACATGGAAAAAAGACTCAGAATTCCCAGTGCATCTGATATAAAAGAAACGCTCAAAAGCGACCATAAGGCGCTGCCCAGCTTTACCCAGGTGGTCGCCAAAATGCTGTCGCTCTGCAATGATCCCAATGCCCCCATGGCAGATATCGCCAAACTGGTGGAAACGGATCCAGGCATTTCCACCAGGGTTCTGGGAATTGTGAACTCGGCGTTTTCCGGTTTAAAAAGAAAGGTGTCTGCGGTGTCGGAGGCAGTGGTTTACCTGGGGATTGATGAGGTTAAAAAAATCTGTCTCGGTGTGACCTTTTTCGAAAAAATGATCAAAGCCGGCAATAAAAACCGGTTTGACCGCACCTTTTTCTGGCGGCACTGCCTTAGCGTGGCCATCCTGAGCCAGGCCATTGCAAAGGAAATTGGATATCCCAGGCCCGAAGATGCATACACGGCGGGACTGCTTCACGATTTCGGAAAAATCGTCCTGGACCAGGCCGGCCGGGTCAGCTATGCCGGTTTCATCGAAAAAGCCGCCGCCTGTACCGGGCAGATGTCCGAAACGGAACGGGATCTCATGGGCATGGGCCACGACGATGTGGGGGCCTATTACGGACGGACCTGGCATTTCCCGGACGACCTCTGCCTGGTCATTCAATGCCACCACCGCCGGTTTGCCCACCTGGACCTTTCCCGGGAAGAGATGCAGCTTATTTCCATTGTTTCCCTGGCCGATTTTCTGGCCTGGACCCAGGGCATGGGGGCGGTGGATATTATCTGCCCGCCCCTGCTTCAGCCGGAAGTCGGCCGGGCCATCCGCCTTGACACCTTAGATTATGAAAAGCTCATCCGGAAAATGGATGAAGAAATTGAGAGCACCTCCCGGTTCTACCAGTTTTCTTTCCCCTCATCCGACCGGTTCAGGGCCAACCTGCTCCAGGCCAACCTGAAATTGAGCGCCATTAACTCAGACCGTTTTTTTTCCGGAGAGCCGGCCCCTTCAAAAGGAATTTCCCCTCCCGGGGCAGACGGTATCGCCGCAAGTCTCACCGCCCCCCACCACAGCCTGAACCCCAAAAAAATTATTTCAGCCACCCTGAGAGCCATCTGCGATGACTTCGGATTTGACCGCATCTATATCCTTAAGATGGTCAAGCGCCTGCGGCGTCTCCAGGTCACCGAATGCCTGGACCGGGGTCAATTCTCCGACGGCCTGTCCTCGGCCCGGATCTCCCTGGACGAAGGGGCCGGCAGATTTATCCGTTGCCTGAGAAATAAAGAACCCCTGGTGATTTCCGGCGCCACCCCCGGTGAAAAAAAGGCCCTGGAAACATTTTCAGTCCGCCAGATGCTCATCGTTCCATTCTGCAGCCACAACAAGGTGATCGGCCTTTTGGGGATGGACCATGCTGAATCGGGCAAGGATATAGAACCGGCGCTGTTTTCCTCCATATCCGTGGTGGCCAATGAACTGGGCCTGGCCCTGGAAAATGCCTCGACCTATTCAAAGGCCAGGTCCGTCTCCCTCCATGACGGGCTGACCGGGCTGTTGAACCGGATGGCCCTGGGCGACCTGTTGAGAAAATCATTCAGGAAAGCGGTGGACGGCGACACATCGCTTTCCCTGGCCATGGTGGATGTGGATTTCTTTAAAAAATTCAATGACCGGTTCGGCCACCAGGCCGGGGACAATGTCCTGAAACTCATCGCCGGGACCCTTAAAAAAATATCCCGCCCCTCCGACCATGTGGGCCGGTACGGGGGCGAGGAATTTATCGTTGTCCTCAATGATACAGACCTTCCCAAAGCTGCCGTTTATGCAGAAAGGATCCGCCGGGAAATCGAAACCCTCGGCACCCTTCTGTCAGACCGCTACCCGGGTCTTAAGCTGACGGTGAGCATCGGCATCAGCCAGTATGACCCGGATGTCAAAAACCAGGACGCCCTGGTGTCAAAGGCGGATAAGGCCCTTTACCGGGCAAAGGCAGAGGGCCGGAACCGGGTCGCTGCCGGTTAAACGGCTGTCTTATTTAATTTCATGCATTTTCAATTCATAAAGGAGTCTATGTTTTATGGCGATCCGTTATACACACACGAATATTGTGAGCAACGATTGGAAAAAATTAGTTAAGTTTTACAGCGAGGTATTTGAATGCAGGCCCGTTCCGCCCGAACGCAACCTCTCAGGAAAATGGCTGGATGAAGGGACAGGCTTAGATAATGCGTCTCTTCAGGGCATGCATCTTCGGTTACCCGGCCTTGGTGACAATGGGCCAACACTTGAAATCTACCAATATGAAAAAATTGAAAACAACGATTCCCCCAAGGCAAACAGGAAAGGATTCGGCCATCTGGCCTTTCACGTTGATGATGTCGAACACATGATGGAAAAAGTGATGTCATATGGGGGAGACTGCCTGGGAAAAATAACCGAAAAACAAGTGCCCGGGGTCGGTCTGCTGACCTTTGTTTATATGACGGATCCGGAAGGAAACATCCTTGAACTGCAGAATTGGTCATAACATATACCCTGCGGCTGACCGGGGATCCCGATTTCAACGCTGCCCTTGGAAGGCTGGCACCTGTGTGGCATATTCTTGATAATTTATCGTTAATGTGTTTTATCCTAGGCGTTGACAATGGCCATATTCAATTTAAAAGAAATGAAAGTCAGTTTATACAATGGATGTAAAAAATTTCAGTATCGGCAATATTCCTGCGATATTGTGGGGGAAAGAGTCAAGCAAGCTATTCATTGCAGTTCACGGACACATGTCGAACAAAGCGGATGACATCATTGCTCTATTTGCAAAACAAGCACAAACCAAAGGCTACCAGACGCTGAGTTTTGATCTACCCGAACATGGTGATCGCCAAAATGATCCATATCCTTGCAAGGCCCAGAACTGCGTTCAGGATCTGTTAAAAGTAAAGCGGTTTGCCGATTCAATTTCTGAGGATTTGAATTTGTTTTGCTGCAGTATAGGCGCATACTTTAGCCTGCTCGCTTATAAAGATATCAATCTAAATCAGTCCCTGTTTCTATCGCCGGTAGTGAATATGCTGGAAATTATTAACAACATAATGAGGTTTTGCGGAATCACTGAAACCCAGCTTGACGAACAAAAAACAGTCGAAACATCAATTGGCCATACCTTGTATTGGGATTATTATTGCTACGTGAAAAATAATCCCATTAAAGAATGGAATTCCAGCACATCACTATTATACGGGTCAGAGGATGAGATATGCAGTTTTGACTCGGTTTCAGATTTTTCAGACAAATTCAACTGCCATTTAAGCGTATTCGACGGCGGAGAACACTTTTTTCATACCCAGCCCCAATTGAAGTTTTTCAGCCAATGGCTCAAGAATGAATTCCTTTGATAATATCGTGACCTTCTCTAAACAGTTTTTTGAAACTCACCCCATCGCTGGCCGAGACCGCAAGAAGCCCAGCCGCCTTAAATGAGTGCGCCATGGAAAAGGCCTTGACTTCCCACGGGTATACCGGTCTATAACCGACTCTGGCGTTTTTTTAATTTACTTTAACGGTTGTTAACAGAAATTAACGGAGGCGTTTTGAAAGTATCAATCCGAGGGGTGGTCATCACCGGTGTCATTATACTGATCTGGGGCACATTTCTCATCAGCACCCCCTTATCCTATATTTCCAATAAAAAAGTGATGCTGGTCCACACCATGGATGTCATGGAAAACATCTCGGATCTCACCGTAAAGCAGGCCCGCAACTTTTTTTCAACGGCCAGGGGGGCGGCACGGCTGACCAAGCGTCTCATCTCCTCCAAGGTGGTCTACACCGACAGGGAGCATATTGAAAAACTGGAAAAATATTTTATCGACCAGCTTGAAATCTATCCCCAGTTTGCCGGTATCTATTTTGCCAATCCCCAGGGTGAATTCTATTTTGTGAACCGGAGTAACAAATTTTCGGCGGATGGCTACCGGACCAAATTCATCCGGACGACGGACCGGGGGCGTGAGACCCAGCTGATCTGGCGGAACCGGGAGATGGCCCTTCTGGACAAGGCCGTTGACGCCGATGACACCTTTGATCCCCGGCGCCGGCCCTGGTATAAAAAGGCGGCCAAAGAAAAACAGGTAATCTGGACCGAACCTTACATTTTTTTTACCACCAAAAAACCCGGCATCACCACGGCGGGCCCCATCTACGACAACGGCAAGCTGGTCGGCGTTGTGGGGGTGGACATTGAGCTGGGTGTGCTATCGGATTTCATCGGCGGCCTCAGGGTGGGCAAATCAGGGGTGGCCTTCATGATCGACCAGGAAAACAATGTGATTGCCTATCCGGATATGGAAGAGTTGAAATACAGGGCGGGAAACGGAGACAACATCCGGCTGCCCAAGCTCCGGGAATTGTCCAACCCGGTGTGCCGGCTGGCCCTTGATGCCGTTAAAGCGGCAAAGACAGCCGGCAGTTCAATCATCCCTGAAAAGGATTCGGTGTATGCCGGATTCACGGACGGCTCTGAAAAATACTACACCATGTTCACCCCGGTACGGGAATCCAAAATTTCCTGGCGGATCGGGGTATATATCCCGGAAAAAGACTATTTCGGCAAACTGATTTCCAACCACAGGATCAATATGCTCGTCGTATTTATCCTCTCCTGCATTGCAACGGTGCTCGGCCTTATTTTCACCCGTAAAATCATCCGGCCCATCGCGGAACTGGACCGGGAAGCCCAGTTTGTCACCCACAACAATTACACCCGCCCCCAGAAAATAAATACCGCTTTCGTTGAAATCCAGAGGACGGCCGACACCTTCCATGATATGAAAAAGGCGGTCATTGACTATAAAGCGCAGCTGAAAAAGGAAGAAGAAATCCAGCGGGCCATCAATGAGAAACTCCAGCAGGCCCAGAAAATGGAAGCCCTGGGGCTGCTGGCCGGCGGGGTGGCCCATGACCTGAACAATGTCCTGTCCGGACTTGTCAGCTATCCCGAGCTCCTGCTGCTGGACCTGCCCCAGGACAGCCCCCTGAGGGAGCCCATCCTCACCATCAAAGATTCAGGAAAAACGGCCTCCTCCATTGTGGACGACCTGCTGACCCTGACCCGGCGGCGGGTTCCCAACATGAAGGCGGTGAATTTAAACCGGATCATCCATGACTATTTAAAATCGCCGGAGCACCAGAGCCTGATCCGGCGCAACGGCCATGTCATCGTGCGGCCGAACCTGGCCCCGGACCTTTTCAACATCAACGGCTCCGCCGTCCATCTGGGCAAAACCGTAATGAACCTGGTATCAAACGCCGCAGAGGCCATGAAAACCGGGGGGGACATCGCCATTACCACCCGGAACATATATTTGGACAGCCCGGTCAACGGATATGACAGCGTCCGGGAAGGGGATTTCGTCCTGCTGACGGTCCAGGATACAGGGTCGGGTATTGCACCCGAAGACCTTAAACGGATCTTCGAGCCCTTTTATACCACCAAGGTGATGGGCAGAAGCGGCACCGGCCTCGGAATGTCCGTGGTATGGGGCACGGTCCAGGATCATGGCGGCTATATTGATGTTGAAAGCACCCCCGGGAAGGGCACCCGCTTTCAGCTGTATTTCCCGGCCACTCGGCAAACCCTCCGGACACCGGAGCCGGCCGTGGATATCAAAGAATACACCGGCAATGGGGAAAGGATCCTGGTGGTGGATGATGTGGCGGAACAGCGGGCAATCGCCTCAACCCTCCTGACCCGGCTTAACTACAGGGTCAGCACCGTGTCAGGCGGCCGCGAAGCCCTGGACTTTCTGGCCAGAGAAAAGGCGGATATTCTGCTGCTGGACATGGTCATGGAACAGGGCATGGACGGGCTTGACACCTATAGGGCGATCATTGAGCGCCACCCCGGACAGAAAGCCGTTGTCGTCAGCGGCTTCTCCGACGACGAACGCGTCAGGGAAATCCTCCGCCTGGGGGCCGGTGCCTATGTCAAAAAGCCCTACACCCTTGAAATTGTCGGCCTGGCCCTGAAAAAAGAATTATCCGGTTCCAATGCGGTCCATGACCAGTTTTCCCAGGATGGCTGAGGTGATGATCACTCCCATGCCTAAAATCACCTGGGGGTGAATGGGCTGGCCGTGGACCAGGGCGACCAGCAGGACGGCCAGGGGCGGGGTCAGGTAGCTCAAATACCCGATGACCGCCACATTTCCCGTGGTGACCGCCCGGTCCCAGAAGAAGAATGAGAGCCCCAGGGGAATGCATCCCAGATAAACGGCCGAAAACAAAGCCCTGGCCCCGGGCAGGGCGGTCTCACGGCCCAGGGCCAGGGAGCCGATGAAAATCAGATCCGAGAGCAGGGCCGCATATATGGTAAATGCGGTCATGGGGCTCTTTTTCAGTTTCAGCCGGGGCAGGGCCACGGTAAAACTGGACCAGACCAGGCCGCAAAATAATGCCATCCCGTATCCCAGCATATGGCCGGTGCGAAAATCCATCTCCTTTCCCGAAGAAATGACCAGGCCGGCGCCCAGCAGCCCGGCCAGGGCCGTGGCCAGAATGGCCGGCTTTACGGCCCTGAACCGCAGGACAGATGAAAACACCACTATCCAGAAGGACCAGGTGGTGGCCAGGATGGTGCCCTCGGCCATGGGAGCCAGATCCATGGCCCCGTAATAGGCCAGGTGGTAAATAAAAATTCCCCATATGCCCAGAAAGCTGGCCTTTTTTCCAGGGAAATACAGGGCAAAGGACCGGGCGGACATGACATCCCGGGCAGCAAGGAAAATGGCGGCACTGGTAAAGGAAATGGCCATCAGGGCCGGTATGCTCAAGCCCGTCAGGCCGGAGCCGATGGCAGCGGGCAGGCTGGCCCAGCAGAGAATGGCACCCATGGCATGGAGGTAAGGCATGATTACTCCTCAATCGGTTATTGGTAATGTCCTATTAGCATAAGAGAACGCCCGGCAGAAGGATTGAACAAAATTGACATGCCCCGTCCAAAATGGCCACTGCCCGGACTATTTCATCCGGCATGCCTGGTATTTTTTGGGGGTCAGGCCGTATCTGAGCTTGAACCTGCGGGTCAGATGGCTCTGGTCGGAAAAGCCGGAACTAAAGGCGGCCATGGCAATGGAATCCCCCTTTTCGATGCGGTGGCGGGCGTGCTCCAGACGGATCTGAACCAGCAGGGCGTGGGGAGAAAGGCCGGTATGCTGACGAAAGAGGCGGATCAGGTGGAATTCCGTGCACCCGGCCAGTTCGGCCAGTTCCTGGAGCCGGATATCGGTATCCGGATGGGCGTGGAAATAATCAATGGCCATTTGGACGCGTTTATCGCAGCCATCGGTTTCCGCCCCCCGGTTCTGGCCGGCGTGGCGGGCAAGAAGTTCGGAAAATATATCCAGAATGTCCGTATCCAGGGAAAGATCCGCAGGTCCTGTCAGCATCCGCCCATGGAGGCGGGCCAGTTTGCTCCAGGACTCAGGATCCTTGAAGGTATACCGGGTAAAATAATTTGCCCGGGGGGATGCCCCGGCCTTACGGCCCAGCTCATGGAAAAACTCAGGATCAAGGTAAAAGCTTCTCAGACACCGTCGGCTCCCGGAGGCAGGGTGGTTGGAATGGACCAGTCCGGGTTCGAAAACGCTGATGTTTCCTTTCCCAAGGATATCCGTTGATCCTTTGGCCGTATAGTGTTCACCGCCGCCCGTATTGATCCAGACCACGTAGCGGTCATGGATATGGGGCCTAAATTCAAAGTCGTCGGTGCAGAGCAGCACCTCCATCTTTGGAACCGGACCGGATTTGTATACAATGCCCATGGGGCCAGTCTGCCCTTAAACGGTTGGGAAATCAAGATCCTTTGTTTTTAAACCGGCGCCCTTTGCCATCAGCGGATCTCCACCAGCCGGGCCCGGTCATGGCGGCGCCTGGGCGTCTGCTTCCCGGCCCGGTATCCCAGGGCCACCAAAACGGCCACCTGGAACTGTTCTGTGTCAATCTCCAGAACCTCCTCCACCCGGTCCTTTTCAAAGCCCTCCATGGGGCAGGAGTCGATCCCCAGCGAGGCCGCGCAGGTCATGATATTGGCCAATGCGATATAGCACTGCTTGGCGCACCAGGCATACCGGGGCATCCTGGGATCCACCTCGGTTTCCAGATAGCTTTTATACCGCGCCACATAGGCGGCAGTCGCCTCTTCATCCAGGCCCCGCCGTTGAAAATTTTCCAGCACATATGCCTGGTCCGGGGCCACCAGGCCGGGCCGGGCCAGAATGGCAATGACATGGCTGGCATCGGTGATCTGTGCCTGGTTCCAGCAGGCCGGCCGCAATTTTTCCCGAATCGCTTTCGACCTGAGCACCAGAAATTTCCAGGCTTCCATGCCGAAGGAGGACGGCGACAGGCAGGCGGCCTCCAGAATCACATCCAGATCTTGTTTTCCCACCCGCTTGGAGGGATCAAACTGCTTGCAGGCATGCCGGAACTTTAACGCGCTGATGACAGGATTCATATTACTCCCTTTTCAAAGTCATTAATTGGATTCAGGTCTTGGCCGATGTCTGATTAAAATTTAAGATATGTTTTTCAAATGGCCTGTGTCAGTATAATGAAAATTAGCGCCAAACAAAAGCGGTTATTCCCATTCTTCAGGTTTCCCTTATTGAAATTGCGCATCCGGCGCCCTCCATTCCGAGTTCCAGCAGACAAAAAAAGAGGATACTCCGGACGGAACCATTGTCCTTCCCCTGGGTTCATAATGATATTTTTGGATTTTTGCATTGAATTATGATAGCTATGAACTATTCGCACAACTGCTTTTAAACATCACGGTTTTAATTACGAAAGCCCGTGGTCCGCCTCCATAATTTGGTTTGCCGGCGCATATGAAAAAAGAAAACCAGACCGAAATAAAAAATAGAATTCACCTGTTCACTGCCGAATTTAAATCAAAAGATGCCGAGCAGCGGTTCAGACAGCACACCTTTAGTGAAGATAAAACAAGAGGGACCGCCTTCATCTTTATTTCACTGGCAGCCACCCTGCTTTTCATCTGTATAGAATTCAGATTACTCGGTTTTTCCGCGACTCCCATGGGCGCACTTGCCGCAAGATCCGGGTTTGCGATTTGTTCACTGGCCATTGTTTTTTTTGCGCTTAAAGCCCAAACTGCAGCAACCTTGGATTTTTTGATATTCCTGTTTGCATGCCTCCTTGTCCTTACCCAGAGCTATACAGGCAGCTTCCATCCCACTGGATTTATTTCAACTGCGGCCGCTGAAATCATCATCATCATTGCCTTGTACCTCATTTTACCCACAGGGCTCATTTTTAAATTAATCCCCGCACTCTATTTAACACTTTCCAGCCATTCCATTGCTGAATATAAAATTCTGATCGTTCATCATTTCATTTCGCACGTGATCGGAATGGTGTTTTCGACGCTTTTCAGCAGAAATAAAAGGATGCTGTACAAGTTGTTTATAAACGAATTCAATTTAAAAACCAGGTTGGAACAGTCTGAAAAAGAGATACTGTTTATCAACCGGAAACTGGCAGAACAGAACAAAACCCTCAAAGACCATGCGGCAAAGGACCAGTTAACCGGCATCCGAAACCGCAGGTCCTTTTATGAATTCGCTGAAGAACAGTGGAGCAAAGCTGTTAGGAAAAAAGAGGACTGCAGCGTCATTCTCATGGATATCGATCATTTCAAGCAGATAAATGATACCTACGGGCACACCATGGGCGACAAGGTATTAAAAGGCCTGGTAAGGGTAATTAAACAATTAATCAGACGATACGACAAATTCGGCCGGTGGGGGGGCGAAGAGTTCATTCTCTATTTGCCGGAGACCGATATTGAGCAAACCGAAAAAATCGCTGAACGATTCAGAACGGCCGTTGAAGGCCACCGTTTTACGACGGGTACGGGTGAGATCCGCGTCACGATAAGCCTGGGTGCCTCAAGCAAGACAATTTCAGATACACTTGATTTAGATACAATGTTTGATCACGCAGACAAGGCGCTGTATGCGGCCAAGGCATCGGGGCGTAACAAAGTCTGCCGGTATTGCAGTCTGTCAGAATAAAAAGGATTCAATTCTCTATGGTTGAAAATTCAGACGCTGAATCAAAGGATGAACAAAGGTACGAAGACATCTTCCTGGCCCGGCAGCCGGTGTTCAAAAGGGATATGAGCGTCTGGGCCTATGAACTGCTGTACAGGGATAGAAAGCTGGCTCAAAACGCCGTTTTTATCGATGAGATGGACGCGACCTTGAAAGTACTGGCGGGGTTGCCCCTCTGCATTGATTTTACGGATGAACCGACCAATATAATTATCAATTTTTCGGCCAAGGCCATCAAGGAGAAGATGCATACCGCTTATCCAAGCGGCAAGGTGATCATCCAATTGACGGATGAGGTGACGCCTGACCATGAGCTGCTCAGCGCAATCGCAACCCTAAGGCAGGAAGGGTACCGGTATGCCGTCGACAACTATGAAAATGATCCCAGCCGGGACAGCCTGTACCGATTGGCAGACTATCTGACAATTGATTTCCTCCATAAAAAAGAGGAACAAATAGAAGAATTAACACATTTGTGCACCAGCCGGTTTCCAAGGGCCCAATTAATTGCAAAACGGATCGAAGAATATGATGTTTACCTGTTGGCAAAAGACCTTGGGTATAACAAGTTTCAGGGATTCTTTTTCAAAGCCCCCCAGGTGCACAGGGGGAAAAAGATATCGGCCACCGTCAGTTCAAAATTAAAGCTATTAAAACTTCTACAGAAACAAGAGGTCGAATTCCGGGAAATCGCAACGGCCCTGTCTGCTGATCTGGCGATTATCCACCGCCTGCTGGCGTATATCAACTCACCGAGCCTGGGCCTTAGAAGCAAGGTCAATTCAATAGAAGACGCCCTTGTCATCATGGGGCTCAACCCGCTTAAAAAATGGCTTCAAATCATCATCCTGACGGATATGACGCCAAAAAACCAGCCGGATGAATTGGTTCTTCTTTCCGCGCAGAGAGCCTGTTTTTTGGAAAACCTGGCCGTTCGCCATAATTTCCAAGAGATAAAGGCCCCGCTTTTTTTAATGGGGCTGTTTTCACTGATCGACGTGATATTGAGCCATCCAAAAAAAATTCTGATATCAAAATTGTCTTTGGATCCTGAGCTGGAAAACGCATTGTTGGGCAATCCCTCCAAGTACACATTGTGGCTGAATCTGGTAGAGTCCTGCGAAAAAGCGGACTGGGCTGAAGTGGAACGCATGGCCGGTCAACTGGGGATACCGCCCAAAGGGCTTTATGTCGATTATGAAGCGGCATTTCAAACGGCAGCATCTTTTTTCTGATGTGCCCCCGATGCTGACCTGAGTCGTTTATTTTTTTAATGCCTTGACAAAAAAAAGGGCAGTGCCCATGCTGGCCGGTATTTCAATCTCTATATTCTATCTTGGGAGGTATCGGCCAAAATGATCCAAAAAACGATTTCAGACTCCGCCTTTCTGGTAAATGAATCCCGGGCCCGTTCAGAAGCACTCAGCCTTGATATCCATGCGAAACTCTGGGTGGACCAGCCTGTCCGCGAACTCTGGCAGCGCTTCAATGACGAGGTATATGATGAAGATCCCCGGGCGCTGGCGGTGCGCAACCGCTTTTTCCTCGAACAATTGAATCTTTTTTTCAAGGACCACCCCAATGGCGCCTTTATCAATATTGCCGCCGGGTTTACCTCATATCCCTACCTTGTGGATCAGCCGGTGAAAACAATTGAAATCGACCTGCCCCGGGTGACGGCATACAAAAAAAACAAAGTCAAAGAATTTATTGCCGCGGGAGACCTGCCCTGCCGGGATATTACCTGGATACCGGCGGATTTAAACCGGCCGGAGGACCGGGAGGACCTTTTCACGGAATTGGAACGGCTCACCGCCGGGCAGCCCAGCTTCATCCTTCTGGAGGGAATCTCCTATTACCTGGCGCCCGGAATCTTTTTATCCTGCATGGCCCAGGCCGCCCGCATACAGCGCCCATCCTCCCAGGTCGCTCTGGATTACTGGGAACCGGATGTTGAAAACAACCGGGTCTTTTCCAGGTTCTGCGATTTTTTGGACCGCCGCTGCGGCCATCCCAGGCGGCGCTATAACCTGATGACCCCGGCGGATATGGCGACCCTGGAGGGATATACTGTCCATAAGGAAACCGATGTCAGCGCCTATGAGCAAAAAATCGCCAGAAAACCGGTGTTGCAGGAATGGGAAAACCGCCTGCCGGAGAATTTCGTGGTGCTAACCAGAACATAATCCCTTGACATCGGGCAACCACTTGTATAGACAGGATTATAAGAAGTGGTGACATAGTGGTAGTTAAAAGCAAATCGTAAACAAGGAGAGAGTGATGAAACGCAGGATTTTCTCAATTGCAGTAATCATGGTTTGTATATTCACCGGCGCAGCCTTGGCCGCAGACACCATCAAAATCGGATTCAACGCCCCCCTCACGGGCTTTGCCGCCTCGGACGGCAAATCCTCTTCCCTGGGCGCCAAGCTCGCCGTTGACCAGATCAACAAGGCCGGCGGGGTCCTGGGCAAACAATTGGAACTGGTGGTCTATGACGACCAGGCCTCTGCCTCCCAGTCCATCCCCATCGCCAATAAACTCATCGGCCAGGACAAGGTTGTGGTCGGGGTTTCGGGCAGCTACTCCGGGCCCACCCGGTCTGCGGCGGGCATTTTCCAGGAAGCGGGTATTCCCTATATCTCCGCCTACGGCATCCACCCGGACATCACCAAGGCCGGGAACTATGTATTCAGGACCTCTTTCCTGGGCGAAATCCAGGGCCGTGCCGGCGCCAAGCTGGTGGGCGACACCCTGGGTAAAAAACGGGTGGTCATCATCACCCTGAAAAACGATTTCGGCAAATCCCTGGCCGCCGGTTTCAAGGAAAAAGCAGGGGACTTCGGCATCACCATCGTCAATGAATACGAATACTCCATCAAGGACCGGCAGTTCGGCGCCATTGTCGCCAAGGTCAAGGCGGACCGCCCCGACGCCATCTATGCCTCGGGCTATTATTTCACCGCAGGCCCCCTGGTCAGCCAGCTCCGTGCCTCCGGGGTAACCGTTCCCGTCATCGGCCAGGAAGGGTATGACTCCCAGAAATTCATCGAGATTGCGGGCAAAGCTGCCGAAGGTGTGATCATCACCACCTCCCTGGACCGGGATTCCAACGAACCCGAAACCCGGGATTTCATCAAAAGTTTTGAGGAAATGGCCGGATTCAAGGCCGATATGGTGGCCGCCTCCTCGCACACCGCCGTCAAAGTGGCGGCCCTGGCCATTGAAAACGCCAAGAGCCTGGACCCTGCCAAGATCAGGGATGCCATCGCCGCCACCCATCTCAAGGTCTCCACGGGCACCATTAAATTCAACGGCCTGGGCGAGGTCATGAAAAATGTCCAGAACCAGGTGGTCAAAGACGGGCAGTGGCACCACCACTCCGTGATCAGCGACCCCGAACTTCTGGCGCCGCCGGAAAAATAGCAATTTAATCGCAGAGAAAGGCGGTTTTTACGTGCTCTATCTGGAACTGATTATTCAAGGACTGATCCAGGGTTCGACCTACGCCATCATTGCCGTGGGCCTGACCCTGATCTACGGGCTGCTGCGGGTGCTCCACGTGGCCCACGCCGGACTCTTCACCCTGGGTGCCTACCTGGGCGTTGTCCTCACCAACCAGACCGGCAGCCTGGCGGCCGGGATTCTCCTGGCCGCCCTGGCCTCGGGCATTGCCGGCATCGCCATTTACCGGCTGGTCTATGAACCGGTGCTCAGCCGCCCGCCCTATGTGGCCCTCATTGCCTCCATCGGGCTGTATATCGGCATGGAGGAACTCTTCCGGCTGGTATTCGGCCCCTTCGGCCTGACCTTTAAGGCCGTGCCCCTCCAGGATGTGGTGGTGGTGGCCGGGGTCTATCTGAGGACCTGCCAGATCGTTACGGTGGTCACCAACATCATCCTGCTGGGACTCCTGGCCTGGATCGCCCAGAAAACCCGCATCGGCACAGGCTGGCGGGCCACGGTGGACGATCCCCAGATCTCTGCCTGCTTCGGCATCGACCCCATCAGGGTGCGCTACATGGTCTTCTTTACGGGCAGCGCCCTGGCGGCCGTGGCCGGGGTCCTGGTGGCCCTGCTCAGCAACCTGGTGGAACCCACCATGGGGGCCGTGCCCTCATACAAGTCCCTGGCCATAATCGTTCTGGGCGGCCTTGGCAATGTCATGGGCACCCTCATCGCCTCCCTGGTGCTGGGGATCATCGAGGCCTTCGGCACCATTTACATCGGTGATCTCATGGACCGCGACGCCATTGCCTTTGCCTTTCTCATCGTCGTTCTGATGATCAAACCCACCGGACTTTTTGCATCGAGGTGACCCATGGGACTATATGAAATCAGCCTTGCAACCGTTATCGGCATCAATATCATCCTTGCCGTGGGCCTGAACCTCATCACCGGATACTGCGGCCAGATCAGCCTGGGCCATGCCGCATTCTACGGCATCGGGGCCTACACCGTGGCCCTTTTGTCCAAAATGGGATGGCCCATCTACCTCACCCTGGGGGCCGGGTTTGTTCTGGCGGGCATTGTCGGCGCCGTCATCGGCCTGGCCAGCCTGAGGGTGAAAGAGGACTTTCTGGCCATCGTCACCATGGGGGTGGCCTTTTTGTTCGTGGGCATCGTCCGCCAGCAGGAATTTTTAGGGGGGGAGATGGGCATTGCCGGCATTCCCTCCCACGGTATGGATAAGCTGACCTACCTCTTTCTGGTTCTCATCTTTGCCGGTATTGCCATTGCCTTTTCCTGGCACGTAAAACGCTCATGGATGGGCTACGCCTTTGATGCCGTGGCCGATGACGAGCAGACCGCCCGGGTCCTGGGCGTGGATGTCAAGGCATACAAGATCACCGCCTTTGCCATGGGCACGGCCCTGGCCGGCCTGGCCGGCGGGCTTTACGCCTATTACACCCGGTTTATCATCCCGGACACCTTCGGATTCATCCAGTCCATCACCATCCTTTCCATGGTGGCCGTGGGGGGGATCGGGTCCATTTTCGGGGTGGTGGCGGCCACGGTGATCCTCACCCTGATGCCGGAGTTCTTCAGGTTCATCAACGACTACAAGCTGCTGCTTTACGGGGTGCTGTTATTTTCCGTGATGCGGTTCGCCCCCGAAGGGCTGGCCGGTTTCTTTAAACTCCTGATCCCCAAAAAGGAGGCGTGAAATGGCCGTCATCCTTGAAGCTGCGTCCGTTACCGTAAAATTCGGGGGGCTCACCGCCCTGGACGACGTCAACCTGAAGGTGGAGGAAGGGGAACTGCTCAGCCTCATCGGCCCCAACGGCGCCGGCAAAACCACCCTGCTCAACGCCATTACGGGAATTGTCACCCCGGTGAACGCCCGGCTGACCCTGGCGGGCAGGGAGATCACCCACCGGCCCACCCACCAGCGCAGCCGGCTGGGCCTGGCCCTGACCCACCAGATTGTCCGCCCCTTCACCTCCATGACCGTGCTTGAAAACGTGGCCTTTGCCGCCGGATACAAAAAGCTCCGGCGCACCCTGCCCTCCCTCATGCGGTGGAACCGGACCCGGGAAAAGGAACGGGCCGCCGAACTGCTGGAGATGGTGGACATCGGTGAGTATAAAGAGATGGCGGTGTCCAAACTGCCATTGGGGGTGCTCAAACGTCTGGAAGTCGCCAGGGCGCTGGCCGTTGCCCCCAAGGTGCTGCTTCTGGACGAACCCCTTGCCGGCCTGAACAGCAAAGAGGCGGCAAAGCTTGCGGATACGGTGAAATCCATCGCCCGGCAGGGCATGACCATCGTCATGATAGAACATAACTTAAGTGAAGTGCTTCGGATCAGCGACCGCCTCCATGTCCTGGACAACGGGCGGGATCTGGCCCAGGGCGATCCCAGGGAAGTGATGAACCGCCCCGAAGTCCGGCGGGCCTATCTGGGAGGAGAGAATTAATGATACTCAGTCTCAAAGAATTTGCCTGCGGCTACGGCAACATGCAGGTGGTGAGCCCCCTGACCCTGGATATTGAAAAAGGAAGCGTCACCGCCATTCTAGGGGCCAACGGAGCGGGAAAATCCTCCCTGATCATGGCCCTGGCCGGCCAGGTCGCGGTAAAAAACGGACAGATCATATACGACGGCCGGGAGATCACCCATGCCAGCCCCATGGAGCGGGTCAAAACAGGCATTGCCATCTGCCCCGAGGGCCGGCGCCTGTTCCAAAGCCTCACGGTCCGGGAAAACCTGGTGGTGGGGGGGTATACCACCGCCAAGGCCCAGAGCCAGGCCAACATGGACCGGGTGGTTTCCATCTTTCCCCGGCTTGGGGAACGCATGGACCAGAAGGCCGGATCCCTTTCCGGCGGGGAGCAGCAGATGCTGGCCATCGGCAGGGCCCTCATGGCAGAGCCCAGGCTGCTGATGATCGACGAACTCTCCCTGGGGCTCATGCCCAAGGCAGTGGATATCTGCTACGAAGCCATCCTTTCCCTCAACAAAGAGGGGCTGACCATCCTGCTGGTGGAACAGAGCACCCAGCGGGCCTTGGATGCGGCCCAGGGCATTGCGGTCCTGGAATCGGGCAATCTGGTCTGGCAGGGCACCTCCCGGGAAGCCAGGCAGTCATCGGAAATGATCGACGCCATCCTCGGCCTCCACGGCTGAACCGCCTGTTTCACCTCATTTCAAGCGGCCCGGCCAGCTGCCCCCGTGCAGTCGGGGCCGGCCCGGTGTAAATCTCAACGCGCTTCCCCCGCCCACAAGGCCTTGATGTCCTCCAGCACCAGATAGAGGCAGGGCACCATGATTAAGGTAATAAAGGTGGCAAAGAGGATGCCGAACCCCAGGGAAATGGCCATGGGGATCAAAAACCTTGCCTGGCGGGAGGTCTCGGTAATAATGGGCGCCAGCCCCCCGCAGGTGGTAAGCGTTGTCAGTAAAATGGGACGGAACCGCTGGATGCCCGCAGACTGAATGGCGTAGAACAGGGGCACCCCTTCCCGGACCCTGCGGTTGGCAAAATCAATGAGGACCAGGGAGTCGTTGACCACCACCCCTGACATGGCCACCAGACCAAAAAGGCTCATGAGGGACAGGGAATACCCCATGATCACATGGCCGGCAATGGCACCGATCATGCCGAAGGGGATGCAGAACATGATGATCAGGGGCTGAAAATAGCTCTTGAACGGAATGGCCAGCAGGGCAAATACACAGAACAATGCCATGCACAATCCCTTGATCAGGGCGGTGATGCTTTCCCGGATATCGGCCTGCCTTCCCTTGAAGCTGTAGGAAAGCCCGGGATAGGTTTTCACCAGTTGCGGCAGAATATCCTTTTTCATATCCTGGAGCACATTTTCCGCCTGGGAGGGGGGCCTGACGTTGGCCGTGACCAGAATCTCCCGTTTGCCGTTGGTCCGCTTGATGGTGGTGTATGCCCGCCCGCTGTATGTCTGTACCGCGTCCCTTAGCAGAATTTCCCCTTCCGGCGCCTGGAGCACCAGCTCCTCGAAGGTGGATTCGGAGATCCGCTCTTCACGGCTCAGGCGTACCCGGACCGTCACCTCGCTGCGGCCCCGCTGATTTTTCACGGCCTGCACCCCCTGGAAGGCATGGCGGACCTGGTTGGCCACCTCCCTGGAGGTCAGCCCCATGCGCCGGCCTGCCGGGCTCAGGGTAATGTCGAACTGCCGCTTTCCCTGGGCCGAGCCGTCGTCAATGTCATGGACGATCTGATATTCCCCAAGGCGGAGGGCCAACGCCTCCCCCGCCCTGTCCAGCAGGGCCTTATCCCGGTGGCTCAGGGCCACGGTGAGATTTTTCCCTGATCCGGGCCCGCCCCGGTTGGACTCGAATCCGATGGACTCAAGCCCCGGTATCCGGCCGGTCTTTTCCCGCCATATCCGGGTCACCTCCGCCGTTCCCATGGGCCGGACACCGGGGTCTGTCAGGTAAATCCGGACCCGGACGCTATTATCCCGTACCTGGGAAAAAATCCCCCGGGACAATTCGTCCTTCCCGTTCTCAGCCACGGTTTGCCGGGCTGCGGCCACCAGGCGGTCCTCCACCTGCCTCAGCTGATTTTCAGGCGTGCCAAAGGGCAGCACCGCCTCGCAAAAGGCATAATTGGATTCCGTCTTGGGAAACATGACCATGCCCATGCGGCCCGAAGCCACATATCCGGCCGTGATGAGCAGCAGGGCAAGGCCAAAGGCGATCACCGCATACCGGTAAGAAAGCAAAAACGCCAGGCCGCCGCCGTAAACCTTACGGACCGCATGCTCAAACCACAGGGAAAACCGGCTCTGCCACCCTTCGATAATGTTCAGGGGGAAAAAGCTTTTCCGATGCTGGTGGCTGAGATGGGCCGGCAGAATAAAAAGGCTTTCAATAAGGGAAACCAGAAAAACCGCAATCACCACAAAGGGAATGGTGTTAAATATCTTTCCCATGATGCCGGGGATGAACATCAGCGGCACAAACGCCACCATATTGGTGATCACGGAAAAAACCACGGGCATGGCAATGGTCCGGGTGCCCCGTACGGCGGCATCAATAAAGCTAAGGCCCTGGCGCCGGAAAAAATAGACATTCTCCCCGACCACCACGGCATCGTCCACCACGATCCCCAGGGTGACGATAAAGGCAAACATGCTCACCATGTTGATGGAAAAATCAGTGGGGGCCAGGAAAAGGAATGACCCCAGAAAGGAGATGGGAATCCCCAGGCTCACCCAGAAGGCCAGGCGGATCTCCAGAAAGAGGGCCAGGAAAATAAAGACAAGCCCCAGCCCCAGATAGGCGTTTCTCAGGAGCAGGTCGGCCCGCTGGGCAAAAATCTTGGACATATCCCGGACAATGCTCAGGCCCATCCCCTGGGGGAGTCCTTGATTGAGTTCTTTCACCATTTTTTTGGTGGCGCCGGCCACCTGGGTGGGAGTCTGGTCGCCCACCCGGTATACGCCGATGGTAACGGCCCGCTGGCCGTTAAAGGAGGCCCAGTTGTCCGATTCCTCAAAGCCTTCGGTGACCTCGGCGATGTCCTCCAGCAGCACCCGGGAACCGTCGGCCTGGGTGATGATGGGCAGGCCCTTGTACTGGGCCGCATAATCCCTGCGGTCCTTGATCCTGAGCAGGATATCCCCTGCCCCGGCCTTGATGGCCCCTCCCCCCAGTTCAACGGACGCTTTGGATATGGCCTGGGCCACATCGGCCAGGGTCAGGCCGTATCGCCTCAGGGTGGTACTTTTAATTTCAACCTGGATTTCCCTGTCCCTCACCCCTTCCAGTTCCACCTGGGTGATATCCGGACTCAGAAGCAGGGTATCCCGGATCTGGTCGGCCATCTCCCGCATGGTGGTTTCGGGAACGTCCCCGTACAGGGCCAGCCGGACCACCTCCCGCTTCCGGGCGGCAATGGTGACCACGGGATCTTCGGCTTCGTCGGGAAAGGTGGAAATCCGGTCCACCTCGGCCTTGATTTCCTGCCAGAGCCGGTTGATGTCAACCCCCTCCAGGGCCTCCACCGTGACCGCGGCCGCCCCTTCATTGGCATTGGCCGTTATTTCGTCTATCCCTTCCAGGTCCTGGATGGCCTCTTCCACGGCCAGGACAATGCCGCTTTCGATCTCTTCAGGACTGGCCCCTGGATAGGGCACGGTAATGCTGACCCTGTCCAGGCTGAACTCGGGAAAGACCTCCTGCTTGATGGTCAACCCGGCAAAGAGCCCCCCCACAAGAAGGACAGCCATGAACAGGTTGGCGGCCACCGAGTTGCCCGCCATCCAGGCAAGAGCGCCCTTCCGCTCAGGTAATTGGGACTGGGCTGAAGCCGGGTCTGATTTGGGTTCCGGGTGCTGGCTCAATGTCTGCCCGCCGGTGGTCATGACCGTTCTCCTTTGGGCAGGGCCAGGGCCATGCCCCGCACCGCAACGGGAATATCCGAGGTTATCACCTGGTCACCGGGATTAAGGCCGGTGCGGACAAACACCCGCTCCTTTTCCTTCCACACCGGCTCGGCCCGGCGGATATCCAATCGGCCCTTTTCATAAACCCAGATGGTATTGTTCTCACGGATGACGGTCCTGGGAAGGGCATAGACATTGTCCAGGGAGCGGCCTGCGATAACGGTTTCCACATGGTCACCCAGAAGCAGGGCAAAGGTCTCTTCGCCCTTTTCCGGGCTTTTTTCCAGCCCCAGGGGGTCGGCCACACGGATAAAGACCCCTGCCATGCGGCTCTGCCCCGTAATCTTTCCCGTTGTCCGGACCACCCGTCCCGCCCACGTATGCCCGTCGTAGAGGGAGCGGATCACCGCTTGGCTGCCCCGGGATTCATGGATGTCCAGCAGATCCAGCCGGTCCAGGGGCACCTGGGCCTCCACCCGGTATTGGGCGACATCCACCAGGGTGGCCAGGGCAGCCTGGGCAGCCGCCGTGGATCCCAGATCCACATTTTTTTCAAGGATAAGGGCGTCAAAGGGTATTGTGATCTGGGTTCGGGCAAGGTTGAGGGTCGCCATATCATACTCGCTCCGGGCACCGGCCACGGCGGCCCTGGCCTGTTCAAGCTGGGGTTTCCGCAGTGCCAATGCCGTATCCCTTACCCCCTCAGGTGAGACCTTGGAAATAAGCTTGAGTTCTTCCCTGGCAATGAGTTGCTGTCCCTTTTCGATTTCAAAATCGGCCAGCGCCTTGTCCAGGCTGCTTTTGGCCTTGTCCACGGCCAGCCTGTAGTCCGAGGATTCCAGCCGGATCAGGGGCTCTCCCTGTTTGATGATTCCACCCTGGACAAATTTGGGCGATACCCATACCACTTCCCCTGCCACCTGGGCTTTAAGCACGATCTGCCGGTCCGCCGACACGGTTCCCATGGCATGGATCCGGGTCTGATGGGTCCCGGGAGAGACCGCCATGGCCTTCACCACCGGAACATGCTTTACCGGCGGATTCCGTTTGATCTTCACCTTTTGGGATTTATAGTAATCAAACCCGGCAACACCCCCTGCGATAAAACAGAGGGGAAGCAATACTTTGATCAGCGTTCTCAAACCCGCGGCCGCTTTGTTGGGACTAGTCATTATTATCTGCTCCATCCGTTTCAGCAGCCTGCCATCCCATGGCCCGCTGCAGGGTAATCCGTTCTTTGACCAGGCCGGCCTGCTCGCTGACCAGCTGCCGCTCCAGCCGCTCAATGGCAGACCAGGCCGTAAGATAGCTGAGATAGGAACTCTGGCCGTTAAGGTATTGGACCCGGGCATCAATTAGGGTGAGCCGGGCCGCCTCAAGCTCCTCTTCCAGCCGCTGGATATAAGCGGCCTGGCGGTCAATGCCCACCAGGCTGTCCTCCACCTCCTGCAGGGCCTGGGAAACAGTTTTGGCATAGAGGTTGAGATTTTCCTTGACAACGGCCCGGGTCCGCTCAACTTCAGCCTGCCGCTTTCCCCCGTCAAATATCGGGCCGGCCAGGGAGGCGGCCAGGGAGGCCACCCAGTTTTGAAACAGCAGGTCCAGACTGCCGCTGGAAAAAAGGGCCGAGGCCGTGAGGGTAAGTGAGGGCATCAAATCCGCCCGTGCCGCCGCCACCTCGGACCGGGCCGCCAGCAGCCTCACCCGGGCCGCCCGGATGTCGGGCCGGTTTTCCAGAAGTGCCGCCGGGATCCCTGGGTCGGCCGGGCCGGCCATTTCAGGGAATGCATGGGTTTTGACCATTACCGGCTGGCCCGGAGTGGCGCCCAGAAGAAATCCCAGCTTGTTGACCAGTTCTTTTTCTTCCTTCTCCAGCAGGGGGACGGCGGAGAGGGCCTGGGCCAGGGACTCCCGCTGCTGGGAGACATCCAGTGCCGAGGCTTTGCCGTTGAGGAACCTCAGTTTCTGGAGGTCCAGGTGGGTGGTGTTGACCTCAATCTGGCTGTGGAGGATCTCCAGCCGGCGGCCCACGGAGATGATATTGGCCCAGGTTTCTGCGATGTCCGCCGTCAGATCCAGGGCGGCAGCATTGTAATCCTGACGGGCCGCTTCAAGGGCAAGGTCTGCCGCCTGGACGGCGGCCCCGGCCTCCCCCCATATATCCGGGGTATAGGCGGCGCTGAGTCTGCCATCCCAGGAATGGCTGCCGTCTTCAACGGCACTGCTGCCCCTGGTTTTGGTCCGGGTATGTTTTCTGCTGCCCCCCAGGGAAAAATCCAGGCCCGGTGCCAGGGCGGCCTTTTCCTTTTTAAGGCTGGCTGCAGCCTGGTCAATCCTTGCCTGTTTGATTTTTAAATCATAGTTGTCGGCCAGTCCCTGTTTAACCATCCCGTTGAGCTCATCGCTCCCAAGGGCGGTCCACCAGTCCCGGATGGCCGTCAGCCGCCCCTCTTCCCCAGCGATTATCTGGTTGGCGTAGGCGTCCGGCATTTGGACCGGTAGTCCTGCCGCAGATTCCGGCCCCATTGTTTTACATCCGGAGATAAGACAGACGAACAAGCATGTCGCGGTGCAAAGTATACGTATCATTCAATCGGTCCTGAATTCATTTAATTCTGCCACGGCCCAGTCCCCCATTTACATTTAACGACTTAAAATAACAGCAAAGACCATACCAGGTAACAACCTTTTCTTATAACCCATTTAAATCGGAAAGCATATCTTAAAATGTCGGGAAATCTGAGGCGAGGGGGAATCCCTGATCCGGGTAATTTTTACACACCCCCAGCCCATGATCTGTATACATATTACCCGGCCCCATGCGTTTTTTAAGCCACCCTAACTGATTGACCGCAAGGCGGAAAGCCAATAATGGGTCAGATCCCTATTGAATGAAAAACTAAAAAGCAACCGGGGGGATAATTTTTTTAGGACGGGAAATTAAAAAAACGGTTATAGCTGAATCCTCTCACCGGGGCGGTCCGGGCCGGCCACATGCAGTGCGGTGTTTGATCCGTTGAGTCCCTTAGCCACTTCCTGGGCTGCCATTTCGGGGCGATTGTTCTCTTCGCTGAGGTGGGCCAGAACCAGATGGTGCAGGTCCCTGTGGAGAAGCTCTGCAACCAGATCCCGGGCCTCCAAATTGGAAAGGTGACCGGTCCTGGATTTCACCCGCTGCTTCAGATACCAGGGGTAGGGGCCGTTGAAAAGCATTTCAGGATCGTGGTTGGATTCCAGGTAAAGCGCATTACAGCCGCTCAGGTGGGATTTTACCAGGTTGGTGGCAATGCCAAGATCCGTTGCAATGCCGATCTTTTTTTTGCCGTGGCTCAGGGTTAGCCCGGCGGGATCCCGGGCGTCATGGGAAATGGAAAAGGGGTTGACCCTGAGGTCGTTTATCTCAAAGGATTTTCCGCACTCAATAAACTCAAGGTGTTCGATTTTCCCCAGGTTTTTGCAGGCGCGGTAGGTCTCTTGGGTGATATAGACGGGGATATCGAACCTGCGGCTCAATATCCCCGCCCCTTTTACATGGTCGGTGTGTTCGTGGGTGATGATGATGGCTTTCAGGTTCTGGGGGTCCTCCCCCACGGCGTCCAGACGCCGCTGTGTCTCTATGCCTGAAAGCCCTGCATCAACCAGTACGGCGGTATCCGCTGAGGATACCAGTATACTGTTCCCCTTGCTGCCGCTGGCAAGGGGACAGAGGCAAAAAGAGCTATTTTTTGTTTTGCTCTTCTTCATCTTTTTTGGCAGCTTTGTAGCTGAGCTTGATCTTCCCGTCGCGGGTAATGTCCAATACCTTGACTTTGATCACTTCGCCTTCCTTGACCACATCGGTGACCTTTTTCACCCGGTAGTCGGCCAGCTCGGAAATATGGACCAGCCCGTCGGTGCCGGATTTGATATTTACAAAGGCGCCGAAGTCGGTGATCTTGACAACCGGGCCTTCGTAGATGGCGCCGATCTCGGGATCCATGGCAATATCCTTGACCATGGCCACGGCCTTGGCGGAATCATCTTCGTTCTCCGCCGCAATCTTGACAATGCCGTCGTCGTCCACCTCGATGGTGGTGTTGGTCTCGGCCTGCAGCGCCCGGATCACCTTGCCGCCGGGGCCGATGATGTCACGGATCTTGTCCTTGTCGATCTGGACGGAAACGATCTTGGGTGCATAGGGAGAAATTTCCGCACGGGCTTCGGACAGGGTTTCCAGCATCTTGTCAAGGATGTGGATACGGCCGCCCTTGGCCTGGTTCAAAGCGGTCTCCATGATTTCTTTGGACAGCTCTTTGATCTTGATATCCATCTGCAGGGCGGTGATGCCCTCCCGGGTGCCGGTCACCTTGAAATCCATGTCGCCGAAGTGGTCTTCGTCGCCCAGGATATCGGAGAGGACAACGGTTTTATCCCCTTCCTTGACCAGACCCATGGCAATGCCGGATACCGGCGCCTTGATGGGGACGCCGCCGTCCATGAGGGCCAGGCAGCCGGAGCATACCGTACCCATGGAGGAGGAGCCGTTGGATTCCATGACCTCGCCCACAAGGCGGATGGTATATTCAAACTTGTCATGGTCAGGAAGCACTCTTGCAATCGCTCTGTGGGCCAGGTTGCCGTGGCCGATGTCACGCCGTGACGGGCCGCCGGGGCGTTTGACTTCTCCCACCGAATAGGGAGGGAAGTTGTAATGAAGCATAAAGGCCCGGGTTTCGTTGTTGGAATTCAGGGTTTCCAAACGCTGCTCATCCAGGCCGGAGCCCAGGGTAAGGGTGGAAAGCACCTGGGTTTCACCACGGGTGAACAGGGCGGAGCCGTGGGGACGGGGCAGGCAGGCAGCCTCGCAGGCAATGTGACGGACTTCGTCAAAGGCCCGGCCGTCAATGCGCTTGTCTTCCTTGAGAACAATTTCCCTGGATACGGCTTTGACGCTCTTGCCGAAAACCTCTTTGATTTCCTTGACCTGTTCCGGATATTCTTCCGCAAACTGGGCCACGACGTCGTCTTTGAGCTGGGAAATCGCCTTCTGCCGTTCAATCTTGGTTTTGATCTGCACTTTTTCGTGGATCTTGTCCCAGGCAAAGGCCTTTACCTTTTCAGCCAGCTGCTCATCCCGTTCAGGGGGAGTGAAGGGGCGTTTTTCTTTGCCCACAGCGGCCTTGAGTTCTTCCTGCATGGCAATGATGGGCTGCATGGATTCATGGCCGAAGAAAATGGCATCCAGCATATCCTTCTCGGAAACAATGTCTGAACCGCCTTCAACCATGACCACACCGGTTTTTGAACCGGCAACGGTCAGATCGATGTCGCTTTTTTCCATGAGGTCCGGGGTGGGGTTGGCAACGAACTCGCCGTTGACCCGTCCCACTTTAATACCGGCAATGGGGCCGTTAAAGGGGATATCTGAAATTTCCAGGGCAGCCGAAGCGCCGATCATGGCCAGGATACCGGGCTCGCAGAGCTTGTCCGTAGACATTACCGTGGCGATGACCTGGGTTTCAAAATTATAATCGTCCTCGAACAGGGGACGGATGGGGCGGTCGATGAGCCGTGCATTCAAGGTCTCGTTTTCAGAGGGGCGTCCGATCTCCCGCCTGAAATAGTTGCCCGGAATTCTGCCGGCCGCATAAATTTTTTCCTGGTACTCAACGGACAGGGGCAGGAAGCTGATATCCTCTTTGGGGTCCTTGGCAGCAACGGCCGTCACAAGGACAACCGCCTCTCCGTATTGGACCACCACGGACCCGGATGCCTGCTTGGCGATCTTCCCCGTGCTGATGGTTAATTCTTTTCCGCCGATTTCGGCTGATACAATCTTTTCCATAATTTCTCCTGAATTATGATAGTGAATAATAAAAAAAGGGCGGTATTATGGTAAAGATGCTTTCAAGGATTATAAACCCGCATATTTACCATCAAACTCCTCGACCAATCCTCAGGTCCATGATCAGGTTGGTTTGATAGCAAAGATGCGAACTTATATAAAAGCATCCCCAGAACGTGCCGCCCGGAAAAACTAAAAAACCGGTTTTTGACCGTGAAAGCGTCAAAAACCGGTTTAAGTGTCATTTTACCTTCTGAGTCCGAGCTTTTCGATCAAAGAGCGGTATCTGTTTATGTCTTTTTTCTTGACATAATCCAGCAGGCTTCTACGCCGGCCGACGAGAATCAGCAGCCCCCGTCTTGAGTGATGGTCTTTTTTATGGACCTTGAGGTGTTCGGTCAGATAGCTGATTCTGTGGGTCAGAATGGCCACCTGAACTTCAGGGGACCCGGTGTCGGATTCATGGAGCTTGAATTTTTCAATCATCTCCTCTTTGTTTTCTGCAAGTAATACCACGGTAAAACTCCTTATAATTGGAATAAATAAAACTGGTATGTTTGCTTTGCGGTTTCTCCCCTCATCCAATATTCCATTCAGAATCAGGGTACATTACCCGCCAACATACCATAACAATACAGCCTGGTACTTTTACCAGTTAACTGCTAAAAACGCAACAATATTTAAAGGTTTGGCCGGATTTATCTGCACGGACAATGGCCAGCAGATCATCCTGGCCGTCAATGATGCGGATATGGTCATCCGTTGAAAGTCCGGCGCCCTGGCATTCCAGGGTCTGGCCGTGCCGGATTTTTTTGGCCGCCGCCTCGTCGGCAATGATGGCCGGCATGAAATCCAGGCATTGGGACATGGAAATAATCCTGGCGGATATTTCCGGCCGGTCCATTTCCTTAATATCATCCAGGGCCAGGGCCTGGTCTATTGTGAACTGGCTGGACCCTGTCCGGCTCAGGGCTGAAAGATGGGCCCCGCATCCCAGTTGTTTCCCGATATCATAGGCCAGACTGCGAATATAGGTGCCGCCTGAACAATGCACATCCAGGTTGAACTCGGGAAGTCCCTGGGGAGAAGTCTCCAGGCGTTCCATGGCAATCCGGTGGATTTCAATCTGCCTCGGCGGTTTTTGGACGGGTTTGCCCTGGCGGGCCAGCTTGTATAAGGGCTGCCCCTCGTGCTTGAGGGCTGAATAGGCCGGCGCCACCTGTTCCTGGACCCCGGAGAATCCTGCCACCACCCGGGATAGCGCAGCTTCTGTTATACCGGCCAGGTCGCCTGGATCCGCCCGGAATGTTTCCCGGCCCGTGCAGTCGTAGGTATCGGTTTCAACCCCCAAGGTGACCCGGGCCCGGTAGGCCTTGCTGCCGTCCAGAAAAAACCTGGATATCCGGGTTGCCTTGCCCACAGCAATGAGCAGGACACCGGTGGCAAAGGGATCCAGAGTGCCGGTATGCCCGATTTTTTTTACCTTCAGGATCCGTTTCAACCGGCCGACCACTCCGGCCGAGGATAATCCTTCGGGTTTATTTACAACAAGAATGCCGTCTTTCATGGAAAATGCCGGACGTTTTATTCTTCCCCGTCCTTGTCTTCGGTGTCCTCGCGGCCTTCACCCTTGGGAGCGGCATCGATCAGGGCATCCAGACGGGCGGCACGGTCGAAGGTGTCGTCGAGGAAGAACCGCAGTTCAGGCATAAACTTGAGACCCAGCTTGGGCGCAATGCTCTTTTTGATATACCCCTTGGATTTTCTAAATCCGTCCAGGGCATCCTGCTTTCTTTTGTCGTCTCCGAACACGGTGACGTAGACCGTTGCAATGCTCAGGTCCGGTGACAGTTTCACACCGGACACCGTGACCATCTCCAGCCGGGGGTCCTGGATTTTCCTGGACAGCAGGTCGGTGATGGCCGTCTGAATGGCGTTTGAGACTCGGTCTGCACGGGTATAGGGTTTCATAATAGGACTTACCCCTGATATTTCCGTTCTTCGACTTCATAACATTCAATGGCATCGCCCACCTTGATGTCATTGTACTTTTCAAGGCCGATACCGCACTCAAAGCCCTGTTCCACTTCCTTGACATCGTCCTTGAACCGGCGCAGGGAGGAGAGTTCCGTATCGCATTTGATGACGCCGTCCCTGAGCAGCCGGACCTTTTTGCCCCGGATCACCTTGCCGTCGGTGATGGCGCAGCCGGCGATGGTTCCGATCTTGGGTACCACAAAGGTATCCCGGACCTCGGCGCGGCCGATGATGATTTCGTGGAAGGTGGAGGGCATCATGCCGTCCAGGGCCGCCTTGATATCATTGATGACATCGTAGATGATATCATAGAAGCGCATATCCACATTCTCGTCCTTGGCCAGCTTCCGGATCTGGGGGTTGGGCCGGACGTTGAAGCCGATGATGATGGCATCGGATACTGCGGCCAGGGCAACGTCGGACTCATTGATGGTGCCGGCGCCGGAATGAACGATCTTGACATCCACCTCTTCCTTGGCCAGATCCTTGAGGGAGTCATTAAGGGCCTCAATGGAGCCCTGCACGTCGGCCTTGACAATAAGTTTGAGTTCTTTGACCTCGGCGGAGCCCAGGTTCTCGAACATTTTTTCAAGGTTGGCCCGGCTTTTCTTGGCCAGTTCCTTGGCCCGCTGTTTCTGCATGCGGTGGCCGGCGATCTGCTTGGCATCCTTGTCCGAAGCAACGGCAATGAATTCGTCACCGGCATCGGGAACGCCGGTCAGCCCGACAATTTCCACGGGCATGGAGGGACCGGCTTCCTTGATCCGGGAACCGGTGTCATCGATCATGGCGCGGATGCGTCCGGAATGCAGCCCGCAGACAATGGGATCCCCGTCTTTGAGGGTACCCTGCTTCACCAGCACGGTGGCCACTGAGCCCCGGCCGGTATCCAGGCGGGATTCAACCACGTAACCGCTGGCGTTTCTGTCCGGGTTGGCCTGCAGTTCCAGAACTTCGGCCTGAAGCAGGACCATTTCCAGCAGCTCGTCAATGCCCTCGCCGGTTTTGGCGGAGACCTTCACAAAGATCACGCTGCCGCCCCAGTCTTCCGCCAGCAGGTCATGCTCGGAAAGCTCGCGCATGATCCGGTCGGGGTCTGCCCCGGCCTTGTCCATTTTGTTCACGGCCACAACAACCGGAACATCTGCGGCTTTGGCATGGTTGATGGCCTCAATGGTCTGGGGCATCACCCCGTCATCGGCAGCAACGACCAGGATAACGATATCCGTGACCTTGGCGCCCCTGGACCGCATGGCGGTAAAGGCGGCATGGCCCGGGGTGTCCAGGAATGTAATCCGGCCGCCGTTGGGGGTTTCAACATTATAGGCACCGATGTGCTGGGTAATACCGCCGGCCTCTCCGGAAGTGATCTTGGATTCCCGGATCACGTCCAGCAGAGAAGTCTTGCCGTGGTCGACATGGCCCATGATGGTAACCACAGGCGGGCATTCTTCCATATTGTCGTCATCTGTTTCTTCTTCGGTGACATGGAGGAGGGCCTCTTCTTCAAAGCTGGCCTTTTCCACTTCAAACCCGAATTCGGCAGCCACAAGGGAGGCGGTGTCATAATCAATGGTCTGGTTTACGGTGGCCATGACGCCCATGCCCATGAGCTTGGCAATCATCTCGTTGGCCTTGATGCCCATCCGCTTGGCCAGTTCCGCCAATTCAATGGCATCATCAATTTTGACACGGCGCTTGATAGCCTTGGGTGTGGTGATCTGGGTCTTCTGGAAGGCACCCTTTTTACCCCGGGTTTCCTTTTTACCCCGTTTTTTACGGCCGCGGCCCCTGTACAAATCGTCCCGCTCAACAACGGCTTTTTTCTTCCGCCGTTTCTTTTTGCCGGCGCCCGGACCATCAACGGGGGGCAGGTCCCGGCCCCAGTTCTTTTTGCGGGGATCCGCTCCCGGTTCAGGCGGCATTACCATTCCAGGGGCAGCCGGCTGGCTCTGGCCGCCGTTTCTGGCGGCAGCAGGTCTGCCATTCCCACCCGCTTTTTTATCTTCGGAAGGCCGCATCCGCCGGATATTCTCCAGGACGGCGGGGTCCGCCACCCTGACAATCTTTGCCGGCGTGGATTTGGACTTTTTCTTTTTCTTTTTGCCTGCAGCCTTATCTTCTGCTGCCTGGCTCGGGTCGCTTTTCGTTTCGGGAGCAGGTGTGGCCTCGACAGCCTCCTCAGCGGATGCTTCTGACTCAGGCGCCGTCTTGGCGGGTTCCTCTTTTGAATCGGCCGAAGCGGTTTTTGCTGTCTCGACGGCAGGTGCCTCAGGTGCTGAAACGGGCTTTTCTGCCGGAGCCTCTTTTACGGGCGCGGCCTCCTGTACAGGTTCAGCGACCGGTTCCGGCGCCGGTTCGGGCTTTTCCTCAACCTTGGCAGGCCGGATGATTTTTGCCGGTTCAGCACTTTTTGTTTTCGTTTTCTTCTTGGCCATGGGCTTAGGCTCAGCCTTTTTCTCATCTTCAGCCACAGGCTCTTCCGGTGCGTCAGTAGACGCTTCTGGGGCCTGGGCCTCGGGTGTTTCAGTCGGTGTTTCCTTGGACAGGGGTGCCTCGGCGGTATCGGCCTCCACCTCATCATCCTCAACAGGAATTTCTTCGGCCTCCGGCACATCGGACTCAACCGCTTTTGCTTTCCGGCGGCGGATAACAGAGGGCTTCACCTTCACATCAGTCTGCTGTTTCTTCTTTCCAAACAAGCTGTTTTTGATCTCAATTACAGCGCTGTCTTCCAGAGAACTCATATGGCTTTTTACTTGAATTTTCAATTCCTTCATCTTGTTGAGCAGCTGTTTATTTGTCATGTTGAGATCTTTAGCCAACTCATATACTCTGACCTTCGCCATTCGTTGCCCCCAGTAATCCTCTTTTATTGATTCTAATCTTTTCCCGTCGCTTTACCGATGCAACCTAGTCAATGATCTCGTCCTGATCTGCATCATCAGGACCCTCATCCTGGGTATCTTTTTCGTCTGCCGATTCTTCGGCTTCATCTTCGTATTCGGGCATCTCGCCTTCAACCATCTCACCCCCGGCCTCAAGCTCTCCGGCCCCGCCGTCCTCGGCAAAGGCATCTGCACCGAGGCGGTCCGCCTCAATGATCTGCCCGGCTTCCTGGATGACAAGTATCGCGTCCTCGGGGTGAATGCCCATGAGCCCGGCAATATCCTCAACCGGAGCCTCCAGAACATCATAGAGTGACGCATATCCGGCCTTAAACAGCACTTCGGCCATGGGCAGGCCGACGCCGGTCAGCCTCATGAGGCTGTCATATCCTTCTTTGACCTCACGGCTGTAATCCTCTTCCGAGGTTACCTCGAGATGCCATCCGGTAATTTCGCAGGCCAGAGACACGTTCTGCCCGCCCTTGCCGATGGCAATGGACAGGTACTCGTCATTGACAATAACCTCCATGGACTGGTTGTCCTCATCAATGATGACCCTAGCAATCTCAGCCGGAGACAGGGCATTGCAGACAAAGCGCGCAATGTCAGGGCTCCACTGGACAATATCGATTTTCTCGCCCCTCAGTTCCTGGACGATGTTCTGCACCCGGTTTCCCTTCATGCCCACACAGGCACCGACGGGATCCACATCGGAATCCATGGAAGATACCGCCACCTTGGCCCGGATTCCCGGCACACGGGCGGCACCCCGGATGGTCACGATTCCCTCGGCCACTTCCGGCACTTCGGTCTTGAATAGTTCAACAAGGAATTCAGGATGTGTTCTGGACAATAGAATCTGGGCACCCTTGGACTCTTCAAGCACGTCCAGAACATAGGCGCGGATTCTGTCGCCCCGCTTATAATTTTCTTTGGGCATCTGCTCCCGGGGCCGCAGGACGGCTTCGGCCTGCCCGAGATTGATCACAATACTGCCCCGGTCGAAACGCTGGACAATGCCGTTGATGATTTTACCCTTTTTATGGATGAAATTTTCATAGACGGCGTTGCGCTCGGCTTCTCTCATTTTCTGGATAATCACCTGTTTGGCGGACTGGGCGGCAATGCGGCCGAATTCCTCGGTATCAATGCGGATACCTAAAGAGTCGCCGATTTCACATTCAGGATCATATTCCATGCCCTCGTCAAGGGTCAGTTCGCTGTCCGGGTATTCAACCTCTTCGACCACCTCTTTAAAATGGAAGACTTCAACATCACCACTTTTCTCATCATAATGGACTTCAATATCCGCCCTGGGTCCGATTTTTTTCCTGGCAGCCGAAATGATGGCCTCTTTCAGGGTGTTGATGAGTACTTCGGCATCAATCCCTTTTTCACGGCTTACCTGGTCAATTACCCTTTTTATATCTGTGATAAACATGTTAAGTGTTCTCCAAATTACTGACCTGCGAGCATTGCCTTGGTGATCATCATCCCGTCAATTTCGAGGCTCTTACCATCAACTGCAATTACAACAGAATCATTGTTAGTCTTCTCAAGAATCCCGGTGAACTTTTTCTGGCCGCTGATCGGCTCATGGAGTTCAATCTTAATCCGCTGTCCTTCAAACCGCAGAAAATCTTCTCTGGTGTTCAAGGGGCGGTTGGGGCCCGGGGAAGAGACCTCAAGCCTGTAGCTGCCGATCTCTTCGATGTGTACGTCTATGAGGTCCCCCAGTTCCCGGCTGACGGACACGCAGTCGTCCAGGGTGACCCCGCCGGGTTTATCCATGTAAAGCCGAACGATCTTCTCCCGGTTGCTGGTGACGCACTCGACATGGACCAACTCATATTTTTCAGCTGCGAACAGCGGTGCTGCCACCTCATGAACCTTTAGTTCAATCCTGCCCAATTCTTTCTGTCTGATAAATCCCATGTCTTAAAGCAACCTTTTATATCTTCCACAAATACAAAAACGGGCAGATGCCCGTTCCCGTTAGTACAAACCCAACAAATCTTCGCCGTAAGCCTTGGCTCAGATCATATTTTACCCCATTAAATGGAACAAATCTGCCATCCCATACCTAAAAAGATGGAGCGGGCAACGAGGCTCGAACTCGCGACATCAAGCTTGGGAAGCTTGCACTCTACCAACTGAGTTATGCCCGCATTAGCGGCTGAATATAACAGGGCGGTTTCCGTTTGTCAACACCCATTTGCCGCTTTCAAAAAAAACCTATCCGATAATTCCCAAATCCCTACTGCCAGGAATTTAACCGGGCAGAACAGCACCGAAATCATCCAGAATCCGTTTGGACAGATTGGTGTGAATTTTTTTAATGTTCTTTTCGGTGAGGGTTTTACTGGCTGACCGGTATACCACCCTGAAAGAGAGTGATTTTTTCCCAGCTCCGATACTTTCCCCTTCAAATACGTCAAAGAGAAAATAATCTTCGATCAGGGCCTGCTTTCTGGAGAATTCAGCAATATTCTCCAGCACGGCACCCACTTCAACCGCTGCATCCACAATAAAGGTCATGTCCCGGGAAATGGCCGGGAATCTGGGCAGGGGCTCAGCCTGAATGGCTTCGGGCATGGCAGCCTGGATGGCATCCATATCCATGTCAAACACATAGGCATCCTGTTTCAGGCCGTAGGCCTTGAGCACGGCAGCATCCACTTTACCCAGGGTGCAGAGCAAACGGCCGTCCTTCACTGCTGCGGCGCCGTATCCGGCTTCAAAATAGGGGCAGGAGTCATCCTGGATTTTTTCATACCGGACGCCGGTGATAAAAAGTTCATCCAGCAGCCCCTGAACCACCCCTTTCAGGTCGAAAAAGTCCATGGATTCAACTTTTGAATACCAGGTCTGGCCGGTCCGGTTGCCGGTCATCAGTCCGCAGACCATTTCAACCTCCCGGGGCTGTTCGCCCTTCCCCTTGTCAAAAAAGGCTTTCCCGACCTCAAAAACTTTGAGGGTTTCGGTCTGCTGGGCCAGGTTCCGTTTCATGGTCTCAAGCAACCCCGGCACAAGAGAAGTCCGGAGCACGGACATCTGTTCGGAAATGGGATTGAGGATTTCCACGGCTGCCTGCCGGGGGTCGTCCTCCCCAAATCCAAGCCTCTGACGGGAGTCGGCATGGATGAAATTATAGTTGATGGCCTCGTAAAATGAAAAGCCTGTCATGGCCCGGCGGATCTTGTCACGGAGGAGCAAACGGGGGTTCAGCACCTTCCCCCTGGCCGGCACCGGCGGGTAGCTGGTTTCGATATTGTTATACCCCCAGAGACGGGCCACCTCTTCTGACAGATCTTCCGGGCGGGCAACATCCACCCTGAAAGAGGGCACCAGAACCTTGAGCCGTCCCTGGCCGTCGGCTTCGACTTTGAACTCAACGGATTCCAGGATTTCTGCAATCTGCTGGGCGGAAAAATCAGTACCCAGACGGACATTCAGGGCCTCGGCCTTCAGATCAATAACCACCGGCTCGGATTTCAGGGGATGTTCATCAATCGTTCCCTCGGCAATTTCTGCATCGCATAGCTCGGCCATCAGGGCAACGGCCCGTTTCATGGCAAAAAGAGTGCCCTCGGGATCCACCCCCCGCTCGAACCTGTGGGAGGCGTCAGTGCCGATGCCGGTCCGTTTGGCTGTCCTGCGCACGGACACCGGATTGAAATAGGCACTTTCCACCAGCACCCGGGTGGTGGTGTCGGAAATTTCCGAATTCTCACCGCCCATGACACCGGCGATGGCAACGGGTTTTTCCCCGTCGCAGATCATGAGCATTTCAGGCTCCAGCTTGTGAAGCTTTGAATCCAGGGTGGTAAATTCAATGCCGCTGCCCGCGGTTTTTACAACAATTCTTCCCTGGGCCAGGTTATCGAAATCAAATGCGTGCAGGGGCTGTCCGGTTTCCATCATCACATAGTTGGTGATATCCACCACATTATTGATGGGGGTCAGACCAACGGATTCCAGGCGCTGTTTCAGCCAGAAGGGAGAGGGTCCCACTTTGACGTCGAAAAGCATCCCTGCCGTATACCTGGGGCAGAGTTCGGGATCTTTGATTTCCACGCGTGCAAAATCATGGATGGATTTGGAACCGATCCGTTCAGCGGGAAGCTCCGCCTCGGGCAGGGTTACCCTGTTTTTAGGCTCGGTAAAGGCACCGGTCTCCCGGGCCACCCCAATGAGGCTCAAACAGTCCGGCCGGTTCGGGGTGAGGTCAATTTCAAATACAGTGTCAGTCAGGGCAAGGGCTTTTTCCAGGGGCATCCCCGGTTCAAGCTCGCCCTCCAGATCCATGATGCCGGCGGCATCGGCGTCCAGCCTCAGTTCAGCTGCCGAACAGAGCATGCCGTGGGATTTTTCCCCGCGCAGCTTGCTCTTTTTGATCTTAAAGTCGCCGGGCAGCACCGCTCCGGGCAGGGCGCAGGCCACAAACATGCCTTCCCTGACATTGGGGGCTCCGCAGACGATGGGAGAGAGTTCCCCTTTGCCGGTATCCACGGCGCAGCAGGTCAGCTTGTCCGCATTGGGATGCTGCTTTGCCTCGACCACCCTTCCAACGACAACGTTGTCCAGGTAATCATAAAGATTTTCAATGGCATCCACCTCAAGCCCGGCCATGGTGAGGCGGTCCGACATTTCCTGGGAATCCAGGTCAACGGGAATATATTCGCGCAACCAGCTTAAACTGACTTTCATATTAAAACTGCCCTAAAAAACGCACATCGTTTTCAAAATATTTCCGGATGTCATCGATACCATACTTGAGCATGGCCATCCGTTCTATGCCGACGCCGAATGCAAATCCGGTGTATTTGTCGGTATCGTACCCCACATTTTCAAATACGGCGGGGTGCACCATGCCCGACCCCAGCACTTCCAGCCAGCCGGTCTTGGAACAGACCCGGCAGCCCTTGCCCTTGCACATGACGCAGCGGATATCAACTTCCGCACTGGGCTCGGTAAAGGGGAAAAAACTGGGACGGAACCGAAGCGAGGTGTCCTTGTCGAAAAACTGATGAACAAAGGTAGTTAACACCCCTTTGAGATCGCCAAAGGAGATGTTTTTATCCACCATCAGACCTTCCACCTGGTGGAACATGGGGGTGTGGGTCAGGTCCGAATCACAGCGGAACACCTTGCCCGGAGATATAATTCTCACCGGGGGTTCGCTTTTTTCCATTACCCTGGGCTGGGAGCCCGAGGTATGGGTTCTCAAAACAATATTGTCAGACACATAAAAAGTGTCCTGCATATCCCTGGCCGGATGGTACTTGGGAATATTCAAGGCCTCGAAGTTGTAATAATCCGTCTCAACTTCAGGCCCTTCTGCAATATCAAATCCCAGCCGCATAAAAATGCCGCAGATTTCATCCAACACCTGGGTGATGGGATGCAGCGCCCCCCTGACGGCTGGACGACCCGGAAGGGTTACATCAATGCCGGGACCGGTTTCGCCGACTGCATTCAATCCGGCTTCCGCGGCTTTTACCGCCTTTTCCAGCTTGACCTTCAGCAGGTTGGCATTTTTCCCTGCAGCCGGGCGCTCGTCCTCGGGCAGGGAGGAAATATTCCTCAAAAACCCGGTGAGCACTCCTTTTCTGCCCAGAAAACGAATGGAAATCTCCTCCAGGGCATCCTTGGAATCGGCTGCGCCGATCTGATCCAGCGCCTCTTTTTCAATATCTGCAATATTGTTTTGCAACGTTCCCCCGATGGTTCTTGTCTTCTTTTTAGTTCAGCTTGGCAGCCGCCTGGGATGCCAGCTGGGAGAATCCGGCGGGATCGGTAACGGCCAGATCCGCCAGAACCTTACGGTCCAGTTCACAGCCGGACAGTTTCAGGCCGTGCATGAGACGGGAGTAGGAAAGACCGTTCATGCGGGCGCCGGCATTAATTCTAACAATCCAAAGTTTTCTGAAATCTCTTTTTCTGGCCCGTCTGTCTCTGTAGGCATACATTAATGCCTTGTCGACCGCGTCCGCCGCGGTTCTGTAAAGTTTACTTCTACCGCCTCTAAACCCCTTTGCAAGCTTGAGCACCTTGTTACGGCGTCTTCTAGCCTTAAATCCTCTTTTTACTCTCATGTCTTTTCACTCCTTTTTAACTTCCGGCTTCCGAAGCCTTATTTCGGCCCGTGACCGGGAATGAGTCAAGTTTTTGTATTCAGCCGGAACATCCGGCCGATATTAATTTGCCAGTTTCCCAACCGGCATGCTTGCCGAATTCACCCAGGCGTTAGCCGTTGGGCAGCAGACGGCGGACTGCCTTCATGTCGGACGCATCAATAATCTGGTCCTGACGGAAGCCTCTTTTCCGCTTTGTGGTTTTTTTAGTCAGAATATGACTGGCATGGGATTTCCGGAATTTATATTTCCCGGTTCCTGTTTTTTTAAACCGTTTGGCAGCTGCCCGGCTTGTTTTAATCTTAGGCATAATACCCTCTCTTAAAGTAATGCGATTACTAAAAACTAAAGGTGGTATACACGAGATATACCACCAACATAAATTTATGTATCAAAGCAGACGGCCCATTCCCGGTCCCGCCTGCTGAGAAACCCGTCAGCCCAGAATGCGGGATTTATCTGGGACCAAGAAGCATGGTAATGACACGGCCTTCAAACTTGGGATATTGTTCGACCTGGGCAAATTCCTTGGTCATCTCCACCACTTTTTCCAGCACTGCATTGGCCTGCTCCTTGAGCATAAACTCCCGGCCGCGGAACACCAGGGTAATTTTCACCTTGTCGTTATTTTTAATGAACTTTTCGACATGGCGCACCTTGGTCTCAAGATCATGGTCGCCTGTTTTGGGCCGCACCTTGATCTCTTTGATCTGGGTGCTTTTCTGCTTCCGCTTGGCCTCCTGCTTTTTCTTGGTCAGCTCGTACTTATACTTTCCATGATCCATTACTTTGCAGACAGGGGGCTTGGCATCCGGAGAGACCTCCACCAGATCCATATTTTCATTTTCGGCAATGCGCAATGCCTCTGCTATGGGCAATACCCCAACCTGTTCGCCGTCAGAACCAATCACCCGCACTTCGCTGGCTCTGATTCCCTTATTCACACGTGTCTGATCCTGCCTTCCTCGCTTAGATATTTTCCACCTCCTGCCGTGGCATAAAATAATTAATCATGTTAATATAACAAGCATAACCTTGGAATTATAACGACAATCCCTATTAATTGCAAGCAAATAATTGTATTACCTATTTTGCCCCTTCTGGGCCAGGGTATACGCTTCCAAAAAACTGTCTTTCCAGTATAAGTTAGCCTCTTTATTAAAAAAATTATAAAAAAGATCAAGACTTTTTTGCCGTAACACCCGAGGAACCACGGTCACACAGGCTTCCCTGTATAAGGAAGGCAAAGAATCGAGGTCGACGCCGGTCCCTCCGCCCATGGCATCTTCATAGGCAAAAACAATTGTCTTTATCCCCGAAAGAATAATGGCGGAAAAACACATCAGGCAGGGCTCCATGGTACAGAAAAGCACCGCATCAGCCGGCCGGAAAACGACATCGGCCGACTCAAGGGCTTTGAGCGCGCGGATTTCCGCATGGTCAATCTCACTGAAAAAGGAAAGTTCTCCCGCGGTACCGGTCCTGGCTCCCGTGGCAATAACTTCGTTGTCCTGAACAATCACACATCCCACCGGGAACTGCCCCTGGTCATAGGCGCTACCCGCCTGCTCCAGGGCCTTTTCCATAAAAAACTCGTACTCCAAAATCTTGGCCTTTACTTTTCAGGTTAAGGGGAATATACCGGAAGAATGACGCATCCGGCACTTGCTTTTTTCTTTAAATCCTGTATTTTATTGGATCTTGTTAAATAATCAATGATGATTTTATGAAAGCCTTAGAAAAAGCAGACACCGCGCCGCTGAGCATCAGGGAGCGCTTCCAGCAGAGAGAAATGAGTTTTCTGTCGGAATTCGCCACCCCAAGCACCACGGCCGGCCGGCGGCACCCCGAAGAGGACACCTGTTCCATCCGAACCCCGTTCCAGCTGGACAGGGACCGGATCGTATACTCTAATGCTTTCAGGCGGTTGAAATACAAAACCCAGGTATTCCTTTCCCCCCTGGGTGACCATTACCGCACCCGGCTTACCCACACCCTTGAAGTCTCAGAAATTGCAAGAAACATCGCCAGGGCCATGCGGCTCAACGAAGACCTTGCCGAAGCCATTGCCCTGGGCCACGATCTGGGCCACACCCCATTCGGACACGGCGGTGAAACCGCCCTGATCCAGGTTCACTCCTCCCATTTCACCCACTCCGACCAGAGCCTTCGGGTGGTGGACAGCCTTGAAAACCGTGGCAGGGGACTCAACCTCACCCGGGAAGTCCGGGACGGCATACTAAAGCACTCCAAGGGCTTCGGCAACATCATACCGGCCACCCCCGGGGAAACCGCCGTTACCATCGAGGGCAGGATTGTCAGGGTGGCGGATATCATCGCCTACCTCAACCATGACCTGGATGACGCCCTCAGGGGACGGGTGATTGACAAATCCGATGTGCCGGAAATCTGCAGCAGACAACTGGGCAGCACCCATTCCATGCGGGCCTCTACCATGATGGAGCAGCTGGTGTATAACAGCGGCCCGAAAGACGGCAAATTCATCCTGAGCATGGGAGAAGACACCTTTAAGGCCATGGGCGTCCTGCGCAAATTTCTATACGAAAAAGTATACCGCTCCCCTGAGGTCCATAACGAATTCGTCAAGGCAAAAAAGGTGATTGCCGGGCTCTACCAGTATTTTCTTGAACATCCCGAAGATATGCAAAAAGAACTGGAAAAAATGGAGATGGCCCCCTGGGATTCGGGCAAAAACACACTTAAACGCTCGGTGTGCGATGTCATCGCCTCCATGACCGACCGGTATGCGCTCAAATTGTACACCCGGCTCTTCTTCCCCAACCCGCTGGTCTGACCCATTAAAAAATATTAAAATCCATGAACAGACACTTTAAACAACTGGCAGAATTATACCGCACAATGGACACGGCCTGGGACAGGGCGGCAGCCGGATACGGCTTCCAGTGCAACGGCTGCAAAGACAATTGCTGCCTCTCACTGTTTTACCACCACACCCAGGTTGAAAAGGCCTATCTGCTCCACGGCTTTTCCACCCTCCCGAAGGCGGAACAGAAAAACATTCTGGAAAAGGCAGAAAATTATTGTTCAGCCACATTTGCCCAGGAAGACGGCGGCATACCGGAGTCCAAAAAAGTTCCATGCCCTTTGCTGACGAATGGCCGTTGCGGGCTCTACCCGTACCGCCCCATGATATGCCGGATGCACGGCCTTCCCCATGAACTTCACAAGCCAGGCGCCCCGCCCATAAAAGGCCCTGGATGCGCTGCGGGAAATTTTGACAACCGTGACTATATCCCCTTCGACCGCACCCCTTTTTACCGGGATATGGCCGGCGTTGAAATGGGATTCAGGGCGGCCACCGGGCGGAATGGAAAAATAAAACAGACCATCGCAGAAATTCTGCTGACCCCAAACTAATACGATTCAAATATGAATGTCGTAAAATCGATTGTCATTTTTGCGACTTTTTTATAAAATACAAAAACCATTTAATTTTAAGAAGTTACCAAAAGTGCGAACAACTTCGTCCTCTGACGGAAATCCCACCCAAATTTTTTAGGAGAATCACATGTCAAACGGCTTATACATTACAGCCACGGAAGCAGGGTCCGGGAAGTCTGCCATTGCCCTGGGGGTAATGGAAATGCTGCTCAGGCGCCTGGACTGCGTAGGCTTCTTCAGGCCCATCATCAGCCATGATCCCCAGGATGCATGGGACCTGGATATTGAACTCATGTCCAGCCAGTTCAGCCTGGACCGGCCCTATGAAAAAATGTACGGCATCACCCAGGCCGAAGCAGACCGGCTGCTGACCCTGGGCAAAAAAGACGAGGTTCTGGAACGGATCATTGAAAAGTACAACGAGGCCCGAAAGGACTGCGATTTCATCCTCTGCGAAGGAACCGACTTTGTCTCTTCCACCGGAGGGGTGGAATTCGACATCAATGCGACCATCATCAAAAACCTCTCATGTCCCGTTCTCCTGGTGGCAGACGCCCACAAAAAATCCATGGAAGAAGCATCCCTGATAGCGGGCTTGACCCTAGATTCCCTGGTAAGCAAGGGCTGCGATGTCATCGGCACCATCATTAACCGGGTTTCCCCCGAAGACAAAGAGGCCGTCATCAATCACTTTAACGAAACCGGCCTTTTCACCAAACAACTGATTTACGCAGTGCCCGAAGAAGAGGTGCTGTCCAAACCCACCCTGAGCGAGGTGGCTGACGCCCTGGACGCCAAAGTCCTCTGCGGTCACAAACAGCTTTACCGCCATGCCCGCCAGTTCACCGTCGCCGCCATGCAGCTGAGAAACCTGCTCACCCGCATCTCCCACGGCACCCTGGTCATCACCCCAGGGGACCGGGCAGACGTCATCGTGGCCTGCATGGCCACCCTGTCCTCCGCCTCCATTGAAAATATCTCAGGTATCATCCTCACCGGCGGCCTCCAGCCGGAAGATGCCGTGTGGGACCTGATCCAGGGATTTTCAGGCATGGTACCCCTGCTCAGCGTTCAGGAGGACACCTTCCAGACGGCCGTCATGGTTGAAAAGCTCAGGTCCGACATCTCACCCTATGACGAAAGAAAAATCACCCGGGCCCTGGCCCTGTTCGAACAGAATATCGACATTGAAAAGCTGCTGGACAAGGTAATCAAAACCGACTCCACCATTGTCACCCCCAAGATGTTCGAATACCAGTTGCTCAGCAAAGCCCGCAGCTTCAAGAAGCGTATCGTCCTGCCCGAGGGCACCGAGGACCGGATCCTGAGGGCTGTGGAAACCCTGCTCCGCAGGGAAATTGTGGACATCACCCTCCTGGGGAATGAAGCCAAGATCCACCAGAAAATCAATACCCTGGGCCTGCGCATGGGCGAGCTTGAAATCATCGACCCCCAGCGATCCACCCACCTGGAAGCCTATACCCAGGAATACTACAATCTGAGAAAACACAAGGGCATCACCCTTGAAAACGCCAGGGACCGGATCTGCGATGTCAACTACTTCGGCACCATGATGGTCCACATGGGCCATGTGGACGGAATGGTATCAGGCTCGGCACACAGCACCGCCGCCACCATCATCCCCTCCTTTGAAATCATCAAGGCCAAGCGCCGGGAAACCCCGGTGTCCGGCCTCTTTTTCATGTGCCTTTCAGACCGGGTCCTGGCCTACGGGGACTGCGCCATAAACCCGGACCCAGACGCCAGGGAACTGGCGGAGATCGCCATCACCTCTGCGGAAACCGCAAAGATGTTCGACATCGAACCCAGGGTGGCCATGCTCTCATACTCCACCGGCACCTCGGGCAAGGGCAAGGATGTGGATAAGGTCAGAGAGGCCACCGAGCTTGTGCGGGCCAAACGGCCCGACCTCCTCATTGAAGGCCCCATCCAATACGATGCCGCCGTGGAGCCCAACGTGGCCAAAACCAAGCTCCCCAATTCCTCTGTTGCCGGCAAAGCCACGGTATTCATATTCCCGGATCTTAACACCGGGAACAATACCTACAAGGCGGTTCAGAGGTCCTCCGGTGCCATGGCCATCGGACCGGCCCTCCAGGGCCTGAACAAACCGGTGAACGACCTGAGCCGGGGCTGTCTTGTGGCCGACATCATCAATACCGTTGCCATCACCGCCATCCAGGCGGCAGAGCAGGACTGGCTCAACGCCCCCAAACCCCTAACGCTAATTAAATAAAACCAGCAATTCTCTATGCCTTTGCCGGCGCTTTACCGCAGCCGCCGGCAAAGGCCCTGGGAATCCGCACACCTCCCGGCCCAGTCCAAAAACTCACTGAAATTTAAAATTAAAGTTGCCAGAATCCCAGGTTTTCTGTTAGCGTAAAACAATGTTTACAATACGCTAAAAGGATTCAATACAGGAATCGCCGATGTTTAGACCCCAGATTCTCTCTTCAAGAGTATTGGTTGATTTAAAAAAGAGATCCACCATCGGTATTGTTTTCTATATGATCGCCATCAGTGTGGTTATATTTTCAGGCAACTACTATCAGCGCCATCCGGATTTTTCAAACCTGTTTATGGGGTGCATGTTCGGCATTTGCATTTTTCGGATAGCCCATATGCTGCTGGACAGACACCTGCCAAAAAGCAGATTCAATAACGGGACCTTCATGACCAGCGTCATTCTGACCGCCCTCTTCTGGGGACTCGGCTATGCCCAATTCACCACCCAGCAAGAAGAGCTATACAACAGACTGCTCATGTGCATCTGCACGGTTGGGCTCTGCGCCGGCGGCGTGGTCGCATTCATCCCAAACCTCTGGCTGGCCCTTGGCTTCAACACCTGCATCCTGCTGCCGGGCACCACCTTTCTTCTGGTGTCTCCTGAGGATCAGCCCCAGGGTGTGCTGTTCTCCCTCTTTTTCGTCTATATGATATTTATGGCTGCCCGCCAGAACAAAGAATACTGGAGTGCCCTGGACAACGAATACCTGCTGGAACGAAAAACAAAGGCGCTCAAACGCCTGAGCAACCGGGATGAACTCACCGGGCTGTCAAACCGGCGCCACTTCAATCAGACCTTTTCCTACGAGTGGGACCGCGCCAGCCGCAAACAGACCACCCTGAACATCCTGATCTGCGATGTGGATCACTTCAAAAAAGTAAATGACAGGCACGGCCACCCGGCAGGGGATGCCTATCTCCAGATGACAGCCGCCCTTTTGCAGAAAGTGTATAAAAGGAAAACCGATGTGGTGGCCCGTTACGGCGGTGAGGAATTCATTGTCCTTATGACGGACGAAAGCCCGGAAGCCGCCTTGGCCCTGGCAGAAGAATTCAGACAGCGCATTGCATCCGCCCACATCGATTTTGAGAACCGTCGAATCAGGGCAACCATGAGCATCGGCCACGCATGCACCACCCCCCAGGCCCGGCAGACCGGACAGACCCTCATTGCCCTTGCGGACCATGCCCTTTACCGGGCAAAAGCATCAGGACGAAACCGGGTGTGCACAGAAATGCCTGAACTTGAAACAGCATACAACGAATAAAAATTTCAATTAGCGGGACCAGGTTTTCAGGGAAAACAACATTGGCAAAAAAAACGGCCAGGCCTTCCCGACTACCCCATTATGGATCTCAATGCGCTTTTATCGGGCCGAACCGGGCAAAAAAGAGTCGAAGGAATTTATCGGAAATCTGCAAATCCCCTTCCCGGACACCCCAGTCACCCCTCGCAGCCGGGGTTAATGGGTAGTGGAGTGACTTTCATATACGGCCTTGTACCGCTCCTTTGTGAAATAAAGAAATTCCTGGAGCACAGAACTGAAATACTTATTTTTGTGCCAGATGGTATAGAATGACCGGGTAAACTTGAAATCCTGGATTTTCAGGCGGAAAAGCTGGCCGGCGCTCAATTCGTTCATCACGGAAATCCTGGAGAGACAGGAAACCGTTCCCTTGTTCGCAAGCACGGATTTCACGGCTTCAGTATGCCCGACCTCCAGAAAGGGCTTGAACCGTTTTTTGTATTTTTTCATATAATAAAGGAAGACTTCCCGGGTGCCGGACCCCTCTTCCCTGAATATCCACCGCTTGGAGAGCAGCTCGTCCATCTTGTATTCTTCATCCCGAACCAGGTCATCGTCTCCGGTGACCACATAGAGTTCATCAAGCCCCAGCATTTCACGCTCAATCTCTGTGCTGTTGTAATCCGCCTCCACAAATCCGATGTCCACCTCCCCGTTTTCAATGAGGTGGCCGATCTCAATGGTGTTGCCCGTAATTTTTTCCAGCTTCACCCCTTCGTACTGCTCGGCAAACTCATACATGATCTGGGGGAGAATATAATTGGCAATGGATGAACTGGCCCCCACCTTTATATCGCCCAACAGATCCTGGTCCCGGAACATGGCCTCGCTCTCCCTCAGTCCCAGGACCAGGGGCTCAACCATCTGGTAGAAATAGCGGCCGTTTTCATTCACCACCAGCCGCTTGTGGATCCTGTCGAACAACTGCTTGCCCAGTGTCTCTTCTAATGCTTTAATAGCCATGGAGACAGCGGACTGGGTCAGCCCCGCATCCTTGGCAACCTGGCTCAGATGGGGGGTCTTAACCAGGGCAAGAAAAAGTTCTAGCTGTCTTAGTGTCACGGATTTGCCTCCTTGTGCTGTTAAAAAACCACCGCCTACCATAGCACGGCGCAACACCGAGCCAAAGCAGTTTGTTCAAAAAAATTGATTATGTTTTTAAATTTTTTAAATGGAACGATTAGACAATCCCTTTGGGCATGGGTGGAACTGACGCCCCCCCCAGCACAAACCCCCCGTCCAGCCGAAGAACAGAACCGGTCATGTAAGGCGCATCTTTTATCATAAAATTCACCGCCTTGATCACATCCGAAACCTGGCCGGTCCGCCCGGCAAGGGTGTGGTCGATGAGGGATTGTTTTTCCCGATCGGAGAGCACCTCCCGCCAACCCCGGGTGCTTTGGGCGTGCCGGGTTTCAAACACCCCCAGCATGAGTTCATTCACCCGGATATGGGGAGCCCCCATCCGGGCCCATGTTTCCGTCAGGGTCTGCACCCCCCTGTTGGCCGCGGCATACCCATCGTTGAAAACCAGGGCTGCCGGCCCGGTGCGCCCGGTAATTGCGGCAATGGAGGAAATATTGATTACGACCGCCTCATCCGCCGCCCTGAGCAGGGGAAACACAGCGTCAAAAACCCATCGCTTGGCCTTGAGGGTGGTTTCGATTTCCAGGTCCCACTGGTTTTCAACATATTCCCCGTGGACGGTGGGCCATCCCCCCCGCTCGATATTGTTGATGAGAATATCCAGGCGGCCGTATTTCTCCCGGATAAAACAGGCCAGTGAGCGGATATTGTCTATATTCCTGAGATCGGCCCGGATGATATGGTGCTCTGCACCGGCGGCCGTGAAATCCGCCTCCATTTCAGAAAAGGAATCTTCCCAGTCGTGGCGGGTGAGAACCAGCCGGGCACCCTGCCGGGCAAGTTCCAGCCCGATGCCCTTGCCGATACCTTTAACCGCCCCGAGGACCAGGGCGGTTTTTCCTTGGATCTCCATGGCTAAAACTTAATATCCCTGCCAAAGATCTGGTATTTCACCCACTGGATACCAAAATCCAGCAGCGCTTCGTCGCTTTCGATCTTTTCCAAAAACCCGCCGGGCAGGTCAATATCCTTGAGAAGTCCGCCGGTTTTAATCTGTGCCCGGAATTCATCCAGGTCGTAGAGGGAGGTATAAGAAATGTCGGACTGGAACCCTTCCAGCTGCCCGGGCATGATCTGATTTTTCAGACTGATCAATTCCATCATCTTGTCGTTATGCAGATTATGGGTGGCCACATCCTGGCTTTCCAGCCATTGGGCGACGGTGGGGCCACTTCCTTTTTCAGAAAACCCTTTGCAATGTTCCTCTTCAATCAGGGCGAAGTATTCTCTGATCTCTCCTGTGGCCCTGTCCTTGGCAATGGCCCGGGCCAGGGGGTAGAGGCGGCAGGAACCGGGACGGTCCGCATACAGTGAACACCCCTCTTCCCGGACAAAGGGACAGGCATGGCCGGTGGCCGGGTTCGGTTTGAATTCGACAACGGGCAGGCCGGTGCCCGGCCCCAGGTGCATGGAGGTATATTCCCGAAGGAACGCCCCGGACTTCATCCCCTTAGCGCGTTTCATCCTCAGGATATCATAGGGGGTCAGGGCCTGGTTCAGATCCCTGCAGCATTCGTTAAAACAGGGGTTATCCGCCTTGCAGCAAAATCCCATGGGATCATTCAATCCCACGGGGATCATATCTTCTGACATATGTTTACCTCAGTTTCTTTCCTTATTATATACTAATATTATAAAAATCCGCTTCAAACGGATTGCAGGCTAAATTACCAGGAAGATATTAATTTTTCCAGATGATTTTACTTGCAATAAATTCACTATATGTGGTAGCTGAATTTAGCTGATCTCATACATATTGTCCAAGGAAAAATTCATCAATAAAATTGAATAAATTGATAAATCCTTTTTTTTAAATTTGCTTGACAAGCCCATTGTGAGGGTGCTATTCCCATAACATTTATGCGGATCAAGAGGTATTTTCAACCCTGGAAACGAGCCACGATTCTTAGGGTTGAAGCGTTCCGCACAACAAGGCTGAACAGGTCGGCCGAAGTGTTTCGGTTCCGACCAATGATGTTGATAAGACTAGTAGCACAACGTAATTTGTGCGATTTGATTAACTTTATTTATGGAGGTATTTTAAATGCCATCTTTTGTTATTGCAGAAAAATGTGACGGCTGCAAAGGCGGCGATAAAACCGCATGTATGTACATCTGCCCCAATGACCTGATGGTTCTGGACGCCAACGAAATGAAGGCTTACAACCAGGAACCGGATCAGTGCTGGGAATGCTACTCCTGTGTTAAAATCTGCCCCTCACAGGCCATTGAAGTAAGAGGTTACTCTGACTTCGTACCCATGGGCGCTTCTGTACAGCCCATGATGGGTACCGAAGACATCATGTGGACCTGTAAGTTCAGAAACGGTGTTGTAAAACGCTTCAAGTTCCCCATCAGAACTACTCCCGAAGGCGAAGCCAACGCTTATGAAGATCTCAAGGGTAAAGACCTGAGCTCCGGCCTGCTTTCCACTCAGGAAGCTGACGGTTATGTACTGGTAACTCCCCAGGAACTGGCATAAGTCTTACCTGTTAATTTCTGAACATTCTAAATATTTTGGAGGTATATAATGGCATTACCTAACAAACCTGTTGGCGAACTCAAAGTCGTTAGAGAGCCAGAAGTAGAAAAAAGAGACGTTGACGTACTGATCATCGGCGGTGGTATGGCTGCCTGCGGTACTGCATTTGAAATCAAAAAATGGGCTGACGATGACACCAAGATCCTGCTGGTGGACAAAGCTGCTCTGGAAAGGTCCGGCGCTGTAGCCCAGGGTCTGTCCGCAATCAACACCTACATCGGTGACAACAAACCCGAAGATTACGTGCGCATGGTACGTAACGACCTGATGGGTATTGTTCGTGAAGACTTGATCTTCGACCTGGGCCGTCACGTTGACGATTCCGTACATCTGTTCGAAGAATGGGGTCTGCCCGTTTGGAAAAAAACCGAAGACAACAAAAACCTCGACGGTAAAAAAGGCCAGAAACAGGGTACCCTGAAAGGCGGCGCTACTCCCGTCCGTACCGGTAAATGGCAGATCATGATCAACGGCGAATCTTACAAAAGAATCGTTGCTGAAGCCGGTAAAAAAGCCCTGGGTGACGAAAACATCCTGGAAAGGGTTTTCATCGTTGAAATCCTGAACGACAAAGACGACCCCTCAAGAGTTGCCGGCGCCGTTGGTTTCTCCGTACGTGAAAACAAAGTTTACATCATCAACGCCAAGGTTATGATGGTTGCCTGCGGTGGCGCAGTTAACATCTATCAGCCCCGTTCCGTTGCTGAAGGTAAAGGCCGTGCATGGTATCCCGTATGGAACGCTGGTTCTACCTACACCATGGCTCTGAGAGCCGGTGCTGAACTGTCCATGATGGAAAACCGTTTCACCCCCGCCCGTTTTAAAGACGGTTACGGCCCTGTTGGCGCCTGGTTCCTGCTGTTCAAAGCAAAAACCGTTAACGGCCTGGGTGAAAACTATGCCGGTTCTGACGATGCCAAAGCAGAGCTTGAAAAATACGCTCCTTACGGAACTGCTGCCGTAACTCCGACTTGTCTGCGTAACCACCTGATGATGAAAGAGTACAAAGAAGGCCGCGGTCCCATCATCATGGAAACCTCCAAGGCACTGGCTGCCCTGGGCGAAACCATGAGCAAAAAAGAGCTGAAGCACCTTGAGTCTGAAGCTTGGGAAGATTTCCTTGACATGTCCGTAGGTCAGGCCGGTCTGTGGTGCGCCACCAACACCGAACCTGAAAAGAAAGACTCTGAAATCATGCCCACCGAACCGTACCTGCTGGGTTCCCACTCAGGTTGCTGCGGTATCTGGTGCTCCGGTCCCGAAGAAGACTGGGTACCCGATTCCTACAAATGGGGCTACAACAGAATGACCACCGTTAAGGGTCTGTTCACCGCTGGCGACGGCGTTGGCTGCTCCGGTCATAAATTCTCCTCTGGTTCCCATGCTGAAGGTCGTATCATTGCCAAGTCCATGATTCAGTACCTGAAAGCCGAAGGCGACAAGGTTTCTGGTTTCAAAGAAACCGATCAGGAACTGGTAGACTTCGTTTACAAACCCGTCTACAACTACCTGGACAACTACGAGTACACCACTGCTCAGGACGTTAACCCCAAATACTGCAAACCTGCTGGTATGGCTATGCGTCTGATGAAGATGACCAATGAGTATGGTGCTGGTACCGGTACCTTCTACATGACCAACGGCAAATCCCTCGAAGTTCTCATGGACCTGTTCGAAATGTTCCGTGAAGACCTTGAAAACATTGCTGCCGGTGACCTGCATGAACTGATGAGAGCTTGGGAAATCAACCACAGACTCTACACCGTTCAGGCTCATACCCGTCACATCCAGTTCCGTGAAGAATCCCGCTTCCCTGGTTTCTACTACAGAGGCGACTTCATGGGCCAGAATGACGAAGAATGGTTCTGCTTTGTTAACTCTACTTACAACAAAGAAACCAACGAATGGTCTCTGAAAAAAGAACCCTATGTAAAAATCATTGCCGACTAGTGCGGACATTAGATTTTAACCTACGGGTTGCTTGATATTAACCTCCAGGTGCCGGTAATCCGGTGCCTGGGGGTTTTTTCAGATTAGCCCCGGCTTATTTGGGGCGGCCGAGCCCGGCTTTTTTCCTGTCTCCTTTTTTGTAAGGTTGCAAGAGCAAAAATTATAGGGTAATTATTTGCAGCTTTATAAATAAGGAGAGAGGATGTCGGTATCCATCCAAATGTTAAGGATGCGGCATTACAGAATAAACGTAAACCCTTAAATGATATAACTCAATTGCACGGAGGGACAGCATGACAACAGAAAATTCAGCCCCGGTAAGTGGAAGCATCATGGTGGTTGGTGGTGGAATCAGCGGCCTGACAACTGCCCTGGAAGCTGCCGAAGTGGGGTATGAGGTCTTCCTGGTGGAAAAGGAAGCATCCCTTGGCGGAAGAGTCACCCAGCTCAAACACTACTTCCCCAAACTCTGCCCGCCTACTTGCGGTCTTGAGATCAACTACAAACGTCTCAAAGATAATAAAAACATTAAAGTATTCACCATGTCTGAAGTTCAGAAGGTGGACGGCCAGGCCGGCGACTACACGGTTACCGTGAAAACCGCCCCCCGGTACGTCAACGAAAACTGCACCTGCTGCGGTGAATGCGCCAAAGTTTGCGAGACTGAAATCTCCAACGAATTCAACTTCGGCATGGATCGGCGCAAAGCCGCCTACCTGCCCCACAACATGGCCTATCCCCAGCGCTACGTCATGGATCCGGCCATGGGCACCGACGACAGAGACAAGGTAAAAGAAGCCTGTAAATACGACGCCGTCGATTTCGACATGGAAGAAAAAACCTTCGAGCTTAAAGTTGGCGCCGTGGTCTTCAACACCGGATGGCAGCCCTACGATGCCACCCGCATCGACAACCTGGGATTCGGCCGGTACCAGAACATCGTGACCAACATGATGCTGGAAAGAATGGCCTCCTCCAACGGCCCCACAGAAGGCAAGATCCTCCGCCCCTCAGATGAAAAAGCGCCTGAGACCATCGCATTTGCCCAATGTGCCGGTTCCAGGGACGAGAACCATCTGTCCTACTGCTCCTATATCTGCTGCATGGCTTCCCTGAAGCATGCCACCTATCTGAGAGCGCAGTACCCCGATGCCAAAATCTACATCTACTACATCGACCTGCGTACCCCGGGCAGAAAATACGAAAACTTCTATGCCAAACTCAAAGAAGACGAAAACATCTTCTTTGTTAAGGGCAAAGTTGCCGAAGTCAGCGAAGAAGCCGGTACCGGCAACATCAACCTGGTGGCAGAAGATACCATCACCGGTGAAAAGGTCCGCCAGACCGTTGACATGCTGGTACTTGCCACCGGCATGCAGCCCACCTGCGCAGTGGACAAACCTGCCGCAGACCTGACCTTCGACGAAGAAGGCTTCATTGTAAACGACTTTTCCAAAGGCGGCCTGTTCGCAGCAGGGTGTGCCAATAAACCGGCCGATGTTGTAACCAGCAACCAGAATGCAACCGGCATGGCCCTCAAAGCCATTCAGACCCTCAGGAGGTAAGTAAAGATGGATAAAAAATACGGCGTATATATCTGCACAGGCTGCGGCATCGGTGAAGCCCTTGATATGGAAGAGCTCGTAGGGGTCCCCGAAGAAGAAGGGACCTACTGCGCCACCCACCCGTTCCTGTGCTCCAAAGAAGGTGTGGAACTCATTCAGAAAGACATTGATGAGGGCAAGGTCAATGCCATGGTCATCGGCGCCTGCTCCAGACGTGTCAACTTTGATACTTTCAATTTCCCCGGCTGCATCATCGAACGCGCCAACCTCAGGGAAGGCGTGGTATGGCCCCACTCCCGGGAAACCTACCCCAAACTCACCGAAGAGCAGAAAGACGACGAAGAAAGCTTTGACCAGGTTCAGATGAAGGCCGAAGACTATATCAAGATGGGCATGATCCGCCTTGAAAAAGTTAAACTGCCCGAACCCTACAAAACAGAATCCTTTTCCAAAAAGATCCTGGTCATGGGCGGCGGTGTTACCGGTATGTCAGCCGCACTGGATGCAGCCAAAGCCGGCTACGAAGTCACCATCGTTGAAAAGACCAAAGCAGTGGGCGGCTATGCAGCCAAGCTCAGAAGCCAGATGCCCGTTGCCGAACCCTTCGAAACCCTCCAGGCTCCTGTTGTTGACGCCCTGATCCAGGAAATCGAAGCCAACGGCAACATCGATGTCCGGACCAACACCGAGGTGGCCCGTATTGCCGGCCAGCCCGGCGAGTTCACCGTGACCATGAAGACCCCGGGCGAAAAGATCCCCTTTGACGTTCCCTTCCCCCTTCCCGAGGAAATGATGGTGGATGAGAACGGCAAGGAACTGGATGCCGACGCCGCCCATGCCAAATACCTGGAATACAACGAAGGCCGGGAAGACATCCTCAAAATGGACCCCGAGGGAGAGCTCTACGGTGCCGTTGTCCTGGCCGCCGGCTGGCGCCCCGACGTTCTGGAAGGCGAAGCCTTTGAGCACCTGAATCTTTCCAGCCCCGACGTTGTCACCAACGACGAGTTCGAAATGATTGCCGCCAAGGGCAAGATTGTCCGCCCCTCCGACGGCAAGGAAGCTAAAAACGTTGTCTTCATCCAGTCTCCGGGCAAAGACGAAGACGATGCCGATTTCGAATACACCGGCTCTGTCACCTCCATGGTGGCCCTGAAACAGGCCCGCTATGTCCGCGAAGACTACGCCGACGGCAAGGCTTATGTGATCTACCAGCACATGAGAACCCCTGGCCTCCAGGAATACTTCTACAAATCCATGCAGCAGGAAGACGGGATCTTCATGACCAAGGGCGCCGTAACAGAAGTGGCGGCCTCTGGTTCCGGCCTCACCGTTTCCGCCACCAACACCCTCCTGGGCGACAACCTGGCCCTGCAGGCCGACATGGTTGTTGTGGCCGGCGGCATGGTCCCCGTGACCAAGGACGACGCCGTTGTCAACCTGGCCTACAGACAGGGCCCGGGTTTCCGTGACAACGATATCTTCGGCCAGTATGCAGACTCCAACTACATCTGCTTCCCCTATGAAACCCAGAGAACCGGTATCTACGCCGCCGGCGCCATCCGCCGGGCCATGACCATTGAAGAGTCCATGGAAGATGCCACCGGCGCGGCCCTCAAAGCCATCCAGTGTATTGAAAGTGCCAACCGCGGCATGGCCGTACACCCCAGATCCGGTGATATGACCTACCCGGACTTCTTCTTCCAGAGATGCACCCAGTGCAAGAGATGTACGGTTGAATGCCCCTTCGGCGCCCTGGACGACGACGAAAGAGGCACTCCCAAGGCCAACCCCACCCGCTGCCGCCGCTGCGGTACCTGCATGGGTGCCTGCCCGGAACGTATTATCTCCTTTGCCGATTACTCCATTGATTCCATCGGCTCCCAGGTCAAGGCCATCTCCGTACCCTCTGAGGACGACTATGATGAGCCGCCCCTGAGATTCCTGGCCCTGGTATGTGAAAACGATGCCTTCCCCGCACTTGACATGGTGGGCATGAACAGGGTGGACTACTCACCCGACGTGAGATTCATCCCGGTACGCTGCCTGGGTTCTGTCAACACCATCTGGATCAAGGACGCACTGGCCCAGGGTATTGACGGTGTTATCCTCATCGGCTGCAAACACGGTGACGACTACCAGTGCCATTTTGTCAAAGGTTCCGAACTGGCTGAAGTCCGCGTGAAAAAGATCGGGGACGCCCTCTCCTCACTGGCCCTGGAAGAAGAACGTGTGGCCTTTGCAGAGGTAGCCATTGACGAATATGACAAGCTGCCCCAGATCATCAACGACTTTGTCGAAGAGGTTGACGCCCTTGGCCCCAACCCGTTCAAAGGATTCTAACAGCAGTATACCAAAATTATATGGAGGTATCATAATATGAGTGCTAAATATCTTGCTCAACCGGATCTCGGTTTCATAGCAGAAGTTAGGGGTCTTGGCGGAGAAACACTGAAAAAGTGCTACCAGTGCGCAACCTGTTCGGTAGCCTGCCCCATCGCCCCGGAAGACAGCCCCTTCCCCCGCAAGGAAATGATTGCGGCCTCCTGGGGTCTTAAAGACAAACTGATTGGGAATGCAGACATCTGGCTCTGCCACCAGTGCGGCGACTGTTCCGATCTCTGCCCCAGGGGCGCAGCCCCGGGCGACGTGCTGGCTGCGGTCCGTTCCGCATCCATCACCGAATACGCAACCCCCAAACCCCTGGCAAAGGCGGTGAATGATCCCAAGAAACTGCCCCTGCTCATCGGTATTCCTGGCCTCTGGTTCGCCCTGCTGGCCTTTATCACCATGAACTTCGGCGGCACCATGGAAAAGATTTTCCATGCCCTTTTCGGGGATGCCCTTGGCGGACGCCTTCACTGGTCCCATGCCCATGAGGGTGCCGAGCATGTGATTTCCCATGCCAGCTTCGTATCCACCTGGTTTGTGGATATGACCTTTGTACCCACAGCCATCTTTGCCACTGTGATCTTCTTCCTGGCCCTGAAACGGTTCATCGCCGACATCCACAACAACGCAGTTCTGGAAGGCAAAACCGACAAGGCCCAAATGGATTACAAAGCGCTGGGACAGTCTGTTCTCAACATTCTGCCCACGGTGTTCAAGCATGAGAAATTCAACGAATGCGAAGCCAATAAAGACCGCGCCACCCCCCATATGATGGTGCTTTACTCCTTTATCGGCCTGTTCATCGTTACCGCAGTCTGCGGTTCCATGCTTTACCTGGGCAACTATGCCGGTCCCTATCCCCAGCTCAACCCCATTAAATGGCTTGCCAATATTTCCGGTGTTGCGCTTGTGATCGGTTCTGCCATGATGATCAAAAACAGATTGAACAATAAAGACCAGGTCACTGCCTACAAAGACTGGTTCATCCTGGGAGTTGTATTTACCCTGGGCCTGAGCGGCATGCTGACTGAAATGGCCCGTCTGGCCCACATGGAATGGACGGCTTATTTCTTCTACTGGATCCATCTGATTGCTATTTTCAACCTGTTCGCCTTCCTGCCTTTTTCCAAGATGGCCCATCTGGTTTACCGTACGGTTGCCATGGCCTATGCAGATTACGGCAATAGAAAATAGCCAAGCTGCTTTAGCGCATCGCTGAACAATTTAAGGGGGGCCGGAAAACCGGCCCCCTTTTTTTATCCTTTTTCAATCCAGTATATATAAACTTTCTTTATTATATATAAACAAAATCCTTGCAATCTGTTTCGAATCCTCTATTATAATAGGTCAAAATCACAGAATAAATTCAATAATTAAGGAGAGTGCATTTTGAACAAGATCGCTGTGCTGCCCGGAGACGGGATCGGCCCTGAAGTAATGGAACAGGCTGTCAAGGTTCTCAATAAGGCCGGAGAAATCCATCGATTCGAGCTGACCTATGAATTTGCCGATATCGGCGGAGCCGCCATCGATAACCACGGCAAGGCGCTGCCCGACGCCACCCTCTCCCTTTGCGAGGAGAGTGACGCCATTCTATTCGGTTCCGTGGGGGGGCCGAAATGGGAAAGCCTTCCCCCCGCAGAACAGCCGGAAAGGGGAGCACTTCTGCCCCTGAGAAAACACTTCGGACTTTATTGCAATTTGCGGCCTGCCAAGGTATTCCCCACCCTGGCATCGGCCTCCCCCCTGAAACCGGAAATCGTCAAGGATGGATTTGATATCCTCTGCATGCGGGAGCTCACCGGCGGGATTTATTTCGGAGAGCCCAAGGGCAGAACCGGAGAAGGCAAAGAAGAAACCGCATACGATACCATGGTTTATTCGCGATTTGAGATAGAACGGATCGCAAGGATGGCCTTTGAAGCAGCCAGAAAGCGGCGCAACATTGTTACCTCCGTCGACAAGGCCAATGTATTGTTTTCCATGGTGCTATGGCGGGAAACCGTCACGGAAATCGCAAAAGAGTATCCCGATGTCACCCTCAACCATATCTATGTTGATAACGCCACCATGCAGCTGGTTCGGGACCCCCATCAATTTGACGTCCTGCTCTGCGGCAACATGTTCGGAGATATTATTTCAGACGAATGCGCCATGATCACCGGCTCCATGGGGCTGCTGGCCTCGGCCAGCCTCAATGAAAAGAACTTCGGGCTGTATGAACCCGCCGGCGGATCAGCCCCGGACATTGCCGGCCAAGGCATTGCCAATCCAATTGCCCAGATTCTCTCCGGAGCCATGATGCTCAAATACACCCTGGGGTATGCCGAAGCTGCCGACGCCATTGAATCGGCCATATCCAAGGTACTTGACAAAGGCATCTTCACAGCCGACCTCACCGCACACAAGGAAACGGCGGTGAATACAGCCGAGATGGGAGATGCCATCGTGAAAGAACTCTCCGCTTTAGGCTGATCAAAGTTCAGAAAAACAAAAACCGGCGGCTGCCCTTATATAACAGGGTAACCGCCGGTTTTTAATTCGGCAGGCCCAACACATCATTGAGCCATTAAAAAAGCCTTTGATTTTCATCAAAGGCTTTTGATATTGTGGCGGGAGTGACGAGACTCGAACTCGCGGCCTCTAGCGTGACAGGCTAGCGTTCTAACCAACTGAACTACACCCCCGTGGTCACTTTATGGTGGGCGATGCAGGGCTTGAACCTGCGACTTCAACCTTGTAAGGGTTGCACTCTCCCAACTGAGTTAATCGCCCGAAAGACAGAGGGGTTATACCCCAATGCCCTATGGGTGTCAAGCAGTTTTTTAAAAATCTTCATTTTTTTATCCAGGGCCGGAAAATCCCCTTTTATTCCATTCCAGATCCTTGCAACACATCTATATTAGTGATATATTTGCCCTACGAGAAACGATATAAAACATCCGAAACGATTAATGCAAGACACTTCTTTTTCTCTTCATAGCACACAATGCAACGAACAAAAGGGAATATCAGAAATCCTTGCTTTATTAACTCGGCAACACATCATGGCTTAGGAGTCGACTATGGAACCAGTTCAGGGATACCTGGAAATTATGGACAAAGGGTTCGGTTTTTTAAGGAACATAGAAGAAAATTTCCAGCCCCGTCCTGAAAATCCCTATGTACCGAACAGTCTTATTCGCAAACTCAATCTCAGGGAAGGCAGCTTCATCGAAGGTTACGGCGAGAAAAAAGGGCCCCAGAATGTCAACCTGGCCCTGATCCGCATTGACACCATCAACCATCTTCCTTTTGATGAATTCCTGGGCACCCCTATGCTTCAGGAGCAGATCAGCGTCAACCCCTTTGAGCGGTACTACCTTACACAGAATGACGACGACATCACCGGCAAGGCACTGGACCTTGTCTCCCCCATCGGCAAAGGACAGCGGGGGTTGATTATTGCCCCTCCCAAGTCCGGAAAAACCACCATCCTCAGACATATGGCAAACTCCGTTGTTGCCAATCACCCTGATTCCAAAGTGTTTGTCCTGCTGGTGGACGAGCGGCCCGAAGAAGTCACCGACTTTCAGCGGGGACTGACCGATGCCCACGTACTCTATTCATCCGCTGACCAGCAGATCGGCCAGCACATGAGAATGACCCGCCTGGCCATGCATACGGCCATCAGATGCGCTGAAATCGGCCAGGATGCCGTGGTCTTCATTGACTCCCTGACCCGTATGACCCGGGCCTTTAATATTGATACCGACTCCTACGGAAAGACCATGAGCGGCGGCCTGGGAGCCAACGCCATGGAATTCCCCAGGAAGATTTTCGGCGCTGCCAGAAAACTTGAAAACGGGGGATCCCTGACCATTATTGCCACCATTCTCGTGGACACCGGTTCCCGGATGGATGATGTCATCTTTCAGGAATTCAAGGGCACCGGCAACATGGATCTTTTCCTGTCCAGGGAATGTGCAGAGCAGCGGGTCTGGCCGGCCATCAACATTAATAAATCCGGGACCCGGAAGGAAGACCTGCTCATGGATGAAGAGGAATACAACAGAATCGTTGAACTCCGGCGTGGCATTGCCACCAAGGATGAGGTGACGGCCATGTCTGACTTCCTCAGAGTGATGGAAGACTTTTAAAGTCCCTTAAAAAGAACAAAAAGCCTCCGAATGCTGGACATCCGGAGGCTTTTTTTATTTTCACACCAGGGGAAAAAGTCCCCTGTTTTGTCTATTTTCCCGGTTCTAAAGGATTCGTCTACGAACCCAGGGCATGTGCCAATACCTGGGCCATATCTTCTACAAAAACGATATCCATCTGTTTCTGAATTGCCTTTGGCACTTCCAGGATATCCTTTTCATTATCCTTGCAAACCACCACCGTTTTAATACCGTTGGCATGGGCAGCCAGCAGCTTTTCCTTTAAGCCGCCGATGGGCAGCACCCTCCCCCGGAGGGTGATCTCACCGGTCATGGCCACGGTCCGCTTCACGGGCCGGGCAGTGAGAACGGAAACAACAGCCGTACACATGGCAATGCCTGCGGACGGGCCGTCCTTGGGTATGGCCCCCTCCGGCACATGGATGTGTATATCTGTATCTTTATAAAATTCTTCCCGGATATCCAGCTCGGCACTTCTGGAACGAACGTAGGAAACAGCCGCCTGGGAGCTTTCCTTCATCACCTCTCCCAGCTTGCCCGTCACCATGACATTTCCCTTGCCCGGCATGGTAACAGCCTCTATGGTCAGCAACTCCCCGCCGGCCTGGGTCCAGGCAAGGCCGGTGACAATACCGGTCTTATCTTCCTTTTCCAGGGCGGAATCCCGGAACTTGGGCTGGTCGAGATATTTGGTCACAGCGGACGAATTGACCTGGTGCATTTTCCGGGTGTCCGTGCGCACGATTTTGGTGGCAATCTTCCGAAGTACTGAAGATATCTCCCGCTCCAGGTTCCTTACACCGGCCTCTTTGGTATATTGTTTGATGATGGTATGGATGGCGTTCTTTGAAAACACCACATCGTTCTCATCGAGGCCGTTTTCCCGCAACTGTTTGGGGATGAGGTAACCCGTGGCGATTTTTTCCTTCTCATATTCAGTATACCCGGGAATCTGGATGATCTCCATCCGGTCCCGCAGGGGCGCCGGAATATCGTAGAGGGTATTGGCGGTAGTGATAAACAGAATTTCGGACAGGTCGTAGTCCACTTCCAGGTAGTGGTCGTTGAAATTCTTATTCTGCTCAGGATCCAACGCCTCCAGCAATGCGGAGGACGGATCCCCCCTGAAATCTGAGGTCATCTTGTCAATTTCGTCCAGGCAGAAGACCGGATTGTTATACCCCACCTTTTTCAAAGTCTGGATGATCTTGCCGGGCATGGCTCCCACATAGGTTCGCCTATGCCCACGGATTTCAGCCTCATCCCGGACCCCGCCCAGTGAAATCCTGGCAAAGGCCCGTCCGGTAGCCGAGGCCACAGACCTGGCCAGGGAAGTTTTACCCACCCCGGGTGGTCCCACCAGACAGAGAATGGGCCCTTTAATTTTCTTGACCAGAATCTGTACGGCCAGATACTCCAGGATTCTCTCCTTGGGCTTCTTCAGACCGTAATGATCCCTGTCCAGAATCTCTTCAGCGTTCTGAAGATCGGTCTTGGGCCGGTTTTTCCGGTACCATGGCAGAGAAATCAACCAGTCGATATAATTGCGGACCACGGTGGCCTCGGAGGACATGGGCGACATCATCTTGAGCTTTTCAAGTTCGCGCCGGACGGTTCCGGCCGCCTCCCTAGGCATCCGCTTTTTACTTATCTTTTTCTCAAGATCGGCAAACTCCCCGCCTTCGCCCCCTTCCCCCATCTCTTTTTGGATGGCCCGCATCTGCTCATTGAGGTAATGGCGCTTCTGGAGTTTCTCCATCTGCTCTTTGACCCGCCCCTTAATCTTCTGGGACATGGTGAAGACCTCGGTCTCCTTCTGGATCATTTTCAAAAGCAGGAAAAACCGTTCTTCAAGATCCCCGCATTCCAGAAGCACCTGCTTGTCCGCCACCTTCAGGGGAAGCTGGGAGGCAATGGTGTCGGCATATCGGGACTGGTCCTGCTCCAGGCCGTCCAGGCCTTTGAAAAAACTCTTGGACACCACCCCGGACAGGGTGGCGTAATGCTGGAATGCTTCGGATACCGTCCTGAGGGCGGCTTCGGCAGTGGCCTCGGCCATGGGGGTTTCAGCAATGGCCACAAATTCCACGGACTGAAACCCGTCATCCTCATCCATCTTGACGATGTGCCCCCGGCCGCACCCCTCCACAAGGGCCTTCACCGTACCGTCGGGCAGGCGGAGCAACTGGGTGATCTTGGCCTCTGTGCCGGTCTGAAAAATATCCTTGATGGTGGGTTTGAGCACCTCGGGATCTTTCTGGGTGGTCAGAAAAATCCGCTTGTCCTGGGACATGGCCTGGGACAAGGCTTTAATGGATTTTTCACGCCCCACGAACACGGAAGTCGTAACAAAAGGAAAAAGGACCATATCCCGCAGGGGAACCAGGGGAAGGATCCTTTTCTCTTCTGAGCCGTCAGGGTTAAAAAACTTGGCAATCTTGATCATGAATGCAAACTTTCTTTTTTAAGCCTGCTTTTTGGGCTGCTCATACAGCAGTATGGGCTCTTCGTTCTTCAACACCACTTCTTCGCCGACCACGCACTCAATCACATCCTTTTTGGAGGGAATCTCATACATGATATCCAGCATGGTCTCTTCCATGATGGCGCGCAACCCGCGGGCGCCGGACTTCCGGTTGACCGCTTCTTTGGCCATGGCCTCCAGGGCCTCGTCCGTGAACTGAAGATCCACACCTTCAACCCGAAACAACTGCTGGTACTGCTTGACCAGGGCGTTTTTAGGCTCGGTCAGAATCTTGACCAGGGAGCCCTCGTTGAGTTCACCGATGGAGGTGATCACGGGCAGGCGGCCCAGGAATTCAGGGATCAGGCCGAATTTGATCAAATCCTCGGGTTTTACCTGGCCCAGGAGTTCGCCGATATTAATGTCTTTCTTATCGGCAATCTTTGCGCCAAACCCCATGGTTTTCTGGGTCAGGCGCCGTTCAACCACCTTTTCCAAGCCGGTGAATGTGCCGCCGCAGATAAAGAGGATGTTGGAGGTATCCACCTTAACATAATCCTGCTGGGGATGCTTTCTCCCCCCTTTGGGCGGAATGGAGGCAACGGTCCCCTCAATGATTTTGAGAAGCGCCTGCTGCACCCCTTCCCCGGACACGTCACGGGTGATGGAGGGGTTGTCCCCCCGCTGGGAAATTTTGTCGATTTCATCAATATAAATGATGCCTTTCTGGGCCTTCTCAATGTCGTAATCGGCATTCTGGACCAGGGAGAGAACGATATTTTCCACATCCTCACCCACGTAGCCGGCCTCGGTCAGGGCCGTGGCATCGGCGATGGCAAAGGGCACATCCAGGAACCTGGCCAATGTCTGGGCCAGAAGGGTTTTACCGCAGCCGGTGGGCCCGATAATCAGGATATTACTCTTCTGGATTTCCACATCATCCCGCGACTTCTCCAAATGGGACGCCAGGCGTTTATAATGGTTATAAACAGCCACGGACAGGACCTTTTTGGCCCTGTCCTGCTCAATGACATAGGAATCCAGCTGCTCCTTGATCTGTTTGGGCACCATAAACTCCTTGGCAGCCCCTTCGGCTTTGGCAGCTTGTTCTTTTTCTTCATCTTCAACGATTTCACTGCACAGCTTGATGCACTCGTTGCAGATGTAAACACTTGGCCCGGCAATCAGTTTCTTGACTTCTTTCTGGTTTTTCCCGCAAAAAGAACAGAAGAACTGATCATTTGTTTCATCTTTTTTGGCCATATTTTACGACTCCTTTGAAGCCTCCTCGTCTGACACTTGTTCCAACTCTTTTCTGTCCGCCACCACACGGTCTACGAGACCGTACTCTTTGGCTTCGGTACCGGACATGAAATAATCGCGGTCCGTATCCTCGGCCACCTTTTCAAGGGTCTGTCCGGTATGGGTGGACAGAATCTGATTCAGATTGTCTTTCATTCTCAGGATCTCATTGGCCTGGATTTTAATGTCCGTGGCCTGGCCCTGGGCACCGCCCAGCGGCTGGTGGATCATAATCCTGGAATTGGGCAGGGCAAACCGTTTTCCGGTGGTGCCGGCAGCCAGAAGCAGGGCGCCCATGCTGGCGGCCTGTCCGATGCACACCGTTGCCACATCCGGCTTAATGTACTGGATGGTGTCGTAAATGGCCATGCCGGCCGTTACCACGCCACCGGGGGAATTGATGTAGAAGCTGATATCCTTTTCAGGATCTTCAGATTCAAGAAAGAGCAGCTGGGCCACAATGAGGTTTGCGATTTCATCATCAATGGCCGAGCCCAGGAAAATAATCCTGTCCTTCAATAGCCGTGAATAAATGTCATAGGCACGTTCTCCCCTGTTGCTCTGTTCAACAACCATTGGAATAAGAGGCACGATTCAACTCCTTGTCATTATCTTTATTTCATTATCCGCGCCCAACGGAATCGTTGATTATTCTTCAGTTTCTTCGGATGCGTCGTCTCCGGCATCCGCTTCGGCAGTTTTGGGCTCGACTTCGGTGACACTGCCTTTTTCTATTATAAGGTCAACGGCCTTTTTTTCAAGCTGGGTGTGCTTATAATATTCAAGCTGCCGGGGATCCATGTTGAAATAGTTTTTCACAGCGTCCTTGGTGGCACCCATGGCCTGGGCCATTTCCTCAAAGCTGGCGTCCATCTCCTCTTCGGTCAGCTCCAGTTTTTCCTGGGAAATGATTTGATCGAGAATCAGGTGGCGGCGGGCCTGTTTTTCTGCCACATCGCGGTATTTGACCTTCATTTCCTCTTTGTCAAGGCCGGCCTCTTCCAGGCTGGTATTATTGTTGGTATACGCCTGCTCGGTTTCAGCAATGATGCCGTTGAGTTCCCCTTCGATCAGCGCCTCGGGCACCTCAAACTCGATCTTTGACAGCAGGGCCTGGAAAATCTGCTCGCTCATTTCATGTTTCACCCGCTGCTCAATCCCCTTGGACAGGTTGTCGCGGATGGAATCTTTGACCTCTTGAAGGGTTTCAAACTTGCCCAGCCCTTTGACCAGATCGTCATTGGCTTCGGGCAGCACCTCTTCCTGGATCTCCTTGAGGCTTACCTTATAGACAATGGTTCTGCCCTTGAGATTTTCATCATTGAAATCATCGGCATAGGCCACCTCTATATCCAGGTCCTGGACCGGAATGGCACCGATGAGTTTTTCTGAGAATTCCTTGGGCAATGCACCCTGGTTGATGCCCATGACATAGTTTTCCACTTTGGGAGTATGTTCATAAACTTCGCCGTTGAGGAATCCTTCGTAATCAATGAGAACGAAATCAGAGTCTTTCACCGGACGTTCTTCAGCCACAGGCTCTTTTTTGGCCATGGTCTTCTGGATCATATAAATCTGGCTGTCGATCTCGGCATCGGAGACTTCGTATTTGGTTTTTTCAAGCTCAAGGCCTTCAAACTCAATATTTTCCAGTTCAGGCTTCACCTCAACGGTAATATCAAAAACATAGTCAGCATCGGGATTCAGCTCGGGGGGATCCAGCTGGGGGCCGCCCACGACATTAAGCTCATTCTCTCTGACGGCCTCGACAAATGCATCCTGGATCAGACGGGGAGCGACATCGGCATGCACATCGGCCGCAAATCTGTTTTCAAGGACTTTTCTCGGAATTTTCCCCTTTCTGAAGCCTTTGATATCAGCGTTCTTTTTCAATTCATTGTAAGCTTTATTCAGCTCTTTGGCCACTTTGTCTTTGGAGATTTCAAAAGAAAGCACCTTTTTGACACTGCTCTGATCTTCGATTTTTACCTGCATGTTTCTGTCCTGTTGTATTCAATTAAATTGGTGTTACGGATAACACGGCTTCAAAAATAAAAAAAAATATGCCATAACTACTTAACTATGCAAGGCATATACACTTTACACAAAGTTTATTAAAATAACGCTTATATAAAAAGGTGTCAAGAAAATTGACCAAAGAAAGATTTTTAGCACTATCCACACTGGTGATTTTTACACTGCTCTGCACCGTTTCGGGCCATGCAGCAAACATCAAAACCCGCCAGAAAACCATCATTCTGGACCCCGGACACGGCGGCAGCGACACTGGGCTCACCACCCCTGCGGGAGTAAAGGAAAAAGACATCACCCTTGAACTGGCCAGACTGACAGCCGCAGAGTTATCCGATTTTTTCACCGTCAAACTCACCCGAGACCGGACAGCCTCCGTCCAGTCATCCCCGGGACAGCGGGCAGCATTTGCCAATCAAAATCATGCTGACCTTTTTATCAGTATCCATCTGCACCATGCCGGCCCGGACACGGCCTTTATCTATTACTATGACCACCCCGGCACACCGGCCCCGGATCAATGGGAGGCCCGGGCCATCACTGCCCGGCCGCGGTCACAAAAATTGGCCAAAACACTGGCCGCCCATCTGCAGGCCGGATCGCCCCCCCTCCAGACAACCCTGTTTAACGCCCCGCTGGTATCCCTGGAAGGGGTTGCCGCCCCTGCCATTCTCATTGAACCCGTTTCCATAACCCAGATTCCCGTCACCGGGGAAACGAGAAAAAAATTCCTGCAGCCATACGCCAGGACAATTGCCGATTCCCTGCGCAACTTCCTAAAAAAACAAAATTAATCTTGCTTTTTAGCCATCCGGATGATAAAAGACCATTTTGCCGCTGGGCAACGGGGCGTAGCGCAGCCTGGTAGCGCGCTTGCTTTGGGAGCAAGATGTCGGGAGTTCGAATCTCTCCGCCCCGACCAGTAAAAATTAAGGTTTCCAGTATGTATTACTGGGGGCCTTTTTTAGTTTTATTTGCAAATTTCAGTTGATTCCCATAATATAGCTTTTTAACGCGTAATTAAGACCGCTCCCTATTTATTTTTGATCTGAAAGGATAAATGAACTGTCATGGTCTTTTTCACTTCCATTTTAGTTGTCGTCATTCTTTATTTTCTCCAGGCAGACGGGTTGATCTATGTCACCATCATCGCATTGGCAGCAGAGCTGGTTAACATCTTTTTAACCCATACCGTTGCCAAATCTGTTGAAAAAAAAATAAACAAAAAGAACAAAACCGCCATTCAAAAATACGCCAGTCAGCTCAGGGCATATTCAAAGAATATAAAAGAACTGGAAAAAATAAGGGAAGATGCCGGAAAGAAACTATACAAGGCCAACACCAAAATCAAAAAACTGGAATCACGGATTAAAGAACTGACAGGAGAAGCGCCGGAACCGTCCGAAGCCCCCCCATCACCTAACCTGGAAATGCCTCCGCCCGAACAGCCGGAAGTCGAGCAGGCCATACCCGCCCCCCAGGCAGAAGACCACCTTCCTGCAGGTTCAGGGAGAAAAGCGCCTCCGGCATAGCTCTGCCAGCCAGCACCGCCTGCCACGCCCCTTGCAGGCAGCCGTTACTTTTTAATAATTTTAATTCTTACGATACGTCCCTGTTTATCAAGATAAGCCACCCCCTTAGCCAAAGGGGTTTTGGATTGGGCATCCAGAATTTGAATTTGTTTTTCAAACAGAATACCGGAGGCCAGTTCCTTGCCCGGTTGTGCCGGGTCACCGGCGATTTCTGTTGATTCACCCGCCTTCTTTCCAACCTTGCCGGTACCGCCATCCTCATCGGAAAGCGACCGCCGCACCTGGTGCCGTTCGGCAACCATTTCGGAAAGTCCGGAAAATTGTTCTTTATCTCTGTCGCAGCCCGCCGTCGTTGCAGCAGCAAGCAAAAAGGCTGAAACAGCCAGAGCATGCTTTCTCAGCACAATATCGCCCCTATTCAGCACCTTCCACAGTAAACCGGCGGTTCAGGCGCATGGTTGAAAAAAGGCCAAAAATATCCTTTGTCACGTTAATGACTTTAAACTCCCTGCCGGCCTGATTCAACGAGTTGTGGGCCGCAATAATGACACCGATTCCTACGGAGTCCACCATTTCAACACCGTCAAGATCTATCGAGACTGTCCCGGTTGACCCTTTAATGGCCGCCAGCAGTTCACCTTTAAAGCTTTCAGCCATGGAAGCGACAACATCCGTACCCGGTTTGATAATGGTCTGATCACCGTCATTCACTATTTCGCTCATTGCATTCTCCTGTTTTGGCTAATTCTGAAATGGACCTGTTTATAGTATATGAAAACGATTTTTAGTTCAAATATTAATTTATCCGGGAATGACGGAATTCTGCTCCCGGAATTCCGCCAACATAAAGGGTCACCGCAGTTTTTATGGACCGGCCGCGCCGGCATAACCAGTCCGCGCTTAAATTAATCTTGAATTTTAACAAAAAAGCACGTATATAATATTGCTCCGGCTGGATAAGCCGGGCGGATAATTCTGATCGGTCGCCTCGTAACAGACGGCCATGAACCTCGTCAGGTCCGGAAGGAAGCAGCGATAAGTGATCCCTTCTGTGTCGTGGATCGATCCCGGTCATGCAATTATCCGTCCGACTTGTTCAGCCGGTTCTTTTTTCTTTCATCCCCACATCCTTTATATCTTGACATGCCTTTAAACAGACTTATTTTTCAGCCATAATTTATCGGAAACAATGACTAAAACTCTTAATTGTTAGGGATTTTGGAGCAAAACAAATTGGTACTCAAAGAGAACAAAACTAAAAAAGAGACAAAGAAAAAAAACGCTGCCGCTGCTTCCTCCACCAAGGTCGATCCGGCCGAGGAACAAAAAAAATCCAAAGAGGAGATCAACCTGGACGCCACTGAAAACAATCAGGAATTAAAAGATCAGCTGGCCGCTGAGAAAGAAAAAACCCTGAGGCTTTCGGCGGAATTTGAAAACTTCAAAAAACGCAAACAAAGGGAAATTGATGATTTCAAAAAGTTTGCCAACGAAATGGTTTTCAAGCAGCTCCTCTCAGTGGTGGACAACCTTGAACGGGCGATTGTCTCCGCAGAAGACGCTTCTGATGATGCCAGTCTCCTTGAAGGGGTCAAGCTGACCCACAAGGAAATCATAAAACTCTTTGAATCCTTTAACGTGAAACCGGTGGAAGCGGAGAACCAGCCGTTTGATCCCAACTTCCACCAGGCGGTTACCCAGGAAGAGAACAACGACCTTCCGGACAACACCGTTACAACGGTGTTGCAAAAAGGGTACACCCTCCATGACAGACTCATCCGGCCGGCCATGGTAGTTGTTTCAAAAAGAGTGGAAAAAGAAACTGAAAAAACTGAAGAAAATTAAAATATTTTGGAGGCTATGTTATGGGTAAAATTATCGGAATTGATTTAGGAACCACAAACTCCTGTGTTGCTGTCATGGAAGCTGGCGGCGAAGCAAAGATTATCACCAATGCAGAAGGCGGCAGGACCACCCCGTCCATTGTTGCGGTAAGCGAAAGCGGAGAACGCATTGTCGGCCAAACTGCCAAACGCCAGGCCGTTACCAACCCCGAAAACACTGTGTTCGGTGTAAAACGGCTCATCGGCCGCAAATTCAGCTCAAAAGAAGTCCAGGATGACGTCCCTATCCTGCCATATATAATAGAAGCGGCCAGCAACGGCGACACCCGGATCAACCTGCGCGGCAAACAGCACAGCCCTGCTGAAATCTCATCCTTTATCCTGGCCAACATTAAGAAGACTGCCGAGGACTACCTTGGGGAAGCGGTAACGGAAGCGGTCATCACCGTTCCTGCCTACTTCAACGACAGCCAGCGCCAGGCCACCAAGGATGCAGGCAAAATCGCCGGCCTTGAAGTCAAACGGATCATCAACGAACCCACTGCTGCCTCCCTGGCTTACGGCCTGGACAAAAAAGGCGAAGAAAAAATTGCCGTATTCGACCTGGGCGGCGGTACCTTTGACGTATCCGTACTGGAAATCGGCGACGGTGTGTTTGAAGTAAAATCCACCTCCGGCGACACCCACCTGGGCGGCGAGGACTTTGACCTGAGAATCATCGACTACCTGGCCGATGAGTTCAAAAAGGACCAGGGCATCGATCTGAGAACCGACAAGATGGCCCTGCAGCGCCTGAAAGAAGCGGCTGAAAAGGCAAAAATGGAACTTTCCACCGCCACGGAAACCGCCATCAACCTGCCCTTTATCACGGCGGATGCCTCCGGCCCCAAACATCTGGATGTAAAACTGACCCGTGCCAAACTGGAATCCCTGGTTGCCGACCTGCTGGACAATCTGGAAAAACCCTGCCTCACCGCACTGAAAGAAGCCAACCTCGGTTCCGGCGGTGTGGACGAGGTCGTTCTGGTTGGCGGCATGACCCGTATGCCCGCCGTACAGGAACGGGTTGAAAAAATCTTCGGCAAGAAACCCCATAAGGGCGTAAACCCCGACGAAGTTGTGGCCATGGGCGCGGCGGTCCAGGCCGGCGTACTCCAGGGTGACGTCAACGACGTACTCCTGCTGGATGTCACCCCGCTTTCCCTGGGTATTGAAACCCTGGGCGGTGTTATGACCAAGCTGATTGACAAGAATACCACCATCCCCACCAAAAAGAGCCAGGTATTCTCCACAGCCGCAGACAACCAGCCCGCCGTTTCCATCCACGTGCTCCAGGGTGAACGGGAAATGGCTGCCGACAACAAAACCCTGGGCCAGTTTGAACTCAAAGACATCCCCCCCGCTCCCAGGGGTGTGCCCCAGATCGAGGTCTCCTTTGACATCGACGCCAACGGCATTGTCCATGTGGCCGCCAAAGACAAGGCCACAGGCAAGGAGCAGTCCATCCAGATCACTGCCGCTTCCGGCCTTTCCGACGATGAAATCGAAAAAATGGTCAAGGATGCTGAAATGCACGCCGAGGAAGACAAGAAAAAACGTGAACTGGTAGACACCAAAAACCAGGCCGAAGCCCTGGTGGACCAGACCGAAAAAACCCTGAAGGAACATGGGGACAAGGTGGACGAAGCCACCAGAAAGGGTATTGAAGAGGCGGCAGAGGCCCTGAAACAGGCCAAAGACACTGCCGGCATTGATGAACTCAAAGCCAAAATCGAAGCCCTGTCCCAGGCCTCCCACAAGCTGGCCGAAGTCATGTACCAGCAGGCCCAGGCCGATAACCCCGGCGCCGCAGGTGCTGCCGGTGGCGATGCCGCCGGTGCAGGTGCTGCCCAGGACGACGACGATGTGGTGGATGCCGATTTTGAAGAGGTCAAAAAAGACAAGTAAAATCGCTTATAAGTCCTTAGGCTTATCTGCCATTTATCATTGAATATAATCCTGCCGTGGGATATTATCCCCGGCAGGATTTTTAATTTTTGGTACAAAGGCCTTATTAAAAGATGATCATTACAGAGATACTCGCACAAAACAATGCCCTTTATCCTGACCAGACCGCCCTGGTGGAGCGGATACCGGCAACAGGCGCCCGCCATGAAATCACCTGGCGCCAGTTCCACTCCCAGAGCATAAAAACAGCCAATGCCCTGGTGCACAACGGCGTCCAAAAAGGGGACAAGGTGGTTCACCTCATGACCAACGCCCTGGACTGGCTGCCCATTTATTTCGGCATCCTCCATACCGGCGCCTGGGCCGTCCCCCTGAACTTCAGGTTTGAGGCCGATAAAATCAAGCTGTGTACGGAAACCGCCGGGGCCAGGGCCTTTATTTTCGGGCCGGAGTTCATCGACCGCCTGGAAACCATACGGGCGGACCTGGATCAATTTGTGGAACTCTGGATCTTCACAGGCCCGGAAAAAGACTGCCCGGAATGGGCCTGTCCCTATGAAAAATTCATCGTCGAAGCCGATGACCAAGCCCTACCCCGGGTTCCCCTATCACCCGAGGACGAAGCCGCCCTTTACTTCACATCCGGCACCACCGGCACCCCCAAGGCCGTGCTCCTCACCCACGAGGCCCTGATGCATGCCTGCCATGTGGAAAACGCCCACCACGGCCAGACCCACTCAGATGTATTCCTCTGTATTCCGCCCCTCTATCACACAGGCGCCAAGATGCACTGGATGGGCTCCTTCCTGGTGGGGGGCAAATGCGTACTGCTCAACGGGGTTAAATCCGAATGGATTATCGAGGCCGTATCAGAAGAAGAATGCACCATTGTCTGGCTCCTGGTGCCCTGGGCCCATGATATCCTCATTGCCATTGAGAATGACCAGATCAATCTGGCCGACCATAAGCTGGACCAGTGGCGGCTCATGCACATAGGGGCCCAGCCCGTCCCCCCCAGCCTCATTGAAAACTGGCAGAAATTTTTCCCCGGCCAGGCCTATGACACCAATTACGGCCTCACCGAATCCGCAGGACCCGGCTGCGTCCACCTGGGTGTCGAGAATACAAACCGCATTGGCCCCATCGGTATTCCCGGCCACGGCTGGGAGGCACAAATAGTGGACAAGCAGGGTAATCCCCTGCCCGGCGGCGAGACCGGCGAACTTATTGTCAAAGGCCCCGGCGTCATGAAGGAATACTATAAAAATCCCGAGGCCACCGCCAAAACCCTGAAGGACGGCTGGCTTCACACCGGGGACATTGCCCGGTACGACAAGGACGGATTCATATGGCTGGTTGACCGGAAAAAGGACATGATCATCTACGGCGGTGAAAACATCTTCCCCGTGGAGATTGAAAATTTTTTCCTCAAACATGAAAAAATAAAGGATATCGCCGTCATCGGGGTGCCCGACGAGCGCCTGGGAGAACTGCCCGCCGGCATTATCAGCCTCAAGCCCAACACCATGATGTGCGAGCAGGACATCATTGACTTCCAGCATGAACTGCCCCGGTACAAGCAATTGAAAAAAATCTTTTTCGGTGATGTCCCCCGGAATCCCACTGGCAAAATAGAAAAGCCCAAACTGCGCCGGATCTATGCCGAAGACAAGCGCAAAAACCTGGAAAAACTGCTGAGATAAAACAAGGAGAGGCCATGTCGAAATTTTACACATCCATTGCCATACTGACTATCGGGCTGGCGGCCTTACTGGTTTCGGCCGCTCCGGGCCTCTGCGGCAAACCGCCGCTGAAGGAAGAAATCCTTGCCGGTCTGGAACAGCGGTATGCCAACAAAGGCTTTTCCGCAGATTTTGAACAGGCTTCCCGGCTTACCGCCCTGGACATCACAGAAATCGCCACGGGCAAAGCCTGGTTCAGCCACCCGGGTAAGATGCGCTGGACCTATGAGACCCCGGACCGCCACGAAATCATCACCAACGGAAAGGCGCTGTGGATCTACCGACCCGGGGAGCATCAGGTGATGCAGGGCAGTGCCGAGGCCTTTTTCCAATCCGGTGCCGGTGGGGCCTTTTTATCCGACATCACCCGGATCAGAACGGATTTCGACATCAAAATGGAAAAAAACGGGGATGGTTTTGCCGAACTGCTGCTCATCCCCAAAAATGAGAGCCCGGACCTGGCCGCCATCCGCCTCACCGTAGGCCTACCCGGCCATGACATCCAGATTGTGGTTACGGAAAACCCCTACGGGGACACCACCAAATTTTATTTTACCAATATTCGTTTCAACGCCCCCGACCCCCGGAATTTTGACTTCATCATTCCGGAAGATGCGGAAGTCATTGAAATGAATTAATTGATTCAAGCACAGGAACAGCCATGATAGACAGAATAAAAGCCCTTGCCAAAGAAAAGAACGCCATCATCCTTGCCCATAACTACCAGCCGGCCGAGATCCAGGATATCGCGGACCTCTGCGGGGATTCCCTGGAAATGAGCATCAAAGCGGCGGCCACCGACGCCGATATCATTGTCTGCTGCGGGGTCCGGTTCATGGCTGAAACTGCAGCCATTCTCTCTCCGGAGAAAACCGTGCTCATGCCCAACCCCGATGCCGGCTGCCCCATGGCCGACATGGTTACCCCGGAGGCCCTTGTTAAGCGGAAAGAAGAACTGGGGGACATCCCTGTGATCACTTATGTCAATTCTTCGGCGGCGGTCAAGGCGGTATCCGATATCTGCTGCACCTCGGCCAACGTGGTCAAGGTGGTCAACGCCCTGGATGCCGATGAAGTGCTCATGACCCCGGACAGAAACCTGGCCAAATATGCTGCCGCCAATACAGATAAAAAGGTCCACCTCTGGGAAGGGTTCTGCCCCTTCCACAACGACCTGACCGTGGAGGAGGTGAATGCGGCCAAGGCCTCCCACCCCGACGCCCTGTTTGTGGCCCATCCGGAATGCCCCCCTGAAATACTTGAGTTGGCCGACAGCATCCAGTCCACCTCAGGCATGATCCGCTTTGCCGGAGAAAGCAATGCCCGGGAATTCATCCTGGGTACGGAAATAGGCCTCCTCCATCCCATCGCCAAAGCCCACCCAAAGAAAAAATTCTATGCGGCTTCAGGTAAAATGCTCTGTACGGATATGAAAAAGACAACACTTGAAAATATTGTGGACAGCCTGGACACTCTGGCCGGCAAAGTCGAAGTGCCTGAGGAGATCAGGGTGAAAGCCTTGGGGGCCGTGCAGAAAATGATCGATATGAAATAGCTTTATTTAAAAATAAAACCCAATAAAAAAAGGAGCCGGCGGACAGCACGACTCCTTTTTTTAATACAAAAATCCCAGTCCCGAAAAGGATGGATTACATCGCTTCAAAGACCTCGTCGGGAATATCTGCATTGGTATAAAATTTCTGGATGTCATCGCAGTCATCCAAGGCATCCATGAACCTCACCATCTGCTCCGCTTCCTTTCCTTCCACAGCCGTCATGTTCTGGGGAAGCATGGTGATCTCTGCCATCTGGCAGGGAATTTCAGCATTATCCACGGCATCCTTTACCGCATCATAATCCGCCGGTTCGGTGATGATCTCAAAGACATCGCCCTCATCCTTGATATCTTCGGCGCCTGCATCCAGGGCCACTTCCATGAGGGTGTCCTCATCGGCATCCTCCTTGCTCACGGAGATCAGCCCCTTTTTATCGAACATCCATGCCACACACCCGTCGGTGCCCACGTTGCCGCCGGCCTTGTTAAAAATATAGCGAACATCGGCAATGGTCCGGTTCTTGTTGTCCGTAAGGCATTCCACCAGAACGGCGACCCCGCCGGGCCCGTACCCTTCGTAAAGAATTTCCTCGTAGTTGACGCCTTCAAGCTCGCCCGTACCCTTTTTAATGGCCCGCTCAAAATTATCCTTGGGCATATTCTGGGCCTTGGCCGCAGCAACGGCGTGGCGGAGCCGGGGGTTTGATTCGGGATCCCCTCCGCCCATCCGGGCGGCTACGGTGATCTCTTTGATCAGCTTGGTGAATATCTTGCCCCTCTTTTTATCAGCCGCCCCTTTTTTATGCTTGATGGTCGACCATTTACTATGTCCTGACATGGATCCTCCTTATTTTTTACCTTTTGCTATTATATATATTTCTTTACTCTGTTTTCTGCAACTTTCCGGCTTGAAAATCTTACATTCTCTGAAAGCGGCTTTTACTTCTTTTTCAAACGCCTTAAAGTCATTGCCCTGAAAAATTTTGCAGATGAAATTACCCTTGGGCGCCAGATTTTTCAGCGCCGTATCCAGGGCCATGCGGCAGAGTTCAAAGGACCTGAGGGCATCCACATCCTTCCTGCCGGTGGTGGCCGGTGCCATGTCGCTCATGATGGTATGAAACCCGTCCACCTCCTCGATGAAACCCGGATTTTCCAGCTTCAGTATATTGTCCTGGATGGCCGTTATGTTTTCAGGCAATTTAATCTCAACGGCCTTCAGGTCGATGCCGAAAACCCGCCCCTCTTTTCCCACCTCTTTGGCCGCATAGAGCATCCAGGAACCCGGGGCACAGCCCAGATCCAGCACGGTATCCCCTTTTTTCATCACGCGGAACTTGGTTTGAATCTCTTCCAGCTTATATATGGACCGGGCCGGATAGCCTTGGGATTTGGCTTTTTCCGTCAGATGGTCGGCCCACTGGCCCCCTTTACCGCCGCGGCCTTTTTTCTTTGGTTTACCCCTCAAACAATACCTCCATGGCATCCTTTAAAAAACTCACGCTTTCAATGGTCATGCCCTTAATCTTTGATAACTGCTTCATGGTGGCGGTGGGCACCAGGCAACGGGTGAATCCCATCTTGGCGGCCTCCTTGATCCGGGCCTGGGCGTGGCTGACGGCCCGGATCTCGCCGGTGAGGCCGATCTCCCCGATAAGGGTGGTCTCCTTCTCCACGGGCCGGTCCAGAAAACTGCCGGCCAGGGCCGCTGCAATGGCCAGGTCGGCGGCGGGTTCAAGAATGCGGACACCGCCGGTGACATTCATGAAAATATCCAGGCCGGCCAGGTTCATGCCCAGCCGCTTTTCCATGACGGCCACGATCAGTGCCACCCGGTGGCCATCCAGGCCCAGTACCGTCCGCCTCGGGGTCCCCAGGCTGGTGCTGGACACCAGGCCCTGGATTTCCACCAGAATGGGCCGGGTCCCTTCCATGCAGGCGGTGACCACAGACCCCGGGGCCACTGCGGCCCGTTCGGATAAAAACACGGCCGAGGGATTGGGCACCTGGGCCAGGCCCTGTTCGCGCATTTCAAAGACCCCGATCTCGTTGGTGGAGCCGAACCGGTTTTTCACCGCCCTCAGAATCCTGAAAATATGGCTCTTGTCCCCTTCGAAGTAGAGCACCGTATCCACCATGTGCTCCATGATACGGGGGCCTGCAATGGCCCCGATCTTGGTGACATGGCCCACCAGAAAAATGGGAATGCCCGTCTGCTTTGCCAGGCGCATGAACTGCATGGATGCTTCACGGATCTGGGCCACGCTTCCCGGTGTGGATGTGATTTCCGGATGGAAAACGGTCTGGATGGAATCCACCACCATGGCATCGTATTTATCCTGGTCCGCCATGGACAAAATGGCGTCCAGGTCGGTCTCGGAGACCACATAGAGATTGGAACTGGCCGACTCCAGACGCTGGCCCCGCATGGAAAGCTGGCGGACGGACTCCTCCCCGGAGATATAAAGGCACTTTCTCCCGGCCTTGGACAGGATGGAGAGCACCTGGAGCATAAGGGTGGACTTGCCTATGCCCGGATCCCCGCCGATAAGAATCAGCGAACCGTCCACAATACCGCCCCCGAGCACCCGGTCAAACTCGGCAATCCCCGTGACCAGGCGTTGGGACTCGGTCACCTCCACGGAATCAATGGGCACCGGCTTGGCCGCAATGGCCGTCCGGCCCTTCCCGGCCTTTCCCGGGGTGGCCGTCACCAGCCGTTCCTCCACCAGGGAATCCCAGTCCCCGCACTCCGGGCATTGTCCCATCCATTTGGGGGCCTGCCCCCCGCAGGAGCGGCAGCGGTATATATGTTTATCCTTTTTTTTAACCACCTTGTACTGCTTCGTTATCTTATCTTCCAGTGCCTGCAAATTTTGAAGGCACCATTATTTACAGATTGAAAATCGAATGAATATACCATTTTAGCTTGAATTTGACAAGGCGCAAAACACCGTGTGCTTTGCCATCCCCGCTCTTCCGGCTGAATTTTGCCTTTACACCCGGCCCCAATATTGGTAGGCAGGGACTATGAATAAAAAACCCGCTCCCAAAACCGGCGCCGCCAGAATCTGGGCGGCATTTTTATACACCCTCAAAGGCCTGAAATATGCCTGGGCCAATGAGGCGGCTTTTCGCCAGGAACTGATTCTGGTGGCCGTTCTTTCAGCGGCCCTGGTCTTCCTGCCCCTCTCCTTGGCCTGGAAGGGCCTGCTCTTCTTTGCCACAGCCCTGGTTCTCATTGTCGAACTGCTCAACTCCGCAGTGGAAGCGGTGGTGGATATGGTCTCTCCGGATTTCCATGAACTGGCCGGCCGGGCCAAGGATATGTGCAGCGCCGCCGTTTTCGTCAGCCTGGCCATGGCCGGCATCCTCTGGGCAATGGCCCTGGCCCAGCTCTGGACATAATCGTTTTAGGACCGATTCCGATACCTTTCCGGCCTGCGGAAACCCCACGGTATTCTGTTAGATTCTGATAAATTTTTCCATTGGGTTAACCACAATATTGACAACCATACCGGCCTAGCCTAAAGATGGGCCTTCACTGCAGCGGCAACGCTGTATTGGCCTAACTTTACAATAAGGAAAAAAAATGAATCTGAGAAAAAAAATGTATGCCGCCCTGGCGGCCTGTATCTGCATGGCCCTGGCCGCCGGCACCCCAGCAGGCGCCACAGCGGCCCTGAAAGGTGAAAAAATCGCCATGGCCCAGGGGGTTCCCCACCCGGCCGTTATCGCCCACCGGGGGGCCTCCTTTTACGCGCCGGAATCCACGGAAGCCGCCTACCGCCTGGCCCGGAACCTGGGTGCAGATTACCTGGAATGCGATTTGCAGCGGACCAAGGACGGGATACTCATGGCCCTGCACGACAATAATTTAAAACGGACCACCAATATTGCCTCGGTATTCCCGAAGCGTGCCGATGATCCGGTGAGCAAATTCACTCTGGCCGAACTGAAGCAGCTGGATGCAGGGACCTGGTTCAATAAAGAAAAGAAAGAGAACGGCACCCCGAACCTGGCAAGACAATCCTTTGCCGGTGCCAAAATCTGCACCCTGGAAGAATTCATCAATATTGCAGAGGGCAAACTGGCCGACGGCAGCCCCGATCCCCGGGATAACGGCAACCGCCCTGGCATTTACATTGAAACCAAGGTGGCCACACAGTTTCCCGGCATTGAAAAAGATCTCTACGCCTATCTTAAACTCAGAAACTGGCTGGGATCTTCCGTAAAAAAGGCCCCGAAAGGATTTGATGCCGCAAAAAATATCGGCGTCCAATACACCCCTGCCCGGACCATCCTCCAGACCTTTGAGCCCAGCAGCCTGCCGCTGCTCAACACCTACATGCCCCATACCCCCAAGGTGTTTCTGATCTGGCTCTATACCCAGGATGAGGCAGATGCCTGGGGCGCTGCCAAGGTGGACCAGGGCGACCCCGCCGCCGACCTGAGCAGGACCTACGGCCCCCTGCGCAAGAGTGAACCGGCCAAACAGGCCGAAGGCGAATCCTATGCCCAGTTCTCCGCCAAATGGGAGGTGCTCTCCAAGGCCAATTACAAGCGGTGGCTGGACTGGGCCCGTGCCAACGGTGCCACCGGCACCGGGCCCGGCGCGAAACTGGCAGGCTTCAATGATCCCGTAAAAGGCGCCCAGAGCTACATGGACACGGTAAAGCCCTGGATGAACGAAATGACCCATGACCTGGGCATGCTCGTCCACGCGTATACCATTGATGAGCCCGTGGACATGAAAATGGTCATGGACAACGGCGTGGACGGATTCTTTTCCAATAAATGCGACCTTGCCCTCTCCTTTTTCGGCCGAAAGCCCTTTGGCACCGTCTCCGGCATCCTCGACGCCATGAATTATTAACCCCGCCTCCGGCACCCCCTTATGGTGCACGGAGTCTATACTTAGGCGCCCCCGGCAAACGACAGAAAACATCCGCACCCGTTTCCGGGGGCCCGCCCGATGGCACCCGCGACCGGGATGTTATTTTCAGCCTCCCTCAAAAAAATTTTCCGCCCCTATTGACATTTTAGAACAAGCATGCTTATTCGAGAACAGTGTTCTCATTGTTTTTATTAGCATAATTACTAGATTTCGGAGGGATTATGAATATCAACATCGGCACCATGTTCGCAAACCGCGCATTCCTCAGCCCCGACCTCGAAGCCTGCATCGGCACCGGGTACCGGTACACCTACGATGGGATGAACCGGCGTATCAACCGATTTGCCGCCTACCTCTCCCAAGCCGGTGTCCGGACCGGAGACCGCATCGCCGTCCTGGCCAAAAACAACGAACAGGTTCTCACCACCCTGTTCGGGGCCGCCAAAAAAGGGGTCATTACTGTGGTTCTCAATTTCAGGCTCACGGCTCCCGAACTGAGCTATATCCTCAACGACAGCGGGAGCACCCTTCTGGTCTACGGGGATGAATTTTACCCAACCGTTGAACGCCTTAAATCCGGCACTCCGGTAGAGGATTTCATCGCCATCGAAAATTCCGGCGACCCAAAGGGCCCGGATAAATCCTTTGAAAGCGTGCTGGCGGACATGGGCGAGGAGGAACCGGTACCGGCAGGTTCAGGCAGCGATCCGGCCGTACTCATGTACACTTCGGGCACCACGGGCAATCCCAAGGGAGCGGTCCTCACCCATGACAACTGTTTCTGGGCCGCCGTCGGCCTGGTACACAGCCTGGAATGGACATTCCAATACCGCTTCCTTTCCGTGGCCCCCCTCTTCCACATCGGCGGCCTGGCCCCCATCTTCGCCAACATCCATGTGGGGTGCCCCATGGTGTTCATGCCCGATTTTGACCCGGCTGCGGCCTGGGAAATCATTGAAAAAGAAAAGATCACCTTTGCCATGACCGTCCCGGTGATGCTTCAGTACATGGCCATGGTGCCCGGTTTCCGGGACCGGGACCTCTCCGCCCTTAAATATTTCATCTGCGGCGGCGCGCCGGTGCCCCAATCCCTTATCCAGTCCTACGACACCAGCGGCATTGACGTTTACCAGGTATACGGGGCCACGGAATATTCCGGGGCCATCACCTTCTGGACCAAGGCCATGGGACTTGAAAAATCCGATTCCATGGGCAAACCCGTATTCCACGGCGATATCAAAATCATGGATCCTGTTTCCGGAAAAGAACTCGAAACCGGGGGAACCGGGGAAATCTGCATTTTCGGTCCCCAGGTATTCAAGGGCTACTGGGAGAATCCAGAAGCCACTGCAGCCGCCCTTGTGGACGGGTATTACCGTTCCGGGGACCTGGGGAGGAAAGACAAAAACGGTTTTATCTATGTGGTGGACCGCCTCAAGGATATGATCATTTCCGGCGGGGAAAACATCTATCCGGCAGAACTGGAGTCGGTGATCACCGCCCATCCCAAGGTGGCTGAAGCCGCCGTTATCGGCAAGCCCGACGGCAAATGGGGGGAAATCCCCGTGGCATTTATTGTCCCGGCCCAGGATGCGGCCCCGTCCCCGTCGGAAATCATTGACCACTGCCGGCAAAACCTTGCCGGATTCAAATGTGTCAAAGAAATCCATTTCATCGACCAGGTTCCCCGGAACACCCTGGGCAAGGTATTGAAACGATCCCTCAAAGACCAAATAAAGGACCGGATTTAAAGAAAGGAGACCTCCATTATGTCATATCCCGACCCCCATAATTCATATTCCTTTGACGATTTTCTCCAATGGCGGGAATCTGTGGATTTCTATGAAAACGACACCTTTTTCCAAAAGGTGATCCGCCACTACGCACCGGACCAATGGGAAGAACTGGACCGGGCCGCCAGGGAGATCTCCCCCAAGGTATCCCATAGGTGGAAAAAGCTGGCCGAAGAGGCGGCCGTACCGGAAAAACGCCCGTATATCGTACACTACGACGGCCATAACCACCGCATCGACCGCATCGTCCGCCCCATGGAAACCCTGGCCCTGGAAAAGGAGATTTTTGCAGAAAAACTCTTTGCCCCGGACTGTTCCCCCATGGAAAAAATGGTAAAAATGTACCTGATCTACCAGCTGGGCGAGGCCTGCGTCTGCTGTCCTTTGACCTGTACCGAAGGCCTGGTGGCCCTGCTGGAATACTATGCGGACAGCCCGGAACTCAAGCAGATTCTCACCCACTGCAGGGAGGGATTCGGGGAGGACATTGCCATCGGCTCCCAGTTCCTTTCGGAAATCCAGGGCGGCTCCGACGTCCCGGCCAACCGGGTGGAAGCCGTGGAGACCGACGGCGTCTGGCGGCTATACGGGGATAAATTCTTCTGTTCCGCCACCCATGCCGACTATGCCGTGGTCACCGCCAAACCCCGGGGGTCCGAAAAGGTGGGATTGTTTATCGTTCCCGCCTGGCTGGAGGGGGACAAGGAAAAAGAAATCCGCAACGGATACACCATCAACCGCATCAAATGGAAGATGGGCACCAGCGAACTGACCACGGCGGAAATCTCCTACAAGGGGGCCGTGGCCTACCCGGCCGGCCCCCTGGACAAGGGACTGTCCAATGTGGTGGGCATCGTTCTGACTTACTCCCGGCTCACCGTGGGCATCTCCGCCGCCGCCAGCATGGCCCGGGCCTACAGGGAGGCCAAAGGGTATAGCAAAAAGCGGTCGGCCTTCGGCCTGGCCATCGGCCAGTTCCCCCTGGTCAACTCCCAGCTGGGCCAAATGAAACAGGCGGCCAGGCGGACCCTTGCCGGCGCCTTCAAGCTCTACCGGGATTTCCTCGCCCTGGACGGAGGGCTTAAAAAAGGGATGGCTGCCGACGAGCCCCTTGAGATGAAAGAGCAGCGGTTCAATATCAGGGAACTGGTCATGCTCCAGAAAATCACGGCCTCCTGGGACTGCACCGATGTCATCCGCTCCGCCATGTCCATCTTCGGCGGCCACGGGGTCATGGAAGATTTCTCCTCCCTGCCCAGGCTTTACAGGGACGCGGCCATCAATGAACTCTGGGAAGGCCCCCGCAACGTCCTGCTGACCCAGATGCACCGGGATTTCCAGCGGGCAAGGGAATGGTACCCCCCCGGCCGCGTCGTGGCATCCATGCTGGACGGGGCCGATCCCGATCTGGTATCCAGACTCTCCAGCGAGGCCGAGGAACTGGTATCCCACCCCAACCTCTTTGCCCCGGACCCGGCCACCCTGGACGCCTGCCAACGATGGGATAGGTTCTGCTCAGACCTCACCCACGCCTACCAGGACCTGGCCCTCTCCGAGGTGCTGGCAGGCTGATGCCCGCCCCGACACCCGATCCCAACCACAGGCCGGGAGCTTCCGGCTCCGGCCTGTGGCTCGGCCTCTATCCAGGTTTGGAGACAGATACCCGGGGATTTCCTGTTGCTTTTTGATGCAGGGGATGGTTAGGTTACCCGTATTCTTTATTTATGGGTTCAACATGAAAATAATCACCGAATTCAATCCCCCTTCCCATGAGACCAAAGCCCTGGAGGAGAAACTACTCCGGCACAATTCCCGCCGGATAGAGGGATACGGCTACGAGGAGGTGATCATAAAGGTGATGGATGACTGCCGTGCCCTGGCCGCCGGCATCCATTGCACCATCGGCGGCGGCTGGATGTACATCGCCAGCCTCTGGGTCCATGAAAAACACAGGCAGCGGGGAACGGGCACCGATCTCCTCAAACGGGCGGAATCCATTGCCCAGGAGAAAAACTGCGTGGGTATCTACCTTTACACCTACAGCTTTCAGAATCCAGGATTTTATGAAAAACGGGGATACCGCATATTCGGCAGTCTTGAGCAATTTTGCCATGACCATTCAAAACTCTATATGAAAAAATACTGGGGATAGCCGATGTTGCCTTTATCATTTCCCCGATATCCATAATAAGCCCCTTGTGAAATCCCGATCTTTTTACTAAAAGGAGGGGTTGCCCGTTAATCTTTACAATCGGACGGTACGCGAAATGAAGAAAACACCCCTTGCCAAACTCAAGGAAAAAGAAAAAAAAGCCAGGCAGAAACTCATTGTGGATGCGGCGGAACGGCTCTTTTCCGCCAAACCTTTTCCCAAGGTCAGCATGCGTGATATTGCCGATGAATCAGGCATATCCCTCTCTTCCATCTACCGCTATTTTCCGGACCAGGAATCATTGTTCCTTGAGGCCCTGGTCAGGGGGGCAAAGAAAGCCGAGGCCCGGCTCAAGTCCCTGACCGGCGAGGCGGACACCGGTGTCCGGGAGATCGGCAGGACCTTTGTGGAATTTCTCATTGACAATGATCCCTATTTCAGGATGATGACCCATTTCATGCTGGACGGGGTACTCAATAAGGAATCCGTGGAGAAACTGAACCGGATTGAACGGGCTCTGCTGGACCAGTTCAACGGATTTTTCAACATCCTCAACCCCCAGGGCAGCCACCGGATGCTCTCCCATGCCTTTTTTGCCGCCCTCAACGGCATCCTCATCACCTACCGGAACTATCCGGGGCGGGATGTGGATGATGTACACAAGCACATGCTGCAGCTGGCAGATATCATGGCCGGATTGTTCGAAACCGCCGTCCACTCCGGGGCACCGGCCGGAGAAACCGCACAATGACCTATACCGGTGAATTTATTGCGCTGGCGACGGTGCTCTGCTGGACCGTCAGCGTCCAGTTTTTCGAAGTCGCCTCAAAACGGGTGGGGGCCACCCCCGTGAACATCATCCGGATATCAACGGCCCTGGCCCTTTTTTCAGTCTACCTCCTTATTAAAAACGGGGCCATTGTCCCCACGGACTTTCCGGCCCGTGCCTGGGTCTATCTAAGCCTCTCCGGGATCATCGGATTTTTCCTGGGGGATATCTGCCTGTTCAAGGCCCTGGTGGAACTGGGCCCCCGGCTGGCCCTGCTGATTTTCAGCCTCTCCGCCCCCATGGCGGCCCTCATCGGCTGGGCATTTCTATCGGAGGTATACCTGCCCCTGCAGTGGGCGGGGATGCTGGTCACCCTGGCCGGTGTGGTTCTGGTCATCCTTGAAAAAAACAAGGCCCCGGACCTGCCCGGGCGCAAAGCGGCCCGGAGAGCCAGTCTCAAAGGGGTGCTTTTCGGTATCGGGGCCATGATGGGCCAGGCCGGGGGATATGTGATGAGCAAAACAGGGATGCAGACCCCGGACGGATTCCTGGATGCCTTTGCCGCCACCCAGATCCGGGCCCTGGCCGCCTTTGCCTGTTTTATCCTTTACTTTACGATCACCCGGAAATGGGGGCAGGTGAGGGCAGCGGCCAGGGACAGCCGGGCTGTGGCCTGGACGGCAACGGGCGCCGTCATCGGCCCCTTTATCGGGGTCTCCCTTTCCCTGAAGGTGCTTCACTACCTGACCGCAGGTGTGGCCTCCACCTTCCTGTCCATGACCCCGGTATGCATCATCCCATTTTCCATCTACATTCACAAGGAACGGGTGTCGGCCCGGGCCATGGCCGGGGCTGTTGTTGCCGTGGCCGGCATATGGCTGCTCATGAACAAATGATGTTTAAACGATCATCCATGGGCTTCCTTGCTGCGCAAGTCTGAAATCCTCACGTACTTCAGTACGCTCCTTCAGACTTGCTTACGCCTTGCATATGGTAAATTTTCGTTCAAACACGGTGCTATCAAAAAAGAGTTGCTAATCAGATTTTAGGGACCGGATGTCCCGCCAGGCTGATGTTTCTGGATTCCTCCACATCCTGGGCGGAGAGCGCAATATCCTGGAGTTCTCCTGCCATGAATTTTTCATAGCCGTTGAGGTCCATGAGGCCGTGGCCGGAGAGGTTGAAGATGATCGTCTTTTCTTTGCCCTCTTCCTTGGCCTGGTTGGCCGAACGGATGGCCGCGGCAACGGCGTGACAGGTTTCCGGGGCCACCAGCAGGCCTTCTGTCCGGGCGAAGAGCAGTCCGGCCTCATAGCATTCCAGCTGTTTTACGGCAATGGGGTCCATGAGTCCGGCTTCCACCGCATGGGAAACCAGGGGGGCCATGCCGTGGTAGCGCAATCCGCCGGCATGGATGGGCGCCGGAATAAATTTATGCCCCAGGGAATGCATGGGCAGCATGGGGGTCATTTTGGCCACGTCGCCGTGGTCGTAGGAAAAGGGGGTGGCCGTGAGGGTGGGGCAGGACGCCGGTTCCACCGGAATAATCTCTATGTCTGCCCCGTTGATTTTGTCGTAAACAAAAGGGAAGGACAGGCCGGCGAAATTGGACCCGCCTCCGGCACAGCCGATCACCGTATCGACCTTATCGATTCCCGCCTTTTTCAATTGTTTTTTGGCTTCCAGGCCGATGATGGTCTGGTGGAGCATAACATGGTTGAGCACCGAGCCCAGGGAATAGCGGGTCTGGCCGGTCTCGTCCCCCACGGCCTGTTCAATGGCTTCGGAAATGGCAATGCCCAGGGAGCCCGGGGTATCGGGCATCTGTTCTAAAATTTCGCGGCCCACCTGGGTTTCCATGGAAGGACTGGGGATGCATTTGCCCCCCCAGGTCTGCATGAGCACCTTTCTGAAGGGCTTCTGGTCAAAACTGACCCTGACCATGAACACCTTGCACTCCAGTCCCAGCAGGGCGCAGGAATAAGAGAGGGCCGAGCCCCACTGGCCGGCACCGGTTTCCGTTGTCAGGCGTTTGATTCCGAATTCCTTATTGTACCAGGCCTGGGCCACTGCCGTATTGGGCTTGTGGCTCCCGGCAGGGGAGACGCTCTCGTTTTTATAAAAAATCTTGGCCGGGGTATCCAGGGCCTTTTCCAGGTACAGGGCCCGGTGAAGGGGAGAGGGACGCCAGCGGTAAAGCAGGTCCAGGACGCCTTCGGGGATGTCGATCCATCTTTCCTGGGAGACTTCCTGTTCGATGAGGTTCATGGGGAATACCGCCGCCAGCATGTCCGGGCTGATGGGATTTCCGTCCTGGCCCAGGGGCGGGTTGATGGTACCGGGCAGATCTGCAGCTAAATTATACCATTGGCGGGGAATTTCATCTTCGCTTAGAAAAATTTTGGTCGGCATCGCTTCACTCTCCCTTAAATGTTGGATATAGATGGTGCACGCTTCGTTTCTACATAAAGAAACGCACCTTTGTTTCTATAATTAGAAACATCCTTTGTCAAGAAGAGTTTTGAACGGGATTCAGGCCACCGGCAACTGGATAATAAACCGGGCCCCTTTCCCAGGGGATGACACCACGCTCATTTTCCCGCCGTGGCTTTCGGTAATGATAAAATAGGAGACGGAGAGCCCAAGCCCTGTGCCCTGCCCCACAGGCTTAGTGGTAAAAAAGGGTTCAAAAACCCTTTTGCGGACAAGCTCGTCCATGCCGGGGCCGTTGTCCTCTATTTCCACCACCACATCATGGCCCTTTTTAAATACCCTTAGGATAAATTTCGGAGACTCGCCTTTCCTGTCCTTTACATCCTGGATGGCTTCTGCACAATTTTTCAGGATATTGAAAAAAACCTGCTGGATCTTGCTGGCCTCGCAGGAAACCAGTGGGAGATCCGGGGCATACTCCCTTTGAATTTCTATGGTTTTAAAATCATACTGCTTTTTAAGGTCATAATCACTCTGGGCCAGTTCAAGGGTGAGGTCCAGAATTTCAGCAAGGTTCTGCCCCGCCTTTCCGGTATTATCCTTGCGGGCGAAACTGAGCATATTATGCACGATCTGGGAAGCCCGGACCCCGGCATGGTGAATGGATTCCAACTGCCGGTTAATGCCGCGCTTTTTCATGAAGTCCCGGATGGCCTCAATGGTGGTGCCCGCCTCTTTGGCCGCATCAATGCTGGCCGGCATATCCTCGTTGATCCGGCGGAGCACCACCTGGGCATTCTGCATCATGCCGGCCAGGGGGTTATTGATTTCATGGGCCATGCCGGCGGCCAGTCCGCCCACGGACATCATCTTTTCCGACTGGACCACCATCTGCTCCATCCTTACATTCTCTGTCACGTCATCCACACGGATCACCGCTCCCTTTGCGTGTTCGGAAATCAGGGGGTAGACCGCAATATCCTCGTATTCCGAACTCTCCCCCCGGGATCTGGGCTGGCGGGCCTTGACAAAGATCTCACCGGACTCCATGGTGTTCCGGATATCATCCCGGATGGCGGTGAATTCACCGGCCACATCAAAGAGCAGGCGGCCCACGGCCTCTTCACTTGTGATGCCGGTCAGTTCCCGGGCCCTGTCGTTCCACTGGGTGATATTCATATCCGAATCCAGGCTGATCAGCATGCTGGGCATGGAGTTAATGATGCTGTCGATATATTCCTTGGTGGTCTGGAGGGTGACCGTGGTTTTTTCGTGACGCCGTATTTCTCCCTCAAGGGAGGCCACTTTTTCCCGGACCGCATCCCGCATGATGAGCAGGTTGGCGGCCAGGGATCCGATTTCATCCTTGCGGCCCACATCAATGGGATAATCCAGGTTGCCTGCGGCAATATGCTCCGACCCTTTTTCAAGGGCCTTGAGGGGACGGACAAAACGAAGCAGCAGCACCAGGGTCAGCACAAACGCCAGGACCATGTCAACCACCAGGATCTGCAGAAGAATGGATTTTTTCAATTCAGCCAGCTGTATTTTCATCAGCCGGGTGGTGGCGGTGAGTTCCAGGGTGCCGATGGTCTCTGATTTGAATATAATGGGTTCCCGGACAATTTTGGATGCGCCCTTTTCTTCATCATCGCCCGTCTCTTCATCGCCGCCGGAACTCAGATAGACTTCATTCAGGTCCCTGATGGCAATACCGGTGATCTCCGGTTTTTTCATGGCCGCCGCAACGATCACCTGGCAGGTTTCATCATCAAAATTAAACAATGCCGTGGACAGGCTGGCGGAAAGCTGGGCCGCCTCATTTTTCAATTTGGTATTAAGGCTGCTCGCCAGCTTGACGTTAAGCGCCTTCACCTGAACCAGGCCAACACCCATCAGCACGAGAGTCGGGATGCCGATGGCAATCAAACTGAACTGGATTGATAATTTTTTTAGGCTGAAGCCCGTCTTTTTTTGCAGCATACTTTTTTTTGTCCGATGCAGCAGCGTCTATAATTGAACTATCTTTAACGTTGTAACACACCCGGACTAAAATGCAACGCTAAATTAGAGGCGGAATCAACTGCCAGTCAGACCGATAAAATGGGCGGCCTCAATAGTTTGATTGTTTTTAGGACCGTTCCCTGGTATGATATTTGATCGTTAACCTGAACCTAACAAGCCGCCATACCTATGTTCCTTCCCACAACCCCTGAAGAATTAAAACGCCGAGGCATTGACCGCCCGGATGTCATCCTGGTAACCGGAGATGCCTATATCGACTCCCCCTTTATGGGCGTCAGCCTCATCGGCCGTGTCCTGGAAGCCCAGGGCTTTTGTGTTGCCGTCATTGCCCAGCCGGACACCGATTCGGACAGGGACATTGCCCGCCTGGGCGAACCCAGGCTCTTCTGGGGAATCTCAGGAGGGGCCGTGGATTCCATGGTGGCCAATTACACGGCATCTAAAAAACGGAGGAAACAGGACGACTACACACCCGGGGGGCAGAACACCCGGCGGCCGGACCGGGCCGTCATCGTGTACGCCAATCTGGTACGGCGGTTTTTCAAATCCACAAAGCCCATTGTTCTCGGGGGTATCGAAGCCAGCCTCAGACGCATTGCCCATTATGATTTCTGGTCCAATAAAATCCGCAGGTCCATCCTCCTGGATGCCAAAGCCGATTACCTGGCATTCGGCATGGCCCACGCCACCGTGGTCCGCCTGGCCCGGGCGCTGAAATCCAAAGACCCTTCGGCCGCAGAACAAATTCCCGGGCTGGCCTATATCGGACAGGCCCCCAAAGGCGAGGTACTTCCCTCATTTGAGCAGGTGGCCAAAGACAAGGATCTCTACACCCAGAGTTTTAAAACCTTTTACGCCAATACCGACCCTAAAACGGCGGTTCCTTTGAGCCAGCAGCACGGCAACCGTTTCCTGATCCTCAATCCCCCGCCCCCCTGCAGCACCACAGAAGAACTGGACGCCGTCCACGACCTGGACTTCCAGCGGGATGTCCACCCCTATTACAAAGCCATGGGAAAGGTCAGGGCACTGGACACCATCCGCTTTTCCATCCCCACCCACTACGGGTGCTACGGGGAGTGTAATTTCTGCGCCATCACCGTCCACCAGGGCCGGACCGTTCGCTGGCGCAGCCAGGACTCGATCCTGGCCGAAGCCCGGAAAATGACCCGGGACAAGGATTTCAAAGGGTATATATTTGATCTGGGCGGCCCCACGGCCAATATGTACGGGTATGAGTGCAGGAAGAAATTAAAAAAAGGGGCCTGCCCGGACCGGCGGTGCCTCTTTCCCTCCCCCTGCCCCACCCTGAGGCCCGACCACGGCCCCCAGGCCAGGCTCCTGTCTGCCATTCAATCCCTGCCCGGGGTAAAAAAGGTCTTTATCACCTCCGGTATCCGTTACGATCTCATCCTCAGGGACAAAAAAAAGGGGGAGCCCTACCTGAAAAAACTGATTCAGGACCATGTGTCCGGCCAGATGAAGGTGGCACCGGAACATACCCAGCCCGGTGTTCTCGCCCTCATGGGCAAACAGACCGTTGACGACCTTCTGTCCTTCAAATCCAGTTTTGACCGGCTCTCGGCCCGCGCCGGCAAGAATCAGTTTCTCACCTATTACCTCATTGCCGCCCACCCGGGCTGCACCGCCGGGGACATGGCACGGCTCAAGGAATTCACCCGGAAGAAACTGAACATCCGGCCGGAACAGGTTCAGATTTTCACCCCCACCCCCTCCACCTTTTCCACCCTGATGTATTATACGGAAAAAGATCCCTTTACCGGTGAAAAAATCTTTGTGGAGAAAAATCCCCGGGCCAAAGAAAAGCAGAAACAAATGGTCACCCCCAGGCCTGGCAAAGGCCAGGCGTCCCGTCAGTTCCGCAAATCGCGTCCTCCCCGGCGTGCACCAGCCCCCGCCCGCCCCAAAAAAAGCAAATAAAGTCAAAACAATTGACAGGATCAATGTTAAATGGTTTAACCGTATGCAGTTTTGTCAGGTATCGTAAATTTTAATTTCAGGAGTTACGAAAAACAGAAAAGGCCGTTCATGTTTAAAAAAGCCAAGCAAAGCAGGGTATTTCAGGATGTGGTCGAGCAGATACAGGATGCAATTCTAAGCGGAAAACTTGAACCCGGGACCCGGCTCCCGGCGGAGCGGGAACTCAAGGACATGTTCAATACCAGCCGGGGCACCCTGAGGGAAGCCCTTCGGGTATTGGAGCAGAAAGGCCTTATAGAAATAAAGCTGGGAGTGGCCGGCGGCGCCATTGTCAAACAGATCGACGCAGAACCCGTAATGCAGTCCCTGGCCCTGCTTATCCGGTCCGGCGACGTTTCCCTGGACCATTTATCGGAATTTCGCATCAAAATCGAAGGCAGCATCGTGGAACTGGCGGCCCAGCGGGCCACAGACGAGGACATCCAGACCATGGAAGACCTCTTCCAAAAGGCAAAAACATGTTACGAAGAAGAAGACTGGCAGGGATTTCTCAAAACCGACGAAGCCATGCATGCATACATGGGTACCATGTCCAGAAACCCGGTATTCCAGTTTCTCCAGCAGAGTATCCACGACAACATCCACAACTATTACGAGTATTACCTGCCCATGAATCGGGAGCGGACCCTTGAAAACCTCACCGACCTGGAAAAACTCATCGCCGCGTTGAAGGCCCGGGACGGCCGAACCGCCTCGTCCCTGATCATGGACCATGTTGACAAATTCAGCCGGAAAATGGCAAAAAAACCGGGAAATCAGTCCCCTGACTGATCTGGCTAATCCACGGCCGCCCGCTGCTCTTCACGGATGCGGCCTTGGGCCTCGTAATGGCGGATAACGGATCTGACCCCGTTGATCATGCTGACATTCCCAAAACAGAACATCCGGGTGAAACGGTCTTCCTTCAGCCGGAGCATGGAAAAAATCTGCTTTTCACCATATCCCTGAGTATGCAGCTCTTTGACCGAACCATAAAAGTTTTCCAGAAAATCCAGTTTGGCCAGGATATGAGCCTTCCCCCCTTCTCTCCTGGGATTATGGCAGCAGAGCAGCACATCAAAGTCCAGTGCAGCAACCTTTTTTAAAGAGGCCACCTCAGCACCCAGGTCTTCATCGGCCCGGAAAAATTTGATCCGGTCCCCCAGGTAAAGGTCACCCGCAAATAAAATGCCCCGGTCCGGCAGAAAATACGCCGTATGGTCCCGGCTGTGGCCCGGGGTATGGACCGGCACCATGGGCCCGAGGCAGGTGTCTATCCCAGGGGACAGCGGCCGGACATCCACAGGGGAGGCCGCCCCCCATACGTATTTCTGGTATGGCAGAATTTTATAGGGGGCTGCCAGTTTTTTTCTGGCGAGTTCATGGCCGTAGACCTCTGCCCCGGTTTCCCTGAAAATCAGGGCGGCATTGCCGGAATGGTCTTCGTGGTGATGGGTGAGATAAATGCGCTGTATGCCGTTTTCCCGGGCGATATTCAAGGCTTCCGGCCCCATATGGGCCTGGCCAGTATCCATGAGGATATTGCCCATGGCATAGACATAGACCGACATCAGGGGGGGGCCGGCCAGGGACCACCCCAGGCGGAACCCCTTTATATTTTCAGGGAAAGCGTATGATTTACAATATCTCATGATCTACCCTTCTACACCCCTGAACTGCAAATGACAAGAAAAACGGTGTTTACACATCCTCCTGCCGCAGCCAGATCCGTCCGGCAAGCAGATAGACCGTCACAGCGCAGAGAATAAGATAGCCGAACATATGGACGCTCCGGGTTTTAAAAATAAAGGCCAGGGCAACGATGATGGAGGCTGAAATCAAAAAGAATACCGGTTTGGGAATCTTTTTGAGAATCACCCGCCCGAAATGGGCAAACCGGATGTGACTGACCATCAGCGCCGTTGACAGGCCGGTAAAAAACCAGAGCAGCCAGGGAGGGGAGACCAGTGAGGCCCCCAGGACGATGAGGGCACCCGCCGGGCTGGGGAATCCGTTGAAAATACCCGGGGGCAGGTCCGTCCGTTTTTTATCCACGGCCACAAAACGGACCAGGCGGAAAGCCACCCCGGCAACAAAAACCAGGGCAAATACCCAGGCCAGGCTGCCGCCCCGCTGGATCACCACATAGGCCGGGGCCAGTCCGAAGCTGACAAAATCGGCAATATCATCCAGGTAGGGGCCGTACTTGGTCCCCCCGTGCTTGAGGGCCATGCGCCCGTCAAACAGGTCAAACAGCTGGCCCATGATGATGATGCAGATGGCCCATGCAAACCAGCCCTGGGAGGTGAGTACCAGGCTGGTCGCCCCGCAGCAGAAGTTGAGCATGGACAGGATATCGGCGTAGAGCCGGTTGGGAATGAATTTGAACAGCATTGAGGCTGCCGAAAGGATGATGCAGCCCGTCAGCACCTCGTCGGCCATATTCAGCATCTGCGGGTTGGCATCCAGCATGGCGCATAGGATGACCAGGGCGAAACATATGATAGCCTTTATCTTGCCGAAATTATTGGCTGCACCGGAGATCTTCATCCAGGAAAGGATATGACGGGCAAAAAACTGGCCCACCAGCTCCACTGCCACCAGGATCCAGACCTGTTTTACCGACAGAATGCCGGTATAGGCAAACCCGACCATGGGCGGCAGGTAGGTCAGCTTGTCGCACATGGGGTCCAGCCATTCCCCCCACCTGGATACCAGGTTGCACGCCCGGGCCACCAGCCCGTCCACACCGTCCAGAATGGCCGCAAAGGTAAATATAATAATCCCGGCTGCCTGGTAGTCGAAGACAAAATAAAATAAGAATCCAAGGGCAGCCAAGGCTGTGCGCCAATAGCAGACGGCATTGGGATACATCAGCCATTTATTTGCAAAAATGAAGGCCTGCATTTTCTCATGTTTAACGGCCCGGGAAAACCATGCAAAAAATGCCGTTCCCGCGGCAGCCGAGGCACCAATCAGTAAAACTCTTTCCATATATTTATTTACCCTCAATTAGAATGCATTTGTCACTTCAATTCCAGGCTTTTACCATCTTGATCCGGTTTCGTCCACATCCAAAACCCAAAACAAAAACCCAACCGAATTCAAGCACTGGGGGTTCAGGGCCATCTGATGTAACATTTTTCAGATGTATTATTATGGACCTCCGGGCCGGGTGCCCCGGAAAACGGCGGGTAATCTGTTCAAGAACGAGTAATGCGCCTACACGAAAAATCCGTTAAACTCGGCCAAGGCCTCAAACAGACGGATTTTTTCGTTCCGGCACATAACTCGTTCTAAAAGCAGATCATTTTTACGCCGTTTTCCGGGGCACCCGACCCTCCCTGCAGATTTTAAGCAATAGATACACAGATGATTTTTCAACCCAGCGGAACCTGTACCCAAAATCTGTGCAAACCGGGGTGGCAAGGCCTTGGTCAGGGAGGCTCTCCGGCATGCAGCTCGCTCCGGAGCGGATCAGGACGATCCGCGGAGGTTTAGCCGGGAGCCCTCCCCGTTCAAGGACGGGTCCGTGGCCATACTGCCAAGCTTTGAATGTGCGCTTTTCGATATTGAGTAAAAGAGTAAAAGAACTTGAAAAAATCCGAAAAGTACGTCTATTCTCCAATTCAAGTTGGCAGGTAAATTTTCAACAAAATCATGAATTCTATTTTTTCGTCAACGTATTAGGACTATTTAATCTGATAAAAAACAAATCATGAAAATAAATTATTCTATAATGCTTGCTGGAGCTATTTTACTAATTTCAGGCATCCAAATGTATAGAACGGGTTGGATTAGCCGGTATCAAATGCCAGTTCAAAAACCTTTAGCCATTTTTTTCTGTATAGTTGGGGCTTGCCTTTTCTGGGGGAGCACATTTGCAGAGCATTTTCCCAAAAATGAAAAAATGTATATCTGTGATAATTGCAATAGAAAATACAAAGCAAGACATGTGGCAATAAGAACTTGTCCGATATGCAATAGTAAACTTAAATCCATTAATAAACCTGACCTAAAAAATTCATAACCAATTACAGAACATTAAGATAAAAAAGACGTGGGTTCCCCCCATACGGATTGTAACAAATTCATAGTGGCCTTTTATCACCTGCTGGGATACACTGGCCTATCAAATTTTCAAAAGCTTTTTTCGGGTAAACACCAAAGGGAGGCCCTGTCGTGAGACCATACCACATTATAATCCTGATTTTCAGCATCTGCATATTCACCTGCCAGTCCCTGGGTGCGGCCACCCTGGCGGGCAAAGCGCCCTATATTCCGGAAGCACTTGCCCCCTGGAAAGACTGGGTGCTCCACGGCAAGGAAAAAGAGCTTTCCTGTATCCCCAGTTATAACAATGGAGAGGAACTCCAATGCGCCTGGCCCACGGCACTGGACCTTCGCCTGGACAACCGGGGCGGCACTTTCACCCAGTCCTGGCAGGTTTTCACCGACACCTGGGTCTTGCTTCCCGGAAATACCCGGCGCTGGCCCGCGGATGTGAAAGTTGACGGCCGGCCCGGCATCGTTCTCGAAAAAAAAAGTCGGCCGGGCCTGGTGCTGGCACCGGGCAGCCACACCCTCACCGGCACCTTTACCTGGAGCCGCCTGCCAGAGCATTTAACCATCCCGGCGGCCTCGGGCCTGATTTCCCTCCAAATCAACAATGAAGTCATTCCCTTTCCAGACCTGGACGGCCAGGGCCGCCTCTGGCTGAAACGGACCCGGCCTGCCGAAAAAATTGAAAACCGGCTCAACCTGGAAAGCTTCAGACTCATCGACGACGACATTCCGGCCAGGATTGAGGTCCGTCTCTCCCTGGACGTGGCCGGTTCAGCCAGGCAGCTCACCCTGGGGCCGGTCTATTCCCCCGAAATACTGACGCCCCTTTCCCTGAAAAGCCCCCTGCCGGCCCGGCTGGAACAGGACGGCCGGCTCAAGGTCCAGGTGCGTCCGGGCAGATATGAGCTGAGGCTGTTGCTCCGCCATTCAGGCACCATGGCCGCCCTGGCCTTCACCCGGCCCAATGACAGGCACTGGCCCAAACGGGAAATCTGGTCCTTTAAGGCCCGGCCGGACCTGAGGCTGGCCGAAATTTCAGGGGTGCCTCCGGTGGATCCTCTCCAGACCTCCATGCCGGGGGAATGGCATACCTACCCCGCTTATATGATGATGCCGAGGGCCACCATGGCCTTTAAGGAGATCAAGCGGGGAGATCCACGGCCGGCTCCGGACCAGTTGGACCTGGACCGGGATATCTGGCTGAGGTTCGACGGCTCCGGCTACACCATCCGGGACCGGATCCAGGGTAAGAAGAATACCAATTGGCGGCTGGAAATGGACCCGGCCATCAGCCTTGGCAGCGCCGTAGTCGACGGGAGAGAGCAGTTGATCACCCGCCGCAAAGGATCGGATAAAAGCGGCCTGGAACTGCGCAACGGCCGGGTGGATTTTACGGCGGATTCCACCTATGACGGCCCCATATCACGCCTGCCCGCCACGGGCTGGGACCATGATTTCCAGCAGGTAAAGGTACGGCTTCACCTGCCCCCGGGATGGAAACTCATCAATGCCTCGGGCATGGATAATATCTCCCGGACCTGGATCAAAAAATGGACCCTGCTGGACTTCTTCGTTGTCCTGATTTTTACCATTGCCCTGGCCAAACTTTACTCAAAAAAACTTGCCGGCATCGCCTTTGTCACCCTGGTGCTGACCTTCCATGAACCCAACGCCCCCAGGTATATCTGGCCGCTTCTCCTCACGGGATTCGCCCTGCTCAAATACCTGCCCCGGGGTAAAATGAAAAACGGGGTAAAACTTGTCCAGGGCCTTGCGGTCCTGGCCTTTATTCTCATGGTCATCCCGTACAGCATCCAGGCCCTGCGGGTCGGCATCTATCCCCAACTGGAATCCCCCTGGACCAGCATGAACAACATCAGCTTCATGGGTCACAAAGGCCGCGCCCCCGGCGAAAGGGATGGAATGCGGGCCATGGATGTGGTCCAGGAAGCCGCCCCGGCCCCCCAGAAGGTGATGAAAAAAACAATCCAACCGCGACTAAAAGGAGAAAAACTGCTCATGTCCACGGCAGCATCCTACGGCGGCAAAGCGGATAAGCAGGTGATGCAATACGACCCCAAGGCCCTTACCCAGACCGGGCCTGGCCTGCCCGCCTGGCGCCCCTTTGAAACCGTCCGCTTCTCCTGGTCCGGTCCGGTGACCAAGAACCAGGCCGTGGGCTTTACCCTCGTGGGCCCCCGGGTGAATCTGGCACTGGCCTTTGCACGGGTATCCTGCATCATCCTTCTGGCCCTGGGCATGTTCGGCATCCGGTACCGTTCCGGCTCCGGGATCGGTTTCCAAGGCATCAAAGGGGTGGCTGCAGCCATGGCCCTGGTATTTGTACTGCTCCCCTCCCCCCGGGCCATGGCCGCCGACATCCCCTCCCCGGAGATGCTAAAGGAGCTGGAACGCCGCCTCCTTGAAAAGGACCAATGTTTTCCGGCCTGCGCCGACATCCCCCAAATGCGGCTCGACCTCACCAGGGATGTGTTGAGCGTAACGGCACGGGTCGACGCCCGCATCGACACGGCCCTCCCCCTGCCGGGCAATGCCGGGCACTGGCTGCCCGCCAGAGCCGTCGTGGATAAGGGGCAGGCCCGGGGACTCTTCAGAAAACAAGACAAAATGTGGATTCTGGTCCCCAAAGGACAGCACACCATCAAACTTGACGGCCCGGTCCAGAACCGGAACAGCTTTCAGCTGCCCTTTAATCTCAAGCCCCGACATCTGGACGTTAACGCCGAGGGCTGGTCCGTGGACGGGGTCCACCCCGACGGCAGCTTTGATCCCCGCCTCCAGTTCAAACGGCTCATTGCCAAAGACGAAACCCGGAAAAAAATCCTGGAAACCGGCACCCTGCCGGCCTTTGCCCGGGTGGAGCGGACCCTGCTCCTGGGACTGGTCTGGAAGGTCAGGACCCGGGTGCAGCGCATCAGCCCGTCCGGATCCGGCATGGTCATGGACCTCCCGCTGCTGGACGGGGAGTCCGTCACCACGGAAGGGATCCGGGTGGAAGAAAAGGCCGGGCAGCAGGTGGCCAAGCTTAATTTCCGCGCCGACCAGCGCGCCCTGGTGTGGGACTCGTTCCTGGACCAGACCGCCCGCATCCAGTTAAAGCACAGTGAAACCACCCAATGGACAGAAATCTGGAAGGTGGATGTCAGCCCCATATTCCACCTTGAATACGAAGGAATCCCCGTCATCCTCCACAAAACCGGCAACCGGTGGTATCCCACCTGGCACCCCTGGCCCGGGGAAGGGCTGGCACTCACCGTCACCCGGCCCGCCGGCGTCGGCGGCCCCACCCTGACCATTGAAAAAAGCCTGATGACCCTCTGGCCGGGAAGGCACAATACCAAAGCCCGGATGGATATTTCCCTCAAAAGCAGCCAGGGCGGCCAGCATACCATCACCCTTCCGGACAAGGCCCTGCTACAGGAGGTCCGCATCAACGACCGGGTCCAGCCCATCCGCCAGAACGGCAACCGGGTAGCCCTGCCCATTTCCCCGGGCAGCCAGGAAATCCGGCTGGACTGGATGGACGCCGCAGGCATCACCGCCCGGTACCAAAGCCCTGCCGTGGACCTGGGGGCCCCCAGCGTCAATGCAGGGGTGGACCTGCACCTGCCCCGGAACCGCTGGCCCCTGTTCATCGGCGGCGACCAGCTGGTGGGACCGGCCGTATTGTTCTGGTCGGTGATCATCATTATTTTCATCATTGCCCTGGGGCTTTCCAGAACCGGATGGACCCCCTTGAATTTCTTACACTGGTTTCTGCTCTGCCTGGGCATGTCCATGAGCCACCCCGGGGCCGGCCTCATTGTGGCGGCCTGGCTCATCGCCCTCCATTTCAGGAAAAAGGCCCACACCCTGGAAGGGGGAAACTTTAATATGGTCCAGGTCGGCATCCTGGTGCTGAGCCTTGCCGCCGGCGCGGCCTTGGTCTTTGCCATCTCCAACGGGCTTCTGGGCCATCCGGATATGAACATCCGTGGCAACGGATCCAGCAGCAGCCTGCTGCGCTGGTACCACGACATCAGCGGCCCTGCCCTGCCCCGGGCCTGGGTGGTTTCCATCCCCATGCTGGCCTACCGCATCGCCATGTTGGCCTGGGCCCTCTGGGTCTCCTTCTGGCTGGTGGGTATACTCAAGTGGGGGTGGCAGCAGTTCACCGCCCCGGTGATATGGCAAAAGGTCACCTTTAAGCGCAAACAGAGGCCGTCCCGGCGGCCCCGGCCCGCGTCAAAAGGCGCACCTTCCAGGCAACAGGCCCCCGAAGACCGGGACGGGAACCAGGCATAATATTTTTTGCCTTATCAGGCGATTTGAGGTATCGTTTCTCTTACGATTCATTTTCCACCATGAATGAAATGGGAAACCATGTCTGAGAAACCGACCGATAAATCGCTTGAGCGACATCCCAGGGACATCCGCCGTCAAAAAGAGGTTCAGGACGCCCTGGCAGTCAGCGAAAAAAGATTCCGGACCATTCTGGAGGCCATGCATGATCCCCTGTACATCTGTTCCCCCGAGGATAAGATCGAATTTGTGAACAAAGCCATGAGGGACAAAATCGGCCGGGATGCCGTCGGAGAAATCTGCTACAGGGTCATGCACGGATTGGAAGAGCGATGTCCCTGGTGCGCCCATGACCAGGTCAGAGGAAATGAGCATGTCACCTATGAAATCACCAGCCCCGGGGACGGGCGGGTCTACCATATTACGGCCTCGCCCCTGGATCGCGGCAACGGCGGCATCTCTCAGCTCACCATTTACCGGGATATTACGGCAAAACGGGAACTGGAAAAACAGCGGCTCCAGGCGAAAAAACTGGAGTCCGTTGCCATCCTTGCCGGCGGGCTGGCCCATGATTTCAATAATCTTCTATTCACCATCATGGGCAATATTGACCTGGCAATTACCGAAGTGGATTCTGACACCCGGACCTTCCTCAATGAGGCCTATAAAGCCTCCAAAAAAGCCCAGAAGCTGACCCGCAGCCTGATCACCTTTTCAAAGGGCGGCGACCCCGTAAAAGGTCCCGGCTGCATCAAAGAATTATTGGCAGATGTATCTGAAAAAACCTTATCCGACCCCGGCATTGACTGCCGGCTGGATATACCGGACACCCTTTATCCAGTCCGGTTTGATTACAGCCAGCTATACCATGCCCTGGACAACATCATGACCAATGCCCTCGAATCCATGGACGGCAAGGGTAAAATTACCGTCTCTGCCGAAAATGTATCATTGGGATATAAAACAGAACTGCCCCTTTCCCAGGGGCCCTACGTTAAGATATCAGTCAAAGACCAGGGCAGGGGGATTCCCGAAGAAAACCTGCCCCTCATATTCGACCCCTATTTTTCCACCAAGGAAACCGGAAACCAGAAAGGCATGGGGCTGGGCCTCGCAACGACCTATGCCGTTATCGCCAAGCACGACGGCCATATCCATGCGGCATCCGAGCCAGGAAAAGGAAGCGAATTTGCCATCTATCTCCCCGGGGACGATCAGCATTAAAAAGATATCTTGAAAAAAGATAAAATCCCTTCTACATTAGCTTAATCAAATAATTAATTAGATATTTAATCATAAAAGGAGATTTTTCCATGGCAGCCCCCCCCATTGATCCGGCAATCGTAAAACAGGAAATCCAGGCCATGGGTCTTCCCTCGGTGGGCCTGGCATCCATCCGGGAACTGAACCGCATTGTCAACAATATCGAAGCCGCCACCGGCGAGCACTATATCAGAATGGAAATGGGCATCCCGGGCCTGGCGCCCCCCCAAATTGCCGTGGATGCGGAAATAGAGGCCCTGAAGCAGGGGGTGGGGTCCAAATATCCGCCCTTTGACGGCATTCCGGAGCTGAAGCAGGAAATCTCGGCCTTTGTGAAAAATTTCCTGGACCGGGAGATCGATCCGGCGTCCTGCTTCCCCACGGTGGGATCCATGCAGGGCTGCTACATGGCCATGATGTGCACCGCCCGGCGCAGGAAAGGGAAAGACAGGCTGTTGTTCATCGATCCCGGCTTCCCGGTGAATAAACTCCAGGCCCGGGTGCTGGGCATTCCCTTTGACAATTTCGATGTCTATGAATTCAGGGGAGAAAAACTGCGGACCAAGCTGGAATCCTACCTGGAAAAAGGGGATGTGGCCGCCCTCATGTACTCCAACCCCAACAACCCGTCCTGGATCTGCTTCACGGACCGGGAGCTTGAAATCATCGGCGAACTGGCCACCAAATACGACTGCATCGTCCTGGAGGACCTGGCCTATTTCGGCATGGATTTCAGGCAGGACTATTCCCGGCCCGGCCAGCCCCCCTTCATCCCCACGGTGGGCAAATACACGGAAAACTATATCCTGCTCATCTCCAGCTCCAAATCCTTTTCCCTGGCCGGCCAGCGCATCGGCATGACCGCCATCCCCGACGGTCTTTTCAATTCACAGGGGGACAACCTCAGCCAATGGTTCGGCACGGATAATTTCGGGTACGCCTACATCTTCGGGGCCATGTACGCCCTGAGTTCCGGGGTCTCCCATTCCAACCAGTTCGGGCTGCTGGGCCTGCTCAAGGCCGTGAATGCCGGCGACTATAACTTCGTGGAATCGGTGAAGGAATACGGGGACCGGGCAAAGGCCATGAAAAAATACTTTACGGACAATGGGTTCCACATTGTCTATGACATGGACGAGGGCCAGCCCATTGCCGACGGCTTTTATTTCACCATTGCCTACCAGGGCTTCACCGGAGAGGAACTGGTGGAGGAACTGCTCTACTACGGCATTTCGGCCATATCCCTGACCACCACGGGCAGCGACCGCCACGAGGGTCTTCGTGCCTGCGTCTCCCTCACGGGCAAAGAACGGTTCCCCGACCTTGAACGCCGGCTGAAACAATTTGCCGCCGACCACCCCGGGGGGTCGGACTTTAAACTCATTAATTCCTGATTTTTTTAAATTTGCCATTGATTTTTAATCGGGTTGGGTCTATATGTTTCTATCTTTAGAAACATATAGACCTTTAAGTTAAGGAGATTATAGATGGCAGAGAATATCCCCACCCTTGAAAACACTCCCCTTCCCGACCAGGAAGGGCGGTTCGGCGAATACGGCGGCTCCTACGTACCGGAACAGCTCCAGGCCGTGCTGGATGAGATCACCGAAAGCTACAACAAGATCAAGGACGATCCCTCCTTTATCCAGGAGTTGGCCGAACTGAACAAACATTTCACCGGCCGGCCCTCCCCGGTATTCCACTGCAAAAACCTCTCACAGAAAGCCGGCGGCGCTGAAATCTACCTGAAACGGGAAGACCTGAACCACACCGGCGCCCATAAAATCAACCACTGCCTGGGCGAGGCCCTGCTGGCCAAACGCATGGGCAAGAAAAAACTCATTGCCGAAACCGGCGCCGGCCAGCACGGCGTGGCCCTGGCAACGGCCGCCACCCTGGTGGGCCTGGAATGTGATATCTACATGGGTGTCATCGACATTAAAAAAGAACACCCCAATGTGGTGAGAATGAAAATCCTGGGCGCCAACGTGGTGCCGGTGACCCGGGGCACCCAGACCCTGAAGGACGCCGTTGATGCCGCCTTTGAAGCCTACCTTGAAGATCCGGTTAACCAGATCTACGCCATCGGCTCCGTGGTCGGCCCCCACCCCTTCCCCATGATGGTCCGGGATTTCCAGCAGATTGTGGGCATTGAGGCCCGGCAGCAGTTCCAGGAAATGACCGGCAAGCTGCCGGACAACCTGGTGGCCTGCGTGGGCGGCGGCTCCAACGCCATGGGCCTGTTCTCCGCCTTCCTCAACGACAATGAGGTCAATATCTACGGGGTGGAACCCTCGGGCCGGGGCTTCAAGGACGGCGACCACGCCGCCACCCTGACCCTGGGCAAACCCGGCGTCCTCCACGGATTTTCCTCCTATCTCCTCCAGGACGAAAAGGGCGAGCCCCTGCCCGTCTACTCCGTGGCCTCGGGGCTCGACTACCCCGGCGTCGGCCCCCAGCACAGCCTGCTCAAGGACCTGGGCCGGGTCAACTACGTCACCGCATCGGACGATGAAGCCATTAACGCCTTTTTTGAACTTTCCCGCACCGACGGCATCATCCCGGCCATTGAAAGCGCCCACGCCGTTGCCTATGCCGTCAAACTGGCCAAGGAAGCCGGCAAGGGCAAAACCATCCTGGTCAACCTCTCCGGCCGCGGAGACAAGGACATTGATTTCGTCATCGACAACTACGGAAAAGACTACGGCATCTAAATGCCGACCAAAGGCCGTCCCTCCGGGGCGGCCTTTTTCCCCGAATTAATAATTCCGCCCTCCGGCTCAAACTCCACGGCACACGCCCTCCATTTTAAATCCCCCTTGCCTTTTTTCACCAGGAATGATTATCTGAATTCATGTTCACTGGCGTTCCATTAACAGCCAAAAACTCAAATAAACCGAACGCCTTCTATTGGATATCTTCATAGGACAACGTCGAATAATGAATGTGATTGATATGCATAAGGAATTTCAAATTTATTTCCAGAATGCCGACCATGTCGATATAAAAACCATTGAAGGTGATATCGATTTAAGGCGTTTTATTTCCGGAATGCTCTCTTACCATCCCTGGTGGCTGGTTTTTCTATACCGGGTCAGGGAAATCCTGGTCGGCCTCCTCGGGCTGGTTCGCCACGAAAAGCCTGCAGCCTTACCCAAAATAGCGCCCGAAGCGGTTGCCTTTACACCTGGGGAAAATGCATCCTTCTTTATTGTGCACGATGCCGCAGAGGGGCGGTACTGGATTTCAGAGACACCGGAGGATAAACACCTCACCGCTTTCATTGGTGTGATTGCGGAAAAGTTAAGACGGGATTGTACAAAATTCCACGTGTTCACATCTGTCAAATTTCTTCACTGGACCGGGCCGCTCTATTTCAACCTGATCCGGCCTTTTCATCACCTGGTGGTATGGAGAATGATGAAGGCAAGCATAAAAAGACGCCAAATCACTTAACAATAGTTTAAAAGACCGATTGCAAGCCGCTATTCAGAAACCAGCCGCGGCAAACCGTCAGTTCTCTTTTTCCTCTGTTTTGCAGGTACAGGGATGTCCCCCGTCTTTCCCATGGCATTCCTCGATCTGTTCCGGTGTACAATTTTCCGGTTTATCCTTGAGCTTTTCAGGGTGGTTACATTTGCAGTCACACATGTGTATTTCCTTTCTTTTTGAAATTAATGCGACCTGTTATGCCCTGTGCATCTGATACGGCCGACCTGCATTTATTATCTTTTATTTTTCATTTTTTTGCAATTTTTCTATAATAAATATGGAAGGTTAAAGCGCTGTCGCAACCACTCATCTTTCCAGGAAATAATGATGTTGCTTAAGGTCCCTCAAAACAAAATCGTTTATACCAGAGAGCCCCTTGATTCCATTGCCTACACCAGGAGGCTTGACAAAGCGTACACCCGGTATGCCCGATTATATGATCTGTCTGTCAAATTACTCCCCGTGTGGAAAACCTGGATCAAAGAGGTGGTACCTTATATTAAGGGCCCCCGTGTGCTGGAGGCCTCATTTGGAACCGGTTATCTTCTGATGCAATATGCCGGACGTTACAAGACCTGCGGCATTGACTTCAATTACAATATGATAGACATCGCCAGAAAAAACCTTTCCAAAAAGCAAATCCGGGCCCATCTTCAATGTGCCAATGTGGAGCACCTTCCTTTTCCTGACAATTGTTTTGATACGGTGGTAAACACAATGGCCTTTTCAGGCTATCCAAACGGCAGGCAGGCCATGGCCGAATTCTTCCGCGTCCTAAAGGAAGGCGGAAATCTCTTAATGATTGACTTTGATTACCCCTCCAATCAAAACCGGTTGGGCTATTGGCTGACCAAATTAATGGCCTCAGCCGGAGATACCATCAGGGATATTGAGGCCCTGATTCAGGAATTTCCCTTTGAGTACAGGGCAACAGAAATCGGCGGTTTCGGCAGTGTCCACTTTTATCTGGCCCGGAAAAGACCAAGCCCATTTCCCCTTGAACAGCGCCCATCTTTTCAGCCCCTGTTTTGACGGTCCCCCCCCAGCCGAAAGCAGGTTAATCGTATGTTTGGGAAGCGTAAACGTTGCCCGGACCGGTTGCATCCCCTTTCGTGTATCAAGAAAAAGGCCTCTAATTTTTAATGCCGATTCCTTCATCAAGTTTTGGCTCTTTTTTAAAAAACCACTCGGTTATATTACTATTCTAATAAAAATTGAAATCGTAATGAAAATTATGTTGACATGTTATTTTTTATGTCTACTTTAGTTTCAAATAAAATGGAGGCCGAAACAACCTCAGCCTCCCAAACCACAAACATAAAAAGGAGTTAGAACTATGTTTACAAGAATGAGCGACATCGACAGAATGTTCGGAGCCATGGATCTGCTCCGCAAAAGAATGGACAGGCTTTTTACCGACCATGACGCATCCTGGCTGTATGGGCCTGATCTTACGCGGAGGTCTGATACACCCAGGACCAACCTTCTGGAGAATGGCGACAATTATGAGGTCCAGGCCGAAGTTCCCGGTATTTCCAAAGAGGATCTGAACATCAAAATCCAGGGCAATTACCTTGAAATCAGCGGTAAACGGACAGTTGACAATCCGGATGGCTATAAGGCCCACAGAAATGAAATCGCCGGCAACACCTTTTCACGCAGCTTCACCCTCCCCGATGAGGTGGATGCAAACCGGGTGGAAGCCACGCTGAAGGACGGGATTCTGTACCTCACACTGCCCAAGTCAGAAGCGGCAAAGCCCAAGCAGATCACCATCCACTAAAAACAGACGGACTGAATGTATAAACGACCAATGAATAAGGAGGTTACCATGAGTGACAACAAAGAGATTGCCAAAAGAGAAGAAAAGGCCATGGAAACAACCCGGGCGCTGAGGACAGCGATCCCCTCCGTTGACATATATGAAAATGATGACGAAATCCTGTTGCACGCAGATATGCCGGGAGTACAAAAGGATGCTGTTTCCGTCAACATCGACAACGGCACCCTCTCCCTCACGGGAGTCCGGCGGCTTGACAATAAGGGTGCTTCCAACTGGACGGAATTTTCCGATATCGAATATGTCAGACGCTTCTCGGTTCCCCAGAGTATTGATGTCCAACGGGTCAACGCAGAACTCAAAGACGGCGTACTCAAACTGCATCTGCCCAAATCCGAAGCGGCCAAACCCAGGATGATCGAAATAAAAGCCGCCTAGAACAGGGAACATCATCCCTTATCGCAGGCGCGCTGAATTGAACCGTGCTCGGCCCAGCCCGCCCAGGCAAATCATGCAATAAGATATAAGGAGATGAAAAATGGAACTTAAAAAACTGGCACCATGGAATTGGTTCAGAAAAGAAAACACCGGCAATGGCCACGGGGTTCCTGTGAGGTTCAACAGGGGCAGTGAAGAGAACGGGTCATTAACCCGCTTGCACGATGAAATGGACCGCCTGTTTGATGATCTTTTCAGCGGATTTGGATGGTCCCCCTTTGGTTCCGGCGCAGGGGCGCCCGAGGGGATCACCGGCAGCATCCTGAAACCCAGACTTAATCTGGGCGCCACCCGGAAAGCATACACGGTCTCCCTAGAAATCCCCGGCGTCCGCGAAAAGGACATCAGCCTGGAACTGGCCCAGGATACCCTGATCATTTGCGGTGAAAAGAGACAGGGAAAAGAAGAAAAAAACAAAAATTTCTACAGGATGGAAAGATCCTACGGGGCCTTCCAGCGCACCTTATCCCTGCCCGAAGATGCCGACAGAGACCGTATTAAAGCGGGCTTTAAAAACGGTGTGCTGGACATCACCATTCCCCGGATGGCCGGTTCAGGCAGCCGGGCCAGGCAGATTGAAATCAAATATGCCTAACACGGTGAATTATAAATCCACTAGGAGCGGGGAAGCTCCCGCAACAACGCAACCACCGACCATTTAAACCACCGATCAAGGGAGGGAGAATTATGTATACAAGATTAAACGACATCGACAGATTGTTCGGGACCATGAATCTTCTTCAGAAAAAGCTGGACAATCTCTACAGCGATTACGGACGGGCACCCGGCTACAGATGGGATTTAAAGCACACCACTCCCCGGACAAACCTCTATGAAAACGGCGACAATTTTGAGATCCGTGCTGAAGTGCCCGGCCTCGAAAAAAATGATTTGAACGTTAAAATCCAGGGCAACTATCTGGAAATCAGCGGCAAAAGGGAATCCGATGCCCCCCAGGGGTATAAACCCCATAAAACCGAACGGGGAACCGGAACTTTCTCCAGGAGCTTCACGCTGCCGGCGGATGTTGATTCGTCAAGGGTTGACGCCACACTGAAAGAGGGGGTGCTTTACCTGACACTTCCCAAGCACGAGGCGGCAAAGCCCAAAAAAATCACCATCAGTTAACTTTAGAATCAATTCATGAAAAGGAGGTTTACCATGGATAAAACCAAAGAAATCGCCAAAAAGGAAGAGACAAAGGTTGAAAAAACACGTCAATTATATGAAGCCGTCCCGGCGGTGGACATCTATGAAAATGAGGACGAAATCCTTCTCCATGCAGACATGCCGGGGGTGGTCAAAGAAAACATCTCCGTTGATATAGATAACGGAACATTGGCCATATCCGGTGTCAGGAAACTTGCAACGGAAGGCGCCGCAGCCTATGAGGAATTCTCGGATCTTGAATATGTCAGAAGCTTTTCCGTCCCCCAGAACATTGATGTGGAAAAGGTGGAGGCTGAATTGAAAAACGGGGTGTTAAGACTGCACCTGCCCAAATCCGAAGCGGCAAAACCCAGGCAGATTGAGATAAAGACCGCATAAGATATCCGGAGATCCGTATCCTCCCATGGGATTGTCATTCCAGCCATAGGGATGGGAAGCTTTCTGCGAGGGGCTTCCCATCCGGTTCCCAAAAGTCAGGCCGGCCGGTAGGCCTCGACCAAACCCATCATCTGGTCTTTTCCCTGAATCAAGCGAATCTTTTCGAAACCGGCTTCGACCAGACCGGCTTCAATTTCTTCATAGGTATAGGTGCCGCCGCCGGGGGTGCCGACCAGCATATTTATGGCAAATATGGCACCGGATTTCGGTGCGGTTCTATCCTTTTCCATTACATGATCCCGGATGACCAGTCGGCCCTCAGGAATCAGTACCGTCCAAATCTTTTTATACAGCGCCAGGTTCTGCTCCAGGCTGTTCTGGTGGATGATCGCGGACAAAAGTGCCAGGTCATACCCCGGTGGAAGCGCATCGGTGTAGAAATTCCCCGCCACAAAATCAACACGGTCCTTCAGTCCGGAGGCTTCAATCCGGGCCCTGCCCATATCCACCACCTCGGGAAGATCAAAAATGGTGGCTGACATTTGGGGAGAGGCCTCCAAAAAGGCCATTGTGTATGTGCCTGAACCGCCGCCGACATCGAGCAGCCGCCGGGCCGGCCCCGGCTGGACCGCCTGGACAATGGCCGGTGCATGCTTCCGTCCCACCACATGCATGGCCCCGATGAAGGCCTTCTGGTCTTCGCCTTCGAACCGGGCCGGGATTTTGTCCGCACGGCCGGTTTCGGCAACGATGCGGGTTAAATTTGACCAATTCTTCCAGATGGTGGCGGCATGCTTGACCATGGGCAGCACGCTCCGGGGCGAGCCGGAAGTCAACAAGGGGAGCAGCCCCGGATCGGTGTGGTATTGCCCATCCGCCTTAATTAACAACCCCATGGCGGCAAGCGCGTCCAGGACAACGGCCAGGGGGCGCTCATGCCAGCCCTGCCTTTCGGCAAGCGCCCGGCTCGAAGCCGGTTCCGCCAAATAGGTGAAGATATCCAGCTCCGCGCCGGTCAAAAGGACCCGGCATTCCATAAAATTACGTGACAGGGAAAGAATGGCCTGGGGATTGGCGGGTATTGTCATGGCATCCACCTCCAATGATGATTTTCTTGCGATTATTGTATAGAATATCCCCGCCTCAGGTTAGCGGTTCAATTCATTTCCATGAATCGAAATTTTCCAGTTTCAAAATCCCTTGGCGGCCCGAACCTTGTGATAATGGCTCCCCGCGACGATCTGCGAACGCATCGCCCATCAGTCTCTCATTCCGGCTGCCAATGCCATACATTTCTGTTCCATCCAAGGTGTTCGGGTTGTTTATTTCTATCAAAATCCATTACATACTTCCAACAATTACTTTCATTATAGATTAATCTGCGGTTATCCCCCGTATGTCTGACCATTGGCACCGATCCGGATGGCCTTGTGGAATTTCCGGTGATTCTTGCTCTGCCCCCTTGGCGCCAGCACCTGCCATACCAAAGTGCCGTCCGGTGCGATTTCAACAATTTTATCCCCTGCCGTTCCCAGGGTGTTTCCATTGGGCAGCCGGTTCGCCTCTCGATTGGTTCGCAACGCCTTATTGCCTTTTGGGTGGGACCATTCCCAGACAATTTTTTGGGTGTTCAAATCAAACTCCACAAACCGGTTGGGCCGCCTCAGGGCCAGCAACATTGTGGCGCCCCCGATGATTTCCGGTTCGTGATTGCGTTCCCCTTCTATGATTCCCTGTGTCTGCACCTGGGTCCGCCTGTCTTTTCCCCTGAATGTCCACTCCCTCACAACCCGTCCGTTGGGAGAAATCTCGGCGACGGTATTAAAATTTCTCATGCTCACGAGGGTGTTGCCGCTGGGCAGCCGGGTAACGGAATTGAGGTGCATCCATCCTTCTGAATCAATTTCGGCAAAGGGCGCTTTGTCGTAATCCTCAATCCCTTTCCAGGACCAGACGAGATTGCCCATGGGATCTATTTCTCTGACAACATCCTCTCCCTTGGCCCGCCACCCCAGATTGTAAAGGGTGTTCCCGTTGGGCAGCCGGTCGGCATCGTGGGACGCCGCCCTGTCCTTGTGGGACCAGATAATTTTCTTATCCGGGCTGATTTCGTAAATGCCCGAACCGTGAATGGTGATCAGCGTATTGCCATTTGACAGGCGGGATGCATCCAGAACCGCCCCCTTCATCGACGGCCGATACGCCCAGAGGATATTGCCTTTAAAATCAATTTCAACAACCTTTGGAATCCTGGGATCAGACATATCCGCCAGCAGGGTCGTCCCCTTAAACACCCTGTTCTGATCAAAATGGGTGACTTTATAATCGCCGGCATGGGCAGATAAAATGGCCAAAAAGAGCAGATAAAAAACAGGCAGGATTTTCATCGTCATCTCTCCTTATACGTGGAATTTGATGGAATGGACGATTTTACCAACCAGACAACTGATCCGTCAAGAAGGCGTTGAAGGCCACTGCCTTTGATCCAACATCCGGGGTGACCATTTTTCTTGCAATCCCGCTGATAATTAGGATAAGCTTCAGCTATACTGATTCGATCTTCAAAATGGGAATTGGCTCATTTTTTTCTCCACGACACCATTTGGCACAATCCCACACCTGCTGAAGCCCATGGACATCCGACGCCAGCGGGGGCATCTGGAATAAAAAGGAAATCCGCAATCACTGAAAGCGCTTGAACCAAGGAGGCGGTATGATCAGGACTGAGCAGATTCACTTTTTCCTATCGGGGAGAAAACAACCGATATTTCCAGGTTCCCCTTTCTGGGACCTGCCGCTGCCGGGGCAGCACCCATCCTCAGGTACCGCCACCGTGGGCCGATATCTCCTGGCAGCCAAAGATTTTCTCACACGCTCTGACAATCCAGTGCTGCCCAATGCGGTCACCGCCCTCACCGGCTGCCGTGGGCAGATAGGGCGCCTGGATATTTCCCTGGAAAAACACGGGGCATTTTATCACCCCCTGAAAGTGACAGTAAGCGATAGTGAAAACAACGCCTGTACCCTGGTGCTTATCGGGGCCGTCGACCGGCCCGGCCTGGACCTTGTTGAACAGGAATATGGACTGATGGCCGGGCTGGGTACCGCCCTCATCCCCGCCTGCATCCCCACAGTATTCGGAGCGGGCCGGCAGAAGGGCAAGGGAATGGAAACCGCCTTTTTCCTGGGGGAATGGCTGGAGGGCTTCTATGAATTCCACGTGACCCGGACAACCGGGGAGGAGTGCATTGTGGTCTGGGGGCCTGGAGAAGAGGTGAGGCACTTTCCATATGGGGCGGCGGCTTTGCTCTATGAACAGGCGGCCCACATCCTCACCTTATATTATGATGTCAGCACCGGCGCAGGAATTTCCCCCTGGCATCACGCGGCAGGTGATTTTGTGGTCAATCCGGCAGCACCGGGATTGCCGGTGCGACTGACCACGGTCAGGGGATTTTCTCCCCTGGCAGAGGCGGAATCCGGGGACGGCAACATGCTTCCACCCCTATTATTTTTCTTTCTCTCAACGGTTCTGCGCATGCGGCTGGACCGGCTGGATGGCACCGGCCCCACTGTATTTCTTAAAAAAGAGGTTGCAGAGGCATCAATAAACGGTTTTTTTAGGGCCCTTTCCCGCAAGGCGGAGACCGGGCCGGGACAGAGTGCGATGGATAAGGGGCTTCCCCGGGACCTGCCCAAAGTCTTCCATGACTTTATTCTCAATTTCAGCACGGCTCAACTTGATGCCGTCACGGCCAATCTAGTGGCGGCATGGCATCCCGGGGCATCGGAGTTAGAGGTCATCAGAGAAAATCTCACCGCCCACAGCGCCGAAATCAGCAGGATTCTTAAAAACACATCCCCCTTTATACCGGGGCCGGCATAAAGGGGGATGTCTAAAACAGGCAAAAAAGCTGTTATTTCTTCTCTTTCTTTTTAAGCTTGCCGGCCAGGATATGGCGTTTGCCGGCATTCAGCTCAACTTTTCTGATACGGATGGATTCCGGGGTGACCTCCACCATTTCATCGTCCCGGATGAAATGGATGGCCTGCTCCAGGGTCATGGGTTTGACCGGGGAGCAGATGGTGGCCTCATCCTTACCCGAGGCCCGCATATTGGTCAGCTTCTTTTCCTTGCAGGGGTTGACATCGATGTCTGAATGACGGTTGTGCTCGCCCACCACCATGCCCTCGTACACCGGTGTCCCCGGTGCGATAAAAAGCTGGCCCCGGGGCTCCAGGTTGAACAGGGCGTAGGGCACGGCCTTGCCCTGGCGGTCACAGACAATGGATCCGGTGTACCGCACGGGGAATTCCCCGCGGTGGGGCTCATATCCGGACAGATAGGAATTCATGATGCCCGTGCCCCGGGTATCGGTCATGAACTCGTCCCGGTACCCGATCAGGGACCGAGAAGGAATGGAGAACTCAATGCGCACCCGCCCTTTGCCGTTGTTCACCAGGTTGGTCATCTTGCCCTTGCGGATGGACAGCTTTTCCGTGACCACCCCCATGAAATCCTCGTCGCAGTCCACGAAGAGGTGCTCGATGGGCTCCAGGGTCTGGCCGTTTTCCTCCCGGTAAATTACCCGGGGCCGTCCCACACAGATTTCAAAATCCTCCCGGCGCATGGTCTCAATGAGGATGGCAAGCTGGAGTTCCCCCCGGCCCTTGACCACAAAGCTGTCATCCTCGGTATTCTCTTCCACCTCGATGGCCACGTTGAGCAGGGTCTCCTTGAGCAGGCGGTCCCGGATCTTCCGGGACTGGACATTTTTGCCCTCTTTGCCGGCAAAAGGAGAGGTGTTGATGCCGAACCGCATGAACACCGTGGGCTCGTCCACCGTAATCCGGGGCAGGGCCAGGGGCGCCTCCCGGGTGCAGATGGTGTCACCGATTTTCACGTCCTCAATGCCGGCCAGGACCACAATATCCCCGGTATCGGCCCGGTCCACAGGCTTAAGGCTCACCCCGTCGTAGGACTGGAGCTTGGAGACCTTCAGGGCATTCTGCTTGCCCGCCTCATCCAGACAGACCAATGCAGCATTGGAGGCGGCGGATCCGCCGAAGACTTTGCCGATGGCCAGACGTCCCAGGTAGTCGGAATACCCCAGATCGGAAACCAGCATCTGGAACGGGGCTTCAGGATCATAGGAGGGGCCGGGCATCTCGTCGAGGATAATGTCGAAAAGCACCTTGAGGTTATCCACATCATCATCCAGCTCCCGCTTGACGATCCCGTCCCGGCCGATGGCGTAAAGATAGGTAAAGTCCAGCTGCTCCTCGGTGGCGTCCAGGTCGATGAACAGGTCATAGACCATATCCAGGACCTCGTCGGGCCGGGCGTCTTTCCTGTCGATCTTATTGATGATGACCAGCACCGGCATATTGGCCTCAAAGGTCTTTTTCAGCACAAACCGGGTCTGGGGCAGCGGCCCTTCCGAGGCATCCACCAGCAGGATGGCGGAGTCGGCCATGGACAGGGCCCGTTCCACCTCGCCGCCGAAATCGGCATGGCCCGGGGTGTCGATGATGTTGATCTTTACCCCTTTGCAGGTCACGGAACAATTCTTGGCCGCAATGGTGATTCCCCGCTCCCGCTCCAGGTCCATGGAATCCATAAGGCGGTCGTCCACCTCCTGGCCCTCCCGGAACAGGCCGCTTTGTTTAAACATGGCATCCACCAGGGTTGTCTTCCCATGGTCGACATGGGCAATGATGGCTACGTTTCTGATCTTATCGTTTACTGCAATGTTCTTCTTCATAAATTATCCCTGATAAATACCTTAATTCTTATCTTTCATCTGTCTAAAATACCTATATTTTATACCTAAAACTTGCCCAGATGCAATGCGTCCCCTAAAGGGCAGCCCCAAGCAAAACTGAAACCGGAGCCTACTGGAGCAGGTGAGGCCCGATTTATAATTTGGCAGCTTTGTGAAGCAACGCGGCAGATGAGTGAGTTTTCGGTCAAATACTATTTGGAAACCCGGGTGGTGCCGTCAGGCGAGGTAATCACCCGGACCCGGTCGCCGGGGACAATCTGGACATCCGCCTCCTGGACCACCACAATGCTCTGGCCGTTATCCTGGTCCACCACAATTTCCAGGCCCGGTTTGGTTTTCATCTGTTTCTCGGCCAAGGCACCGGCAGCCGCACCGGCAAGGGCGCCGGCCACGGTGGCAACGGTTCTTCCGGACCCGCTGCCGATGGTGTTCCCGAGCACCCCGCCCGTCACGCCGCCGATGGCCGCACCTGCAGCAGGATCCTTGCCCGACTCAATGGTCACGGCTTTCACCGATTGTACGGTGCCGGCCACAAAGGTATGGGCCTTCAGGGCCTGGTCGCTGGTATAGACGTTTCCGGACCGGCTGGGGCCGCAGCCGGCTGCAATCACGGCCACTGCCGTGAGCAAAAGCACACATCTTGCCCATATTCTGATTTTTTCCATATTTTTTCTCCTGGTGATCTGTCAATTATACCGGGGTATGGTTGATGTACTTGGCAATAAGTAAACATTAAGAAGGCAAAGTCAAGTCGCAAAGCCGGGCAATACCCCGCCGGCCTTGAAATTTACACATTTTTCTGTAATCCTGTTACAGAAATTAACAGATCAGGCCCCTTGTAAAAACGGGCCGGGTGCATTATTTTTCATAGGTTATTCTTGAATATAAACACTACAAGGGACTACTTCCATGACCACCATTATTATCGTGACCATTTTCCTTGCCTCAGTCATCGGATTCGGACTGCTCATGAGAAACATGAGGGATAAGGGATTCAAGGCCAAAGAGTCTGACCTCCAACCGCCGCCTCCCCCCAGGACAGATTCTCCAGAGGTTGAATTTACCAAAATCCTGGACAGCCTGCTCAAACTGAACCTCATGATCCGGAAAGACGGGCAGTTCCAGCAAAACATGATTCTTTACATCGAAGAAATCATCGACGACCTCAAATCCGTAATCCCGGCCATGATGGAACGGTATCCCGGGGAAACCCTCACCTATGAGCTGAAAAAAATCGGAAGTGCCCACCTTTACAACACGGTAAAGGAATTCCTCGACCTCTCCCTGGAGAGCCGGGAAAACCAGTTCAAGGCGTTTGAAGAAACCATCAACAACCTCCACGATGTCAGCCGCCGTGCACGGGAAATCGTGGAAAAAAATGAAACAGCAGAATTCAAAACCATGGCCCATTTCCTTGCGGGCAAATTTTCATAAAATTTTAGGAGAAAAAAATGACCAGTTTATCCCAGGAACTTGAAAAAGTTGCCCAGCAGTCCAAAGCGCCGGTGCTGGCCGAAGTCCAGGAAGCCGGCGGCCAGGGTGCACTGACCCCGGTCCAGGCCCCCTCCCAGCTGGTACCGGTACAGCCCAAACACCTGACCGTGGAGGATATTCAGGCCGTTGAAGCCGAGGCAGAAGCCTTTGTGGAAAAGGTAAAGGCAGAGCCCTCGGACTGGCAGTTGGGGAATTTCGTATTTTCCCTGGGCCGGGAAATCATGGAACAGACCCAGTCCCAGGTCTCCCTCTATGACCGGAAAATGGGATCGGTGCTGAAAAACGTGGCATCGGACGACAGTTCTCCCGTGGGCAAAAATATACTGGCCATAAAAACCGAGCTGGACAAGGTCAACCCCACCATGGTGTCCAGAACCGAAATGCCCCTGCCCCAGAAAATGCTGGGCCTGTTCACCCGAACCGTCAACCGCCTCCCCAAGGGAGACGAGGTCCTCAAAATCATTGCCGAACGACGGGAAACCGTGAACTCCACCATCGACGGCATCCGGGACCATTTGCGAAGGGACGCCGACCAGGTGGCCTTTGATGCAGCGGAACTGGCCCAGATATGCGACACCCTCAAGGAAATCCAGCCCCGGCTCCAGGAACAGATTTACCTGGGCCAGGTGATCTGGGAAAAACTCATGGACCACATGCAGACCGTGGAGGATCACCGGATTAAAGAGGCCCTGACCACCCTGACCTCGGACCTGGCCATGGCCGTGGTAGACCTGCAGACCATTGACAACTCCAACCTGCAGACCCGGTTCGGCGGGGAAATGATGGTGAGAAACTCCCACCTGGTCCAGCGCCTGGTCCAGCGGACGGACATGATCCTGTCCACGGCCGTGAAAAACGCCCTGGCCGTCAGGGTGGCAGCGGAACAGCAGATGGAAACCCTGCGCCACCTGGATATGGTTCAGCAGGCGGCCGCAGAAACCATGACGGACACGGCCAAGGTCATCGGGGATGCCGCCGTCAAGGGGGCCAAAATGAGCCAGAGCATGACCGTAAACATCCAGGCCCTGGAAGAGGCCTGCAATACCTATGAGCAGGCCTTTGACGCCTATGCCCAGATCTGCAGGGAGACCATCTCAATCGCCTCCCAGAGTTCCACGGCCCTGGGGCAGATGAATGAAAAATTCAGGGCCCGCACCGACGCCCTGACGACAAGACGCCAGGATGCCTAAACAACAGGAGACGATTTATGATCAATGCGGCCGACCAAAAATCCTTTGACAAGCGCTTTTCCCTGGTCCGGACCCTGGATGCGGACAGGCTTGTCACCGAGGCGGAGGCATCCGCCCTCACCCTCATGGACGCGGAAGAAGGAACTTTTTTCACCTACCTGGGCGACACCTACTATGTAATGGAAAAAAACATCTACCAGGAAATGTCCGAAGACTTTGCCGTCCCCCAGGATTACACCATGACGGAACTGACCTGTCTCAGTCTGACCACCGGCGCCACCGGCCATTTCGAATGGGAATATGATGACGAACTGGAAATATCGGTGACCCTGGACCGGATCAACTTCCGGCGGCTCACCGATGAAGAAGGGCAGACCATTGACGAGGACGACCTGGACCAGATCGTGGATGACGAAGACGCCGTTGTCTATGCCGGTGAGAAATTTTACTATGAAGACGACTGGGCCGCCGTGTACAGACGGGGCGGCAAAGAAGAGCAGGTTCACATGTACGAATTCGAGGACGAGTCCGGCACCCTTTCCATCACCATTGAGGAGTGGAAAGGGTCGTCAAAGGAAGAATACCGGATCTACGTGTCCAAACCCATTATCCCCGGGGATATCACCATCATTGCCAAAGGAGGACCCGTGAATGAGACCACTACCCCATAGAAACGGCAAAAGGGCGGAACTGGCAGCCCTTTTGGCGGCGGTTCTGCTCCTTCTGACCCTGGCCGGATGCGGGGGCGGCATGTCCGACGCCGTCAAAGAAGACAGCAAGGCTGTTGAAAAGCGACTGAAAACCACTGAGAAATTTATCCAGACCCAGAAAGAAAAATTCGACCGTCTGGTTTCGTCTGCAGACTTCAAGCCCATGGCCGGGTATGCGGCCAAAGAGAACTGGGCCGGCGGGTTTGGCCGGGCCAAAGTAATTCTGTCACGGGCCAGGGGGCTGTTTGACAGCGAACTTGCCCCCATTATGAAAAAAAATGATCCCCAGGGCGAGGTCCAGGCCAGGGTGCAGATCAACCGGATCAACAAGGTGCTCCAGGAGGCCAAAGACCAGGCTGACAGCCCCTTTGCCCGCATGGACCGGATCCGTGCCGCCATGGACGGCCCCCAGTCTTTTTATGTCAGTGGCGGAGATGCCGGCAGGTCAATCCTGGAAAAAATAAAGACACTGGATGAAGGCCCCGTGGCCGAAGCCAGGAAAAAATTCCCGGACAACCTGTCAAAAATAGACCACCGGTTCGCCCCCTTTTCAAAAATCCAGAGCAACACCCGGGCCCGCCTGGACACCCTGGAAAAAGAATACCAGAATTTCACTGCCGCCAAACCCGTGGACTACGCGGCGTTCATCGACAGTGCCGACGGCATTGAAAAAGACCGCAAGGACCTGGACACCCTGGTTCCCAAAATGAAAGAGGACCTGGATCAGCTTTACCAAAGCTACACCAAGGTGCTCCAGGACATGAAGGTGGACTATTACGTCACGGTGAAGCGGGAATCATGGAATGAAAATTCCGACAATTACCGGCCGGGGTTCGCCACCTTCAGGCGCCAGGTCACCCCTGCCGTCTTCCAGACCCTGACAGAATCCAATCTGGAGAATATCGCAGAACTCATCCCGGTATACGGCCGGGTGTCCCTGAAAAACCACATCGGCAACGCCTGGACCGCCCTGAACATCAACCCGACGGAAAACTGGCCCGGCCACATGAACCATAACGCGGCCAGTTTCTGGATTGAAAAGGCCGACGCCGAATACTTCCATAAGTACGTCCAGGAAAGCAACGGGGAAACCGCTGAAACCGACTGGGTCAAGGTCAACCCTTCTTTTTTCGACCAGAACCTGGACAACCTCGGCATGGCCGTCCTCTCCAAACCATACGGGGAGTTTGAACCGGATACCCAGGCCGCCCCCCCGGGCATGGCCTATGTGGGGAATCCCGCCTACGGGGAGTGGAAAAAGGATGAAAACGGGGAAAACTTCTGGTCCTGGTACGGCCGGTACGCCTTTTTTTCCAATCTCTTCTTTTTCCCGCCCTATTACTACCACTACGGCAGTTGGAACCGGTGGCACACGGGCTACCGCTATAAAAAGCCCTACTACGGCAAAAACAAATCCGGCAAACCCATCTTCGGCACCCGGGGAACCAAAATCAAAAAAACGCCCCGGTACCAGAACACCACCTTTGCCCGGACCGGGGGATTCAAATCCGGGCCGGCATCGGTGCGCGGCGCATCACTGCGGGGCGGCGGCCCCAAGGGTAAAGGCAAATAGGACACTATACTTTTAGGGAGATATAATAATGACCATCACCGACACATTCATCAACCTGGTTCAGGGAACCTGCTTTGCCCTGGTGGGGATTCTGTTCATCTTCCTGGCCAAACGGCTGGACGACTGGCGGACAAAAGACTTTGACGACGACCGCCACATAGACGACGGCAACGTGGCCGTAGGCCTCCGCCGGGCCGGCCTTTATCTGGGCCTGGCCATTGCCATGGCAGGCGCCCTTTCCGGCGGCAGTTCCGGATTCTGGCTGGATATCTTCCACCTGCTGGTGGACGGCCTGCTCATCATCGGCCTCCTTTTTTCCTCCAGGTTCATCAACGATTTAATCATGATGGGCCATATGGACAACGACGCCGAATGCATCAGGGAATTTTCCCTGCCCGACGGCCGCACCGTCTCCGGCAATACGGCCCTGGGCATGGTGGAGGCGGGGATGTACATGGCCACGGGGTTTATCCTCAACGGCAGCCTTTCCGGGGGCGGGGGCACCTTTTTCCAGTCCCTGTTCTCCGCCATCATCTTTTTCGTTCTTGGCCAGATCGTCCTCCTGGTTTTCGGCCTGCTCTATGAACTGGTCACCCCCTTTAATGTCCGGGATGAGATCAAAAAGAACAACCTGGCCGCCGGCATCGGCCTGGGGGGCATTCTCATTGCCATGGGCATCATTCTCATGTCGTGCCTCGCCGGCCCCTTTACCGGATGGGCCAGCGACCTGGGGGGATTTGCCCTGTACACCGTCTTCGGCATGGTCCTGCTTTTAGGATTCAGAAGCCTGGTGGACCGGGTGCTTCTGCCCACCACCAACCTGGCCACTGAAATCAAGACCGACCAGAATGTGGCCGCCCTGGTGGTGGTGGAAAGTGCCATCATCGCCGTTGCCGTGATCATTGCCTATGCCATCTGATCCCACACCGTCCGCCCCGCTGCCCCCTGAAACCGGCGGCGGGGTGCGGACGGCCCCTGCACCGAAATTCAACTTTGCCTCGGCCCTGCTCTGTGCCTGCATGTTCGCATCCGGGGCCTGCGGCATCATACTTGAATATATCCAGGCCAGCCTGGCCTCCATGATCCTGGGCAACGCCTTTGAACAATGGGCCATGGTTATCGGGCTGATGATGTTCTGGATGGGCTTCGGCAGCCTGATCCAGGCCCAGATCCCCAAACGGCGGCTCATCCAGGCTTTCATCGCCATTGAGATTTCACTGGCACTGGCCGGGGGCTTTTCCCCCAGCCTCACCTACCTTTCCTACGGGTATACGGCCCACTACAGTCTGGTACTTTATTTATTCGTCTCTCTGATCGGCATTCTCATCGGCCTTGAAATCCCGGTGATCATCCGGATCAACAACGATTTTTCCAGGGAATTGTCCACCAACCTGGGCAATATCCTTTCCGCCGACTACATCGGCAGCCTGGCCGGGGCCCTGATCTATGTGTTTCTGCTGCTCAGGTTCTTTCCCATCACCGAGGGGGCATTCCTCACAGCCGGGATGAATTTTTTCCTGGCCCTGGCCACCTTTGTCTATTTTACCCAAAAAAAACTGATCCCCAAAAACCTATGCATGGCCCTGGCCATGGCCGCCACCTTCTGCGCCGTGGTTTACGGGTACATGAATAACAGAGACTGGCAGGTGAAGAACGAGCAGCCCCTTTACGACGATCCCATTGTCTACTCCAAGACCAGCCAGTATCAGCACATCGTCATCACCCATTATAAGCCCCTGGACGAAACCCGCCTCTTTCTCAACGGCAACCTCCAGCTCTGCTCCATTGACGAGGCCAGATACCACGAATCCCTGGTCCATCCGCCCATGACCCTGTCCGCTTCCCGGAATCGGGTGCTGATCCTGGGCGGGGGAGACGGGGCCGCCCTCAGGGAGGTGCTTAAATACAAAGATGTGAAAGAGGTGACCCTGGTGGACCTGGATCCGGCCATGACAACGCTGGCCGCCACCCACCCCCTGCTCACCCGGATGAACCGGAACGCCTTTTCCGATGCACGGGTGACCCGGCTGGAGGGGGCGGGTGTCACCCCGGGCCCGGCCCGCCAGATCTATGCCTCAGGCCCGGACAAAAGGCGGGCAGGACAAAAGCCGGCACCGGTTCACCTGGCCGAGGTCAGGGTGATGAACCTGGATGCGGATAAATTCCTTGAACAGGTTGACGGTGTATGGGATGTGGTCATTGTGGACATGCCCGACCCCTCTTCCCCGGAACTGACCAAACTCTATTCCAGGGAATTCTACCTTAAAATCAAACGGCACCTGGCGCACAACGGCGTGATGTCGGTACAGTCCACCTCCCCCTATTTGGCCAAGGAGAGCTTTCTGTGTATCGGCCGCACCCTTGAAGCGGCCGGGTTTGCCGTCACCCCCTACCACGAAAACGTCCCCTCCTTCGGAGACTGGGGGTGGTATCTGGGCACCCGGCCGGACAGGGACGACAAAAAAATGGCCGGGGAGATAGCAACCATCAGGTTCACTGTCCCCACCCAATACCTGACCCCGGAGGTATTCCGCAGCCAGACCATCTTCGGCAAAGGGATGCTGGAAACCCAGACCAAAGAGATCAACACCCTGCTCTTCCCGGTGCTGCTCACCCTGTACAACCACGAATCCTGGCAGCTGGAGTAAGGCTGTCATAAAACCCGGCCCTGATGCCGGTAACGCCGTCATATAAATGACGGCTCCGAGCCCGTTAGCCGCCATGCCCGCCCCAAGGTCCTTGATTCAAAGGGCTTTCAAAATATATTATCCCTCTGGCACCGATTATGCTTAATTGATCCATGGAAATCTTAAGCCAGATACCAACAGGATCCGGGAGGATGATATGAAAATCCAGACCAGCGATATGAGCGCACTCCGGGCTGCGGCCGCTCCGGAACTGCCGATGAAAAAGAGCGGACCGGGCTTCAGCACCCTGCTGGAGGATACCCTCACCCAAATGAACGGGGCCCGGAATGGCAGTCAGGCAGAATCCGCCCCCGTTGAAATCGGCACCATCACCCGGGAAACACCAACCATTTCCCAGCTCCTCTATAAAACCCCGCTGAAATCCAAATGCTGGAATATCATCTACGATAAAGTAAACGCGGATAAGGCCTTCCATAAAATACGGCCCGGCACCCGGATCATGTTTGACCCGGCCACCAAAGAACTGCTCTGGGGAAAGGAACTGGACACCTATATGGCCAAAAAGGCATCGCCCAACCAGCCGGCCGCCTGGACGAGAAATGAAAACGCCCATCTGCCGGAATTCGCCGAAAACAACACCGGCGCCCAATTGTCAAAAGCCGTGAAAAGCTTCATCGGCCGGGATTACGACGCAATGGACTGTTACGAACTGGTGGTGGGCGGCCTCAAGGAACTGGGGGTCCAATACCGGGGAGAAAACGGCCTGGGACGGCATCTGGTGAACCAGGCCCGGGCCAAGGGCCTGCCTGAAAACCACTACCTCAACGGCGAAGGCCTGGTCTCTGAATCCGGCCGCTCCGTATTCAAAAAAACCATATTCAGGGTCAGCAATCCCCAGACCCAGGCCGAAGCCCTCATGGCTGAGATGGAAAATAAATTACAGGAGGGACAGGTGCTTTCCTTTTCCATGCGGAACAAGGGCCATACCGGGGTGGTCTCAAAATCCGGGAACGCATGGACATTCATCAATTCCGGAGAGATGGACCACAATATCTCCGGGGAAAACGGCAGCAAAAAGGTGGGGGAGGAAGACCTGAAATCCGAAATCGAAAACTGGTTCCGACTGGCCCGGGAAACCAGCCAGGGCTTGAAAATCACCCTGGGCGAACTCAACGTAAACCGGCTCTCCATGTTCAGGCCCGGGAGGATCGACGGGCGGGTATAAGAACCAAACCGGCCTTTTCCGTCCTCTCCCCCGGTGTACATGAAAAATTCTACCTATCTCATTCCCAGTGTCTCAGCCGGCCTTTTCACCTGCTGCCAGGGCCGTCAAGCCGATGCGCAAACAGACAGAAGCCTAAAATCCTGAACAATTAAAAAATGACCGGGGATATTAAGCCTTCCGGCGGGGAGGGATTCCCGCTTGCCCGACAGTGGGTTGCGACAGGGGAGGCATTGCCCCCCATCGGTATCCGGAAGAAGAAACAAAAATATCCCGACACCTTATTGTGAAGCGGTATTATTTTACCTCTTTTTTTTGTCTCCCCAACCTGTTAGTGTTGGGCCAGGTTGCAGAAAAGACACCATTTTCACCTTAATTTAGGGAGGCTGCCATGGCATACGAAACCGTTGTTTTGGAAAAAACCGAAGACTATGTGGGTATTGTGACCTTAAACCGTCCGGAGCAGATGAACACCTTCTCCAGCCGGATGGCTGCGGAATTGAAACGGGCCCTTGAAGAATTGGACCATGACCCCGGTGTCCGGGTGATCCTTTTGAAAGGGACGGGCCGAGCCTTCTGCGCCGGCATTGATGTCAACGAACTGGAAGGAAAAACCGCCAACGAATACAGGGAATGGATCGAAAAGATGGAGGCCCCCCTGGTGGGCATCTCCCGGCTGCGCACCCCGGTGATTGCCCAGGTCCATGGCGCGGCCGCAGCCAACGGCATGGGCCTGGCCGCTGCATCGGACCTGGTCATTGCCGCGGATAATGTCAAAATGGGACTCACTGCCATCAATGTGGGGCTGAACTGCGTGGGGCCGGTGATTCCCGTGGCCCGGTGTGTGGGACGGAAAAAAGCCCTGGAACTGCTGCTTTACGGCAACCTCATTAACGCCCAGGAGGCCCTGGACCTGGGCCTGGCAAACCGCGTTGTCCCAATGGAAGAGCTTGAGGCCGCCGCCTATGAGTGGGCCAAGGAACTGGCCATGAAAAGCCCCATTGCCGTACGCATTGCCAAAACCGCCTTTTACGGCTCCGAAGACATGGCCTACGATAAGCAGTTCGCCTATATGAACGAAGCCTTTGCAAGGCTGTGCACCACCGAGGATGCCAAGGAGGGGGTTACCGCATTCTTCGAAAAGCGGACACCCCAGTGGAAGGAGAAATAAGTCCCAGGGATATGCTCGTGTTTCATATGATTAAAACCCTGCTGCGTGCCGGGTTCAAATACCGGGGCATGGTGCTGGTCAGTGCCTATATGGCCCTGCTCTTATTGTCCAGTGTCCTTATCGCCCTGGTGGAACCCGAAGGCACCGCTTTGACCCACCTGGACCAGGCCCTGTGGTGGAGTATCGTCACCTCCACCACCGTGGGCTATGGCGACATTTATCCGGCCACCCAGGCCGGCAAACTCATTGCCGTCATCCTTCCCATGTTCATGGGCATCGGACTGGGGGCGGCATTCATCACCCATGTGGCATCCTGCCTGATTGAAAGGAGAGACAGAAAAATGCACGGGGAAAAACCCTATACCGGCTCCGGCCACCTCCTTCTGGTCGGCCACACCGAAGAAACCGAATACCTGGCCCAGCAGATCCGGGAGGATGAAAGCTATTCCAGCCAGGACATTGTCCTGCTGGCGGATCTGCCCCGCCACCCCATGTCCGAAGAACCCAACTTCTTTTTCGTCAAGGGCCGGCCAGATACCATTGCCGCCCTGAACCGGGCCAATGTCTCCCAGGCGGACCAGATCGTTATCCACACCGGCAACGACGAATCCAGCCTTTTCGCCTTGATCAACGCCCTGAAACTCAAATCCGACGCCTGCGGAATTACGGTGCGCTGTCTCTCCAGCCAGAGCCTGGAAACCTTTTCATCTGTGCCGGGCAAATTCGAGGTCATCATGCAGATGACCGCTGAAATGATGGTCCAGGCCATGCAGGACAAGGTTCACCTTCCCCTGCAGATTCTGCTGAAAAACGATGAGGGCGAGGAAATCTACTATGTAAGCGTTTCCGGTATCGGGCCCGGCCAGACCTGGTGGGGCCTGCATAATTATCTCAAAGAAAGATACGGCTACCTGAGCTTTGCCCTCTGCCTTGGCGACGGCAGCATCATGGTCAATCCGCCGGCGGCTGAACCGGTGGAAGCCGGGTGCGGTATCTGGCTCATGGCTGAAAAACGGCCTGTCAACCTGGAATGGCCCGGTTAGTTCAGGGCCGCCTTCCCACATCCCCGCTCATTGTAAATTTCTTAATTTTAAGTAAATTTATTCTAGAACTTTACTTTTAGATCAATTCTGTTTAATACATAGTTTACGAGGGAATAGACACCTGCTGGCTGAAACGGAATTTGCTGACCAGATCTTTCTATGGAGTGCGGTGCGAAAATGACGAAGTCACAAAAGGACAGGGCCCCCCGGGTAGAAAAAAACATCAATGCCATGCCGGATTCCTGTACCGGCATCATCAAAAAGATATCCACCACCGGCGGGTTTCCAAGGTTTGGCCACACCATCCCCGCTGCCCCCTTCCCGCCTGACCCCACGCCTTCCGGATTCAACTCCGTAAAAACGGTTTGTGCCCCCCGGCGGCAAAACCAGGCAGAGGCGGGATTCAGTGGGGTCCGCAGCCGGGGGGAGTCGGTTCGGATACCGGAGTCCTTTCCGGTTCCTCTGAATTTTCACCAGGAACTCAAGGTCTAACCCATGCCCTATCTCAGTGCACTTCTGCCGCTTTTTGCAGCGGCGCTTTCCATGGGCCTGGCCCTGACCGCCTATTACTTATCCCGGGATAAGCTACGGAACAGTATTTTCAAACTCTGCGCCCTCACCGTCTACTGGCAGATTTCCTGGGCATTTCTCTTTTTATGCTCGGATATTGAACAGGCCGACCTGGTCTGCAGAATAGGTTATTCGGGCATCATCTTCCTCCCCCTTATCTGCTATGAAGCCCTGAACCGGTACCTCCACGAATCCCCCTGGGACAAACCGGTCCTCTACATTATCAACACCGGATTTCTGGCGGCCCTCTGGACCACGGACCTCTTTATCCGGGGCCCCTATATTTACTGGTTCGGATTTTATCCCGAGGCCGGCATCCTTCATCCGGTCTATCTCGTCACTGCGGTCTGGCTGCTGGTCCGGGTCTCCCTGTCCCTGGCCCGGGTATATAAACGGGAAATAGAACCCATAAACCGGATACGGGTGAAATACTTTTTAATGGCCACCCTGGTCTTTTCCCTCTCCGGTACCGATTACCTGCTGAATTACCCGGCCCTTGTGGAATGGATGGGGGTGGACCTTTATCCCATCGGGGTCTTTTTCATCTCTTTTTCCATTTTTATCTTTATCTTCTGCCATTTCATCATCCTCAATCTAACCCTGGAAAAACGGGTTGCCCGCCAAACCCGGCAGCTCAGGCAGTCGGTGCAGGACCTGGAACAGGCCGCCAGCGTCAAAAAGAATTTCATTGCCAATATCACCCATGAGCTGCGCACCCCCCTGACCCTGATCCGCGGATGGACCGACTATATGAAGGGGGGCCAGGCCGGCCCTGTCCCTGAGAACCAGAAAGAAATCATCGGCAAGATTAAGGTACAGACCCTTTCGCTGACCCAGAAAATCAACGCCCTTTTGAAAATATCGAAATTCGATGCCGGCAAGGAGCCCCTTTACCTGACCCCGGTCAACGTGGACAAATGCATATTCAACATCGTATCCAGCTTCAGGGGGCTGATTGAGGCCAAAAACCTTGAGCTAAACTACTATCCCCCGGCAGAAGAGATGGGAAAGGTATTTCTGGACAGGGAAAAGCTCAAGGATATTCTGAACAATCTCATCCGAAATGCATATAAATTCACGGAACACGGAGAGATTTCCGTGACCCTCTCCCATACAAAAAAACATATTACCATCAGCGTAAAAGATACGGGAGCGGGCATCTCACCGGAGGTCATGGCAACCATCTTCAACCGTTTCCAGCAGGGGGATTCCTCCATCACACGGACGTACGAGGGTACCGGACTTGGCTTGGCCATTGTCAAAGAATCCGTTGAACGGATGTACGGCACCATTGAGGTGGATTCCCTGGAAAATCAATGGACCTGTTTCAGCCTGTCCCTGCCCCGGGACCTGGAGAAAAAAGAACCCGAGGCCGTGACGGAACGGCGCCGGAAAGACCGCCGGGTAAAGGATGTTCCCATTGACCATCCCGACCGGCGCAAGCGGCGGCGGCGGGCGGCGGACCTGGTCCGGGTGGATGCCGGGGACCTGGTCCAGATCAGCCTCATAGAGGCCGGCAAAAACATCAAGGACCGGATCACCAAGATTGAGGTCCAGGACCCCGCCGGCACCATTGTGATTGCTGAGGACAACCCCGGCATTCTTGAATTTCTGGCCGGTGCCCTCAAGGGCTACACCCTTTATCTGGCCGGGGACGGAGAACTGGCCTGGCGCACCATCAACCAAGTCCTGCCGGACCTGGTCATATCCGACGTGATGATGCCCAAAATGGACGGACTCACCCTTCTTAAAAATATCCGGTCCAGGAAACGGACCACGTCCACCCCGGTCATCATCATCACGGCCCTGTCCGAACCCGAAGACCGGATTAAAAGCCTCCAGTTGGGGGCGGACGATTTTCTGACCAAACCCTTTCACCACCTGGAGCTGCAGGCCCGGGTAAAGAATGTGATTTCCCTCCATTCACTGGAGCGGGAAAAAACCAAACGGGAACAATTGGAGGTATTTCTCATGGTATTGGCATCCACCATAGAATCAAAGGACACCTATACCGGCGGCCATGTGGAGCGGGTAGCCAACTATGCCAGGGATCTGGCCCTGCGGCTGGGCCTGTCCAGGGCCAGGGTCCACGATATATATATGGGCGCCATTGTCCACGACGTGGGGAAAATCGGCATCCGGGACGAGGTCCTGAACAAACCCGGGCGGCTCACGGAAAAGGAATTGGACCATATCAAAACCCATCCTGTCATCGGGAAAAATATTCTGTCCCGGCTGCAGATCGCCCCGGTTGCCGTGAACATCGCCTATTGCCACCACGAACGCTGGGACGGCAGAGGGTACCCCAACGGCACCAGGGGAAAAACAATTCCCCTGGAAGCCAGGATCGCCGCCATTGCCGACTGCTGGGACGCCATCACCTCCCACCGCCCCTACCGCCGGGCCATGCCCCTGGAAAAGGCCGTGGCCATCATGGCGGAAGAACGGGGAAAATCCCTGGATCCCGATCTTCTGGACCTGTTCATGGATGCCGATGACCCCATTTATCTCAATTACATCCCCGATGAAATCAAAAAAGGCGCCTAACCCCCATATCCCCACCAACGGCCCGCAGCACCCTGCATCAGTGTGAGCAAAACGCAAGAAACAACATTTGATTTGACACGGCTCAGCGCTTAATCTTAAAATGCGCTAATTAAAAAGAAGCATATCATGTTTATAATCACCAAAGATGATTTTGGGCGGCAGCGCATTGAAATTGACAAATACAAAAAATTCATAGGATAAAATTTTTATTATGGCCAATATTTTCAAAGCATATGATGTTCGGGGAATTTATCCTGAGGACCTGAATGAAGACCTGATTTATAAAATCGGCAAGGCATTCTCAGATATGCTGATTGAGGAAACCGGGAAAGAGGAAGTGACCATCGTTGTCGGACAGGACATGAGGATATCCTCCCCCTCACTGGCACAGCACCTGATCAAGGGGGTGACCGAACAGGGGGTGAACGTCATTGATATCGGTTTGGCCAGTTCCCCCACCTTTTTTTACGGGGTTTCCATTTTAAATGTCGACGGCGGCCTTCAGGTGTCTGCATCCCATAATCCAAAGGAATACAACGGGGTTAAATTCGTCAGGCATAAAGCCCGGCCGGTGGGATTCGACAATGGGATAGGCCTTGTTAAGGAAAAAATTGATACCAACACCTTCCGTAAGGCCCAAACGACCGGACGGGTTCTCAGTGAAAACACTGTGCTGGGAAAAGAGGTGGATTTCGCCTTGGAAAAGTGTAACCCCAAGGCCATCAGGCCAATGAAAGTGGTTGCGGATGCGGCAAACGCCATGGGCGCCCCTTACCTTTCCGAACTCTTCAAGCAGCTGCCCTGCGAACTGATCCCAATGAATTTTGACCTGGACGGAACCTTTCCCGCCCATGAGGCAGATCCCTTTAAGGAAGAAAATTTAAAAGACCTGAAATCAAAAGTCGTCCAGGAAAAGGCGGATCTGGGGATTGCCACCGATGGCGACGGGGACAGGATTTTCTTTATTGATGATAAGGGGGACTTGGTTGAGCCGGCCATTTTAAGGGGGATCATGTCAAAAATAATGCTCCGGGAGCATCCCGGCGCAACCATCTGCTATGACATCAGGCCGGGACGGATCACAAGGGACATGATCGAAGAAGCCGGCGGGGTGCCCTCCGTGACAAGGGTGGGACACACATTGATCAAAAAAAGGGCCATTGAGGAAAATGCCGTCTTTGCCGGGGAATCTTCCGGGCATTTCTTTTTCAGCAATGAAGCCGGTGTCTTTGAGATGCCCATGATCGTGGTGTTGAAACTTCTGGAATTTATTTCTGCTTCCAACACGACGCTTTCCGAAATTGTCCGGCCCCTGAGGAAATACCACCATTCAGGAGAAATAAACTCCATCGTAGAAGACAAAGCGGCTAAAATCAAACAGATCTCCGAGTTATACAAAGAGGGGGACATATTCTGGCTGGACGGTATTACCGTGGAATTCAAAGACTTCTGGTTCAATGTCAGGGCGTCCAATACCGAACCCCTGTTGCGGCTGAACCTGGAGGCCTCAACCAAGGATCTTATGTTGGAAAAAACCGATGAAATTCTAAACATCATAAGAGCCTAGTTTTTCCATGGATATCCAGAAAGGCCTTGTATGAATAAAAAAGGAGCGGCCCCTGCCATATTGGTCGTGGGAAGCGGCAACGGGGAATTTGTCATCAACCTGGATTGTGAATTTGAATCCAACAAAAAATATTTGGCAAAATACCATAACCTTATCGGCGGCAGCGGGGTGAACTACTCTTTGAGGCTGGCGGCCGCCGGGTTTGAAGTGCTGCCTGTGCTGCCCGTTGGAAAAGACCTGCTTGGGGAAAGGATAAAGGAAGGGATTTTAAGTCAGCTGGAAAAGCATGACTGCAGACTCGCCCCCTCCCTGGTCAACTCCGATTCATTTTTCATGAAAAATGTCAAAACAAAGATATCTACCATTGTCATAGATAAAAACAAAACCCGTACGGTTTTTTCGGAAAAAAACGAAACCGAAACCGGCTTCCAGGACCACCTGCTTAAAAATCTATCCCTGATAAACAAGGCACGCTGTCCGGTGGGGGCTGTGCTCATAGGGCATATCCATTCAGACGATCCGGACAGGACGCCCTCGGACCCGGGAAAAACCACCAGATATCTGATTGAAAAATTTGCCGGTAAAAGCCTGATCTTCGCCAACCTCGGCCACAGCCAGCTCAGCCTGGGTGTTTCATACTGGGAACCCTTTTTACGTAAAACCGATATTTTTCAGCTGAACCTGTCCGAACTCACCTATTTTTTCTCCGCCGGCGGCCTGGAGTTATCATTGTCCGGAATGGTGGAATGGCTGATGGACAACAATATAGATACGATCATCACCATGGAGGAGATGGGGGCGCTGGGTATTTTCAGCAGGGAAAAGAAAATTATCCGGGCAAAGGGCCATCCGGTGGACGGACTTGTGGACTCCACCGGGGCCGGGGATGCATTTTTGTCGGGGGTGGCTTCACGGCTCTGCAGGCATACCGGTTTTCAGCTTGAGGATTTTGCCCAGGCTATTCTGGAGGGGCAGGCCTGGGCAAACTATGCCTGCTCGGATTTTGGGGCGGCATCAAACTGCCCCACCCCGGCCCGGCTAAACGCCTTTAAAAAAGAGCTCTCTTTTGCAGATAAAAAGGGGGTGGACATCTTTACGCTCCAGGATGCCAAGGCCGGTTTTCTGGACAGCCTCTAGCGAACGTCCCGTCAGTCAGCCAATTCTCCCGGACGGGGAACGGTACAATACCGGAAACACAAGGGTTCCCAGGATCATAATGGCAGACCCGCAGGGGAAGGCATAGGCAAGGCTGAAAAAATCCATGGACAGACCGGCCAGGATGGAGCCGGTGAACATGCCCAGGGAATGGGCTACGGTCATCACGGACATCACCGATCCCATGGCCTTTTTTTCATCCCCCTTGACCACGGCCATGGCCGAAATCGCCGGCATGGCGATGCCGCCCCCCAGGCCGAAGACAAACACAGAGGCCAGCAGATGGTTGAATGAGGCGGCCCAGAAGGGACAGAGTATCCCAACGGCGGAAAGCCCCCCGCCCAAAACCACCATGCTCTTTTTATCAAACCGGTCTGCCACATATCCCATGGGCAGCTGCAGCACCCCGGAAACAAAGACCCCCACCATGACCAGCAGGCCGATCCGGGATCCTGAAAATCCAAATGCCGTGCCCGCATACAGGGGCATAAAACACCAGATTATACCGATACATGCCGTGTAGGCATACCTGAACGCCACCAGCCCGCCCAGTTCCCGGTCCCGGACCAGCATGGCAAAGGGGACCGGTTCCCGGTGGCGGCCCATGCGGATCTTTTCCTGGGATAGGGGGGGCAGGAACACCAGGCAGAGCACCAGCCCGGCAAGGGAAAGCCCTGTCATGCAGTAAAAGGCCCCGTCCATGGACCAGAGGTCCAGGACCGTCCCGCCGATAAAGGGCCCCAGGGAGAGGCTCAAAAACATGGAAAGGTTGAACAGCCCCATGGACCACCCCTCGGTGCCTTCCGGGGTGATCTCCCCCACATAGGCCTGGACCACGGGCATGATCATGGCGGAGCCGGCCCCCTGGATGAACCGGATGAAAATCAGCCCCTCCACGGTGGTCGACCTGACAAAGGCCAGGGAGACCAGGGCATAGGTCACCAGCCCGGCCATGATAAAGGGCTTGCGCCCCTTCCGGTCGGATATCCTGCCGAACACCGGCAGCAGAAAGGTTCTGGAAATGGAAAAGGCGCCGAAAATCATGGCCACATAGATGCCGGCTGCCCCCAGGTCGTGGGCGTAGAGGGGCAGCAGGGGCACCACGATGCCCACCCCGGTGACCGTGGCAAATATGATAAAGAACAGGGTGACGAATATGCCCTTATGGGCAGAAGGGATAATTCTGTGGCCCCGGCCCAGGATTTTGGCTGCCGCCTGGGAAATGGGTTCTTTTATGGCATAAAAAAGATCCATGTCACCCTTGGCCCGGTCAGGCCAGGCATTCCCTGATCTGGTCGATGAACCGGCTCCGGGTGGCAAACTCCCCCTTCCGGTAGTTGGCGTGGGTGAGGTAAAGAAACCGCTCGGCCCTTGTCATGGCCACGTACATCAGCCGCCGCTCCTCGAACAGGGCCTTGTCCCCCTCGTCAATGGACCGCCAGTGGGGAAAGAGCCGTTCCTCACACCCCACGATGAATACGGTGTCGAACTCCAGCCCCTTGGCCGAATGGATGGTCAGCAGGGCGACTTTGCTTTCATCGGTGTCATCCTCCTCCTTGTCCTCCCGGATCAGGGCGGCCTCCTCCAGGTATTCCAGCATGGTATCCTTGGACCTGGCCGTATAGACGAGCTGTTCGATATTCTCCTTTTTGGAAATGAACTCCTCGTAGGTTTTAGTTTTCTTTTCCAGATAATCGTAATACCCGGTCCGGTCCAGGACCGTCTCCATGGCCATGGCCGGGGCCATATCATGGATGGTGTCCAGAAGATCCAGCACCCCGGATAGGTTTTCATGGACCTTTTTGGTGAGCACCCGCTCTTTCACCATGGTGCGGGCCGCGTCCTGGAGACTCTGACCGTTGGTGCGCATGGCCGCGATTTTCTTTATCATGGTGGGGCCGATGCCCCGCTTGGGGGTGTTGACGATGCGTTCAAAGGAGAGATCGTCCCCCGGGAAATAGGCGGCGGAGAGATAGGAGTTGATATCCAGAATCTCCATGCGCTCGAAAAAGCCCTGGGAGCCCATGAGCCGGTAGGGCACCCTGAAGGCCCGGAATATCTTTTCAAAGGGCAGGGAGCAGAATTTGGTCCGGTAGACCACGGCCATCTTGTCATAGGGGATACCCTGGCCGTTTTTGTGCAGGGCACGTATCCGCTTGGCCGCCCATTCCGCCTCGTGGGCATCGGACATGAAATCATAGATCTCCACCACCCCGCCCTTTTTCTTTGAAAAGCACCGTTTGTCCATCTTGTCGGGGTTGTAGTCGATCATATCGTTGGCCGCCTGGACAATTTCATCGGCGGAACGGTAATTCTCCTCCAGCCTGAAAATCTGGGCATCCTTGTACTTGTCCGGAAATCCCAGAAAATGGTTGACGTTGGAGCCGCGGAACCCGTAGACGGCCTGCCAGTCGTCCCCCACGCAGAAGAGGTTGCGGTGGCCACCCAGCAGCAGCCCGGTGAGATCCTCCTGGAGGTTATTGGTATCCTGGTATTCATCCACCAGGATATAGGAGAAATAATTTCGGTACCAATTGCGCACCGCCTCATTGTCCCGGAGCAGGTCCCGGGTCTTAAGCAGGATATTGTCAAAATCCACGCAGTTCATCTCAGCCAGCCGGGCTTCGTACTGGCTGTATATATCCCCCAGTTTGATATTGTAAAAGCCGGGGTGGCGGTCAAAATACCGGGCCGGGTCCCCGAAGTTCTTGGCCCGGGAAATGGTGGACAGGATGCGGTTGGCAAATTTCTTTTCAATATTATTCTGGACGCAGAGTTCCTTGACCAGTTTATCCTGCTGGTAGACGGAAAAGACCTGGAGGGGGGCGGTATAGCCCATGGTTTCGCAATGCTTTTTCAAAATCATCAGACAGGCGGAATGGTAGGTTCTCACCCACTCGAACCGCATGGCCGGCATGCCGGTCATCTCCATGAGCCGGGACTTCATCTCCTGGGCGGCCTTGTTGGTAAAGGTGATGGCCAGGATCCGTTCGGGAAGGTGGCCCGTGGCCGTGAGGTGGGAAAACTTGGCGGTGAGGGTTCTGGTCTTACCGGAACCGGCTCCCGCAACCACAAGGGCCGGGGAGCCGGTATGATTAACGGCATCCTGTTGGGGTTTGGATAACTGCATAAATAAGTATCGTACTCTTTCTTGGATCTATATGTTAAAAACTCGATATCAATGCCAAAATGCCCGCCAGCCAGCAATAGGGTGCAAAGAGATGAAATTTACCGGTGTGAACCAGCTTCAGCAGCAGTTTCAATGCAGCAAGGCCGACAATAAACGAAACGATTGTACCACAAATGACGGCCGGGTCAATGAGCCCCCCGGTTTCTAGGGCATCCTTGATACTGATGATCTGTGCCCCGCAGATGGCCGGCACAGACAGGAGAAAGGAAAACCGGGCCGCCGTTGTCCGGTCAAGCCCTGCGAACATGCCTGCGGCAATGGTGGAGCCGGAACGGGAGATACCCGGGACCACCGCCATCCCCTGGACCACCCCGATGAACAGGGCCCGTTTCAGGGTCAGGGGTGCACCGCCGGAGTCGGATTCACGGTAATACTTTTTTGATCCCCAAAGCACGCCTCCCGTCACCAGCAGCATCAGCCCCACAAGCAGTGAGGAGGTGAACAGAATATGCTCAAGGGTTTTTAAACCGAATCCGATCAGGGCCGTGGGCACGGACCCGGCCAGGATGCACCAGACAAAATTCAGGTTTTTGTCCTGGGCGTTCAGCTCTTTTTTATTGGGGGCCGTTATAAACCGGAGCAGGGAAGCCGTCATTTCCCGGATATCGGAAAAATAAACCACCACCACCGCAGCCACGGTGCCCATGTGCACGGCCACATCAAAGGCCAGGCCCCCTTCAGTAATATTAAAATAAATCTGCCCCAGCACCAGATGGCCGGAGCTGCTCACCGGCAAAAATTCCGTCAGCCCCTGGAGGATGCCGAGTATGATTCCCTGGTAAATTTCCATATATTGCCTATTATTCAGCGTTGAATGAATTATAAATCCGGCCGGTCCCCCGGCCTCGCAACCGTATATAATTGTTGGCCTTAAATTGCAAGATTTTAAAAAAAGACTTGAATTTATGGGGGGTTCACAATAAAAATTTCCTATGTCATTTACCGATGTTATGAAACATAGGGACATCCCCCCTGCGACCGGCAGGGATAAAGGGGAGACCCTGCTGGCCCGGACCGCCGACCTCCTCGGCCGGCTGGGCCCTGATACGGTAAAAAACACAGATATCATTCTGAACGGCGCCTGCGCCCTCACCCAGGGACATTTTTCCCTGTATGTGGAAACCTGCCCCCCTGTGCCCCTTGTGCGGGCAGGATCGAATCTTCCCCAGGGTCTGGCCCGGGACATTGAACATACGCCCACCCTGCTCTGCCGCCCCCCGGAAACCGGAACGGTGGTTGCCATGGATGATGGCCCGGCCCCGCCGGATCCCCTGATTGAAAAATACGGAATCTCAGCCCTTCTGGGAGCAGCCGTAACCACGGAGATGAGGGCTTCGGGCATTTTATGGGTCGGGGCCGCCGCCCCCCTTGAATTTAACACGGACCATCACCACGCCCTCAGATGCCTGGCAGGCGCACTGGGGCATCAGCTTCAACTGGCCCGGGCAGACACCCACCGCCGTGTGGCCCAAATGGCCGCCCAGACCGCCCATGACCTGAACAATATTCTTTCAGGCCTGGTCTCTTACCCCGAACTGATGCTCATGCAACTTGAAAAGAACAGCCCCTTGAAAGAACCGGTCTCCTTTATCCACGAGTCCGGAGTGCTGGCATCGGATCTGGTCCAGAATTTTCTTTTCCTGGCCCGCCCCCAGTCCTACACCCCCTCTCCCATTGATCCGGTGCCCGTGGCCGAGGCCTATTTTTCAGGCAGTGCCCATGCCGCCCTGAAGGCCAAGCACCCCCATGTCCGGTTTTCTTTCAGGGCCCAGGAATGCCCGGGCGTTATCACGATCAGCGAACTCCTCCTTACCCGGCTCATCGCAATCCTTGTCACCCATGCCGCGTACGGCGCACGGCCGGGCAGCCGGGTGGAACTGGGGCTGGACCGCCGGGATGCCGATACGGTACGGCTGAGCATAAAAGACGACGGCCCTCCCTTGTCAGAAAAAAATATCGCCCATATTTTCGACCCCTTTTATACCCGGAAAAAAATGGGCCGTCCCGGATCCGGGCTGGGCCTTGCCGTGGTCCGAAAAATAGTAAAAGATCACGGCGGAAAAATAACAATTGAAAGCTGCGCCGAAAAAGGAAATCTCACTGAGATACATTTCCCTGTTCCCAGCACGCCGGCGGGCCAGGGCGCCCCTTGACACCCAACGCAGCCACCGGTCCTCCAGACGAAAACCATCGGAAAAAGAAGGCAAAGAACGGTTGATTTCATTTCCTTTCTCCTGTACTATGTCGGGTAATTACCTGAAGTCAAACAAAGCAGTCTAAACCTAAATCGAATCAATGAACTAATTAATTACACCTACAAAAGGAGAAAAAATGAACAAGAAATTTTTCACCAGAAGTTTGTTGTCCATGATCGCCTTCCTTTTCCTGTTCGGATGCGCGACCAAGACCCCGGTGGATCTGCCGGCCTTTTCTGCCAAGCAGTTTGACACCGCCATGTACAAATCCAAGGTCGATAACTTTATTATCGTCCTGGATGCCTCAAGCTCCATGCGCCATAAATACATGGGGATTCCCAAAGTCACAACGGCCAAGGCCATTGCTGAACGGATGAATCTGACCATCCCTGAACTGGGACAGACCGCGGGCCTGAGATCATTCGGCCATGCCGATGCCGTATCCAAAAACAAAACCGACCTGCTTTACGGGATGGAAACATACAATACCGCAGCTCTGGGCAGCAAAATCGGCGTTATCACCGAAGCCGGCGGCTACAGCCCCCTGGGCACCGCCCTGGACGCCGTGCAGACCGATCTTGAAGGCCTCAGCGGTATCCATAACGCCGTGATCATCATCTCCGACGGCCTGGATATGGAACCAAAAATCGAACAGGTTCAGGCGCTGAAAGACCTTTACGGCTCTTCCATATGCTTCTATCCCATTCAGGTGGGCAATGCACCTGAAGGTACCGCCTTCCTCAAAGAAGTCGCCCGCATCGGCGACTGCGGTTTCCTCTCCAACGCCGACGACCTCATGGACGGCGATGCCATGGCAGCATTTGTTGAAAAAGTATTTCTGAAAAAAGCAGGTGCCCCCACCGCCGTCATTACCCCCAATGACAGCGACGGCGACGGCGTATTCGACGACCAGGATAAATGCCCGGGCACTCCGGTTGGCGCCAGAGTCAATGCAGTGGGCTGCTGGACCCTGAATCACGTGCTCTTTGATTATGACAAATCCGTGATCAAACCCGTTGCCTATCCCCTGCTGGACGAAGTGGCTGGCATCCTGAAAAAGAATCCTGCCATGAGCATTGAGCTTCAGGGCCACACCGATAATATCGGCAGCGAAGAATACAATATGGGGCTGTCCATGAGACGCGCCAACGCCGTTGCCAAATATCTGGTGGACAAAGGCATACTGCGCAACCGGATGGCCACCACCGGCTTCGGTTTTACCAAACCCGTTGCCCTGAACGGCACTGACTTCGGCCGTTCCCTGAACCGCCGGGTTGAGATTCATCCCTATTAAGACGAATCCTTAAGAATTCCTGAAACAACCATCGGGCAGTGCATTGGATAATGCACTGCCCGATGGCATTTTTACCGTCCGGAATTCGCCCCGGACTGAAGACCGGGTAAAGACCGTTTAGGAAAAAATAGGCCGGGTTCCATATGGATGGTTCCGGCTTGCCTCAAATTCCTCCAGGGCCTGGATGGACATGGTCGCAAAGGGAATGGCCTCCAGGCGTTTCAGTCCGATTTCGTCACCCGTGAGTTCGCAATACCCGAAATTGCCTTTATCCATCCGTTCAAGGGCGTTGTTCACCTGGATCATCATATTGGAATACCGTTCAAAATTCTTCACTTCCCGCTCCAGATCAATATAGGTATTGCTCCGGTCCAAAATATCGGCCTGTAAAGATTCAAGGCTTTTGACCTTTTGGATGGACGTTGAGAGCTTCTGGCCCAGTTCCTCTTTACGACGGATCAGTTTTTCTCTGAAATAAGCCAGCTGTGCGTCACTCATATAGGGTTCGCCTGCTGCGGGAATATACCTCTGTGATGATGCCTGCGCATATACCTGTGTCATTCCTTGGCCTCCATAAATGATGTTTTGGAATTTACGGCAAGGATTTACAGGAGCGAAATTAAGCCAGAATTAAACAGGGATTAGAAGGCGATTAGAGATGATCCGCCGGCCGGCGGAGGGCCGGCGGAAAAAATAACAAAAGACCAAAGATCAGGCGGACCGGTACCTCAATTCGCCGGTGGTCTCCACCCCGTATCCTCCCAGCGCCATCACCCGCTGCTTGAATTCGGTGCTGCGGATGGTGGAAAGAAGGGTCTGGATCTTCCGGGTATTGTAATACACCTCCGGAATGACCAGGTCGTAGGATTCCGTGACCACGGGCAGGAAATCCAGGCCCAGGGCAATGGCGGCGGCCTTGATGCCCAGGCCCGCTCTGGCCCGGCCGGAGAGCACAGCCACAGCCACCGACATATGGGTGTATTCGTCATTCTCATATCCCGGGATATCCCCCGGGGAAATCCCACTTTTCTTCAGGCTGTAATCCAGAAGAATCCGAGTGCCGGACCCGGGCTGACGGTTGATGAAATCCAGCTTTCTGTCTGCGATATCTTCCAGCCCTGAAATCTTGTCTGGATTCCCCCTGGGCAGGATCAGCCCCTGCTCCCGCATGACCAGATTGACCAGGCGGACCGGGATGCCGGAAAGATATTTTTCAATATAGAAAATATTATAGCTGCCGTCCTCCGGATCAAGGAGATGGGCACCGGCCATGTGGCAGGCCCCCTTTTTAATGGCCATCAGCCCCCCCATGGACCCCACATGGCTGGAAGAAATTCCGGTACCCGGATGGGTCTTCCGAATCTGGTCCGCCAGCAGGTCCAGGGTGTTGTCATGGGAACCGGTGATAACCACGGTGTCCTCAATGGCGGACAGGGGCCTCAACAGCTGGGCCGTAACCGTTTCATCGTCGGTAATTCCCTCCACGTGGCGGGGGATGCGGATAATGCCGTCGGCCTCGGTAAGGGTGGTGATGCTGCCCGAGCCCCGGGGCAGCTGGGAGGACATGAGCTTGCCGTCCACGGACCCGATCTTCACCCGTAAAAACTCCTCCTGGCCCAGCTTGGAGGCCACCTTCCGGGCCGGGGTCACCGGGACGGTCTGCCGTTTTATTTCGGGCAGGTGCTGCATGTTCAACAGCAGGGGGCCGGCAAACTCCTCAAAGGCAACAATGGCGGATACCGGATAGCCGGGAATCCCGAAAACCGGTGTCCCTGCCACCTGCCCGAACATCACGGGTTTGCCCGGCATCATGGTGACCCCGTGGACAAAGACCTCACCCAGACTGGAAATCACGGGTTTGGCAAAATCCATGGATCCGGCCGAAGAGCCCCCGATAATCATGACCATGTCGTATTCCCCTGCAGCGGCATCGGCCACGGCACGCTGAATGGTCTCAAGGTCGTCTCTGAGCATGGAATGGATCTCGAATTCTGCCCCGTAATCCTGGCACAGGGCCCCCAGCACCGTGGCGTTGGATTCCACCACATCCCCGGGTTTCATGGTGTCGGCGCTCACATCCTGCCACTGCTTCAATTCGTTGCCCGTTGGAATAATCATCACCCTGGGTTTCTTCCTCACTTCCACATCAAACACCCCGCCGGAGAGCAGGGCGCCCATGGCATAGGCATTGATCTGATGGTCCCTGGGGAAGAGCAGCTGGGTGGCCACGATATCCTCCCCCATTTTCCTGACGTACTGCCAGGGAAAGGCAGGGGCCTCAATTTCAACGGTTTCCTCGTCCAGGGTGTTGAGGTTTTCAATCATGATGACGGCATTGGTATTTTCAGGCAGGGCATGGCCGGTATTGATCCAAAACGCAGTATCGCCGATTTTCAGGATCCTGGGTGCATCCTCACTGGCCCCGAAGGTGGTCTGGGCATCAACGGCGATGCCGTCCATGGCCGCGGCATGGAAATTAGGGGAAGAGATGGCGGCCACGGCCTGGGCCGCCAGGACCCGGTCCTTGGCATCCACCACCCTCAAAGTTTCGGTATTGGAGGCCAGATCGCCGAATTTGTCCAGGAGGCAGGCTTTGGCCTCCTGGATGCTGACCATACTCAGATAGATATTTCGCTTGGTATTCATGTATACATTCCGTTGATTGAGTGCCTGACGATTTAAAAAAGAAGTATCTCTTGGATGCTGCCCTTTTCCAGCCCTTCCACATGCTCACCGATTTCAAGGAGCCCGTCGGCGTGGACCATGGTCCGGATCAGCCCGGATTTCCCCAGCACCGGCCGGGCTTCCAGCCCGGCGTCTCCCCGGTGGAGCGCCACCCGGACAAAATCCCGGCGGCCCTGGGCCGAGGCCAGGTTACGGGTAAGCCGTGCCGGCAGCCTCACCGGTTCCCCTGGGGCAGAAAGGCCCTGTATTTTATTCAGGAAAGGAATCACCACGATTTTCAGTACCACCATGGCCGAGGTCACCTGGCCGGGCAGCCCCCAAACCGGGGTCTTTCCGGAACGGGCCAGGATGGTGGGCTTTCCCGGACTCACGGACATGCCGTGGACCAGGATCTGGGTATCTGCCAAACCCGCGAGCACCTCAACGGTATAGTCCCGGGCACCCACTGAGGATCCCCCGGAAATCAATACCATGTCCGTCTGGGCCAGGGCGTTTTCGCAGATGGTTTTCAAGGCCCCGGGATCATCCTTGACAATGCCGTATCGGATGGCCTCCCCCCCGGCCTCCCGGATCAGGGCGGCCAGGGAGTAGGAATTGATGTCCCGGATCTTACCCGGCCCCGGCATTCCTTCAATGGGAATGATCTCATCCCCGGTGGAGATAATCCCCACCTTAGGGGTCTTGAACACCCGGCACCGGGAATGGCCCAATCCCGCCAGCAGTCCCTGTTCCTGGGGCCGGACAAGACTGCCCTTTTCCAATACCACATTACCTCCGGCAAAATCCTCTGAACTGTCAATGACATGCTGGAGGGGGGCCACACTCTTGTATATCTCCACGGACTGCTCGTCCACGGCTTCGCTGTGCTCCACCATGACCACGGCATCGGCCCCAGCCGGCAGCATGCCGCCTGTGGAGATGCGGGCGGCACTGCCCCGGGGCAGTTCAAACTCCGGGGTTTCCCCCATGGCAATGGTCCCGGCAATTTCCAGCCAGGCCGGTGTGGATTCCGAGGCCCCGAAGGTGTCAGAAGCCCGGACCGCATAACCGTCCATGCAGGCCCGCCTGAACCCGGGCATATCTTCTTTGGCCGTGATATCTTCAGCCAGGACCCTGGACCAGGCGTCTCCCGTTTCAACGGTTTCCTCGCCCACCGGCCCAAAGGTCTCTGCCAGGGCCAATACCTCTTCCAGGGTCTTTACATTGAAAAAATGGTTCATTTTAAGGCGTCTTTCACCCGTTCCATGGCCTTGGTCACATTTTCAAGGCTGTTAAATGCTGAAATACGGATGTATTGGCTGCCGCACCGGCCGAATCCCCCGCCCGGGGTGCAGACCACGGCGGCCTTATTCAACAGCAGGTCGAAAAAATCCCAGGAATCCCGGCCCTGGCCGTCGATCCATATATAGGGTGAATTTTCGCCGCCCACATAGTCAAAGCCCAGTTCGGTCATTGTCTGGCGGACCACCTTGGCATTGGCCAGGTAGTAATCGATATACTCCTTGACCTGGGCCTTGCCGGCTTCCGAGTAAACGGCCTCGGCCGCTTTCTGCACCGGGTAGGAAACCCCGTTGAACTTGGTGGTGTGCCGGCGGTTCCACATGGCGTGGAGGGAAATTTCAGTCCCGTCCGCCCCGTATACCTTGCAGGCCTTAGGCACCACGGTGAATCCGCATCGGGTGCCGGTGAATCCGGCGGTCTTGGAAAAGCTCCTGAATTCCACGGCCACCTCTTTGGCCCCCTCGATTTCATAGATGCTTCTGGGCAGGCTCTCATCCCGGATAAAGGATTCATAGGCCGCATCAAAGAGAATCAGTGCCTTGTTCTCCTTTGCATAGTCCACCCAGGTTTTCAGTTCGTCCCTGGTGGCGGTGGCGCCGGTGGGGTTGTTGGGGAAGCAAAGGTAAATCAGGTCCACCGGTTCCTCGGGCAGTTCAGGCATGAACCCGTTTTCCTTGAGGCAGTCCATGTAGACGATGCCCTGGTACCGTCCATCCACGTAAGCACCGGTTCGGCCGGCCATGACATTGGTATCCAGGTAAACCGGGTAGACCGGATCGGGAATGGCGATTTTAATGTCCTCGGCAAAGAGTTCCTGGAAATTGCCGGTATCGCATTTGGCACCGTCGCTGACAAAAATTTCATCGGGCTCAATATCCGCGCCCCGGGCCTGGAAATCGTTGGCCGCAATGGCCTCCCTTAAAAATGCATACCCCTGTTCCGGGCCGTATCCCCTGAAAGTGGCATCCTGGGCCATTTCTTCAACCCCTTTGCGGAATCCATCCACAACGGCAGGGGCCAGGGCCCGGGTTACATCCCCGATCCCGAGGCGGATGACATCTGCATCGGGGTTGTCCGTCTGGAATTTTTCCACCCGTTTGGCAATATCCGAAAACAGATAGGACGCCTGGAGTTTACCATAATTTTCGTTGGCTCTGATCATGTCGCTTTCCTTAAAATTTCATATATTAGTGGTTTCAGCCTGGCAGAAAAAGGTCTCCGCCGGGTTGAATAAAATCCATCTTCCATCCCCAATAGGTTTTAGACAAAACCCGGGGCGTTGTCAAACGAATATTATTCGCCACATTTTAATAAACACCTTAAAAGAAACATAAAAAATAATCATACATAGAATATTTTATACTTATTAACAGAGAATCCCGTCCATATGACTTTGAATAATAAAGTCATGTCGTACCGCTGCAATGGATAAGATTCAGAACCGGCAACCGGCGCTTCCAGACCGTCTCTTCCGGCGGACCGGTATATCCTCAACGCCCTCATCATCGGGGCTGAACCACTTGCTTAACCGACTTGGCAAGTTCAACAAATTCATCAATGGTAAGCGTTTCCGCCCTGCGGGCCGGATCAATGCCTGCCCCTTCAAGGGCCTCTCCGGCCTGGGGTTTCTTAAGTCCCAGTTCCCCGCCGCTCATGGAATTTCTCAATGTCTTCCGGCGTTTGGAAAAGGCCGCCTTGATGACCTCAAAAAGCAGGTCCTCATCTGATTCACTCATCTCCCCCGGTTCGAAGAAGTCAAACCTCAGCACCGTGGAATCAACCTCGGGCCTGGGGAAAAAACTGTTGGGACGGATATCTGCCACATGGGAAATCTTTGCGGCATACTGAACCACGGCGGTGAGCCTGGAGTAATCCCGCCCCCCGGGAGAGGCCAGCAGTCGTACGGCCAGCTCCTTCTGGAACATGAGGAAAGCGCGGTCTATCACTCTCCTTGTTTTTACCAGTTTAAACAGAATCTGGGAGGAAATATTATAGGGCAGGTTTCCCATGACCACCAGCTTATCCTCTCCTGCGATCCCACGGATATCTGTTTTCAAAATATCCTTATTAATAATGGTGACATTATCAATCCCGTCCGCCTCAAGCTCCCCTTGGAGCAGGGGAATCATCCGCCGGTCCTTTTCCACCGCCGTCACATGTTTTGCCGCCCGGGCCAGGGGCCGGGTAATTGCCCCCAGGCCCGGCCCGACTTCCAAAACGCGGGTCTCCCCGGAGACACCGGTATGATCGACGATCATCTGGGCCGTGGCCGGGTTGGACAAAAAGTTCTGGCCCAGTTCCTTTCCGGCGTATAAATTGTTTCTCTTAAGTAATTCTCCGGGATGTGTCATGCGTTAGGGTTTCCTTCGTATATATTCAGTCATTTCCACGGGTTATTCTCCGGGCGTCGGCGCCATCATACCACATGGCGCCCTAAAGGTACAAATCATAAGCATGGAAACATTTTTTACAAGCACTGCAATCGGCGCCAACCCGGCTATTTTACTATTTTTTTACAAGTTTACTACTTGACTTTCTCCCTTGCAGGAAGTAATTTTTTAGATACTTTCGTATGCGATGCGATCCATTACCTGCAACCGGGCCGAATTGGCCTGCCGGACCCCTTTAGATCACTATTCCTACCCAGGGGCATACCGGCCAAATCAAATAAAGGAGAAATAATCATATGGAACCCAATGATCTTGGCGCAAACTGGGAAAGCTTCATTCGACTACTGCTCCACCGCCTGGACATTCCCAGTAAGGAAGACATCGCCCATCTCCATGCCAGGCTTGACAAACTGGAGCAATTAATTTATCAGAAGCAGCCTTCGGGAAGGGGCGCAGGCAGGCCCCGGACGCCAAAGAAAAAAAGTGCCTCGGCCATTGTGCTGGAAATCATAGGCAACCATCCTGAGGGCACCAATTTTAAAACCATCAAGGCGGCCACGGGATTTGATGACAAAAAACTAAGAAACATCATCTTCAGGCTGGACAAAATTAAGAAAATCGAGCGGGTGACCCGGGGCATATACAAAGCCATCTAGTGCCAGCGCGCAAACCAGGCGCTGTAATTGAGCAATAGCCCGCAGGATAGGTTGACGCCCATAACATTAGGAAGGACTATGGAAAAGATCGCATTCACGCCAGGAGAAACCATCAACGGGTATCAGATCAAACAGGTGTCCCATCTGCCCAGTATTGACGCCCATCTCATTGAACTGATCCATACGGCCACAAAGGCCGTTCACATCCACATCGCCAACAAGGATAAGGAAAACACCTTTGGCGTTTTTTTCAGAACCGTCCCCACGGATTCCACGGGGGTGGCCCATATTCTTGAGCACACCGTGCTCTGCGGCTCGGAAAAATACGGGGTCAGGGACCCGTTTTTCTCCATGATCAAAAGGAGCCTGTCCACCTTCATGAATGCATTTACGGCGTCGGACTGGACCATGTACCCCTTTTCCTCCCAGAACAAAAAAGACTACTACAACCTCATGGATGTCTACCTGGATGCGGCCTTCTTCCCCAACATAGACGAACTGAGCTTCAAGCAGGAAGGCCACCGCCTGGAATTGGAACCCAAAGAAGAGGGAGAAGCCGAACTGGTATACAAAGGGGTGGTTTACAACGAGATGAAAGGGGCCATGTCCTCGCCCAACCAGGTGCTGTCCAGAGCCCTGCTCAAAGGGCTGTACCCGGACACCACCTACTGCAATAATTCAGGAGGAGAGCCGGCGGATATCCCCGGACTCACCCACCAGGGGCTCAAAGACTTCCACGCCAAATACTACCACCCCTCCAATTCCTTTTTCTACACATACGGCGACCTTCCCCTGGAGGAAACCCTAGGGTTTATCCAGGACAAGGTGCTGTCACGGTTTGAATTTCTGGAAATGGACACCCGGGTGCCCTCCCAGCCCAGATGGGAGGCCCCCAGAACCCAGACCCAGCCCTATGCCTATGCGGACACCGGCGACCTGTCCAAGAAATTCCAGGCCTGCGTGGCCTGGCTCACGGCGGATATCTGTTCGGGATTTGATGTGCTGGTATTGACCATACTGGAGCAGATCCTTCTGGGTAATTCCGCCTCTCCCCTGCGCAAGGCCCTCATTGATGCGGAACTGGGCTCGGCCCTTTCCGACGGGACCGGATTCGACGGGGACAACCGGGACACCATGTTCGTCTGCGGCCTCAAGGATATTGAAGAAGCGGCCGTGCCCCAGGTGGAAAAAATCATCTTCGAAACCCTGGCCCGCCTGGCGGACAAGGGCATTGAAAGGCGCCTGGTGGATTCGGCCATCCACCAGATCGAATTCTACCGCAAGGAGATCACCAACACCCCCTACCCCTTCGGCATCAAGATGCTGCTCTCCTTTGCCGGCACGGTGATCCACGGCGGCGACCCCGTGTCCTGCATCAACATCGACAGGGACCTGAACCGGCTCAAGGAAGAACTGGCCAAGGGCCCCTTCCTGGAGAATAAAATCCGGGAATATTTTCTGGACAATCCCCACCGGCTCCTGTTCACCCTCAAGCCCGACAACGGCCTGGAAGACCGGCAGGTGGAAGAGACCCGGGCGGAACTCAAATCCATCCTCTCCACCCTGACCCCGGCGGATATCGAACAAATCAAGGCCGATGCCAAAGCCCTGGAGGAGCTCCAGGAAACCGAGGAGGACCTCTCCGTCCTTCCCACCCTGGAACTTGAGGACGTGCCCCCGGAGATTGAGATTATCCACCCGGATCAGATTGAGGGTGCTGCCATTTCCACCTGTTATGACAAGGCCACCTCGGGCATCCTCTATTTTACCTGCCCGGTGGGAGCCGGCAATATCCCGCCGGAACACTTTGAGATGGTGCCTTTTTTCTGCCGGGCCTTTACCAATGCGGGTACGGCCAAAAGCTCCTACGTGGACATGGCCGAACGCATGGATCTCTATACCGGCGGCATCTCCGTATCCCCCTTTTCCGGCACCTATTTCAGCGGCGAAGGGGGGGCCCACTCGTTTCTGGCCTTCCAGGGCAAGGCACTGGACCGGAACATCGACAATCTATTCGACCTCATGGACGAATTTATCACCCATTACGGCTTCACCGACCATGAACGGCTCAAAAGCCTGCTCCTCCAATACCAGGCCGGCCTGGAGTCCTCCATTGTCGCCACCGGCCACAGATACGCCATATCCCTCTCCGCCGGCCACCTGTCCAGGGCCGCCCACATCAGCGAACTCTGGCACGGCATTGCCCAGTACCAGGCAATCAAAGCCCTCACCGCCGGGATCACCCATGGAGATACGGGCAGGGACGCCCTGGAAGAGCTTTCCCTGAAACTGGCAGCCATTGCCGGTTCCCTCCTGAAGCAGGACAATTTCAAGCCGGCGGTGATCGGCGCAGAACCCTCTTTACTCCGGGCGGACCGGCGGATCAGCCAGATCCACGACAATCTCCCCAAGGGCAACCACCAGGCATTTTCAACCCCGGACATTGCCTGGGACGCCAGCCGCCCCTACCAGGGATGGTACACCAATACGGCGGTCTCCTTTGTGGGGCAGTCCTTTAAAACCGTGCGCATCACCCACCCGGACTCACCGGGGCTTGCCGTGATTTCCAAACTGCTGCGGGCCCTGTACCTGCACAAGGAAATCCGTGAAAAGGGCGGGGCCTACGGCGGGTTTGCCATGTATAATACCGAAGAGGGGATTTTCTCCTTCGGCTCCTACCGGGATCCCCACATCAAGCGGACCCTGGATGTATACGCCGATGCCTGCGATTTCATTACCCAAGGGAAATTCACACAAACCGATGTTAAAGAGGCCATCCTCCAGGTCTGCTCGGATATCGACAAACCCGACACCCCGGGGCCGGCAGCCATGAAGGCCTTTTACCGGCAGATCACCAAATTGTCAGACGAAATTCGAAAAGGATTCAAGGACGCCCTGCTGGGGCTGGATAAACAGCGGATCCAGGAAATCGCCCGGACCTATTTCACCCGGGACGAATCAGGCAAGGGCATTGCCGTCATCTCCTCGAAACCCATGCTGGAGCAGGCCAACCAGGCCCTTGAGGCGGAAGGACGGCCGCCCCTTGAGTTAAAGAAAATCTAAGCGTAATCATCAAAGAGGCGGGAGAGTTTTTCTTCCGCCTCTTTACTTATTCCGCCCCCCTGCCGGGTGATCTCAAGGGTATGGCTGCCCAGGATCCGGTAGAGGGAAGAAAACTGCGGCATTTGGGCGTCAATGTCCCTAAGGTGGCGGGAGACAATTCCGTCGTCCCCCCGGGCCACCGGACCGGTGAGGGCCGCAGCGCATCCCCTGGCCTTGATATTGGCCAGGGTCCCCTGGATCAGGGGTTCCAGAATCCCGTAGGCATCGGCCTGGTTCAGCCCTGTCTCCATGAGCAGTTTCAGGGCAAAGTCCTCCAGGGTCACCAGGTAGTTGGAGGCCACCACGGCCGAAGCATGGTAAAGGGTCTTGGCGGCCGTCGGGATGGCAAAGGCCCGGGCTCCCAGGGCTCCGACAATATCCTCCCCCAGGGCAACGGCCCCCTCCCCGCCTTCCACGGACATGTTGATGCCCGCAAAGGGATTGGCCTGCCCCCGCTCATAGGGGGTAAAGGCCTGGAGGGGATGGATGGATCCGGTTTCGGCCCCGGCATCCCGGGCCGTCCCCAGAATATCCGAGGACAGGGCCCCTGAAAGGTGGTAGACCGTGGGACATTTATCAAAGCCCCCCTCCCGGGCCAGTTCCCCGCATACCGGTTCAATCAGGGTATCCGGGGTGGTGATAAAGACAATATCTCCTGCGGCTGCGCAGTCCCCGGCATTGCTGAACACTTTTCCACGGCCCGTCATCTCACTGGCAAACCGGGCCGAGGCCTCGCTTTTACTGAAAAAACCTGCCGGTTCAAAACCGTTTTCAGCCAGAAAAACAGCCAGGGAGACCCCCACCCGGCCGCAGCCGATTACGGAGAACCGTTTCTTATTTGTACTCATAATCTTCCGATGGGAAACTGCCTTCCCTGACCTCTTTAATGTACCCGGCCAGTCCACGGTTGGTCTCGGCCGCAATGTCTGCATATTTTTTAACGAATTTGGGCAGGTAGCGGTCGGTGATGCCCAGCATATCATGGATGACCAGGATCTGCCCGTCGCAGTGGGGGCCCGCCCCGATGCCGATGGTGGGGATATCCAGTGCCTGGGTGATTTTAGCGGCAATGGGGGAGGGAATCCCTTCCAGGACCACGGAAAATGCGCCGGCGGCCTGGACATCCTTTGCATCCTGGAGCAGCCGGTCCTCATCCCGCTGGACCTTGAACCCGCCCATCTGGTGGACGGACTGGGGGGTCAGGCCGATATGGGCCTGGACCGGGATACCGGCCCTGGCAATGGCGGATATCACGGGGCAGACATCGGCCCCGCCCTCCAGCTTCACTGCAGCGGCATTGGCCTCTTTTAAAAACCGGCCGGCATTTTCCACGGCCGTATTCACATCGCCCTGGTAGGACATGAAAGGCATGTCCCCCACCACCATGGAATAGCTGCAGGCCCGGGCCACCATGGCGGTGTGGTAGAGCATCTCATCCATGGTCACCGGCAGGGTGGTCTCCTTTCCCTGGACCACCATGCCCAGGGAATCCCCCACCAGGATAACATCGACCCCGGCCCTGTCCACCAGGCCGGCAAAAGGGTAGTCATAGGCGGTGAGGGCCGTGATTTTCTTTCCCTCCCGCTTCATTTTCATTAATGTGGTTGTGGTTACCTTTGCACCCATATCGCTACCTCCTGATGGTTTTCAGTTACACGCGCTTCCCGAGCCAGTCCTGATACCGGACCATACCGGCCAGTGCCTTCACCGCCCGTTCCGGGGACGGAAAAAATACCCCCTTATAATCCGTATTATCATACCTGTAAAGTGTGCGGCTCTCCTCGTCGGTGAGCAGGCTGACGCCCAGCACGGGCTTTTCGTATTTCTGGGTCAGGCCCACCACGTATTCGGTATATTCCTCTTCCGCCTGGATCAGTGACTCCTTGAACGGGGCGGCCGCGGCGTCATCAATGTCCGGATCGGTTTTAACGATGGAATTGATCATGGCATCGGCCAAAATCCGTTTGCCGTGGATGCCCAGGTGGATCACGGCGTCGCACCCCTCCCATTTAAGCAGCTCTTCCATACAGGTTTTGGGGATATTCATATCCCCCTCGCCCACAATATCCACGGGATTGCCGTGGCTCCAGTAATCGGGCAGAATCTTGTTCAAACGGTCGATGATCCCCGGAGAAAGCTGGGGCACCTCAAGGCCGTATTCGGCACAGAGGTCGGTGGTTACCACCCCCCACCCCCCGCCCAGGGTCATGATGGCCACCCGGTTGCCTTTGGGCATGGGCAGGGAGGAGAAAACCGCCGAAAGATCCAGAAGCTCCATGGGCTGCTCCACCTGGATGATGCCGGCCTGGGCGCAGGCCGCATTGAAAACCTTGGCATCGGAAGCCATGGCACCGGTATGGGAGGAAGCGGCCTGTTCCCCCATGGATGTCCTTCCGCCCTTGAGCACCACCACCGGCTTTTTCCGGGAAACCCGGGAAGCGGATTCGAAAAACCGCCGGCCGTCCTTGACGCTTTCAAGGTAGAGGACCACTGTCCGGGTCAGCTCATCACGCTCAAAGGCTTCCATATAATCCTCAATGGTGACCATGGCTTCATTGCCCGACCCTGAAAAAGCCCTTATGCCGATATCCTGCTGCTCGGCAAAGGCCAGCAGCTGGGTGCCCATGTTGCCGGACTGGCAGACCAGGGCGGTGGAGCCGGGAAGGGGGTAGGCATTGGCGGCCGTGGTATAAAACTGGGCATGGGGATTACAAACCCCCATGGTGTTGGGCCCCAGGACCAGGATACCGGCGGCGGCCGCCTTTTCCATGATTTCGTCTTCCAGCCGTCGCCCCTCTGCCCCGACTTCCCTGAATCCCGAGGTGATGAGCAGCATCCCCTTTACTTTTTTGGCTTCCATTTCCGGAATCAGGTCCATGACCCGGTGGGCCGGCACCGTCACTACCGCCAGGTCCACATCGCAGGGGATATCGGCCAGGCTTTTGTAAACCTTGCGCCCCATGATGGTCCCCCCCTTGGGGTTGACCAGGAAGACCCGCCCCTTGAAATCCCGGGCAAAGGTATTGGTTGGCAGCATATGGCCCCATTTCCCCGGGGTGGCCGAGGCACCGACAAAGGCGATGGTCTCCGGATAATAGCAGGTGTTAAGCTTCATCAGGTCAATGTTGAACTTCGACACCCTGGGTTCAGCCGCCTCCCCCAGGACCATGAGGCCGTCCACGGCCACGGGTGTGCCGTCGGGCCCGACGATCAGGGGATTGATATCCACCTCTTTCACCTGGGGGCAGGCCATGGCCAGATCCGAGAGTCCCTGCAGCACCCGCTTCAACGCGTCCCTGTCAACGGCGGCCTCCCCCCGGAAGGGCCCCAGCAGTTTTTTGGCCTTGAGCCCTTCCACCATCTCCTCCAGGTCGGCCTCGTCCAATGGGGCGATCTTAAAGACAATATCCTCCAGGGCCTCTGTGAGCACCCCGCCCAGGCCGAACATGACCACGGGCCCGAACTGTTCATCCCTGAACAGCCCGGCCACAAGCTCCCGCTTGCCCTGGACCATGGGCTGGACCAGGAAGGATTCCAGATCCTTTCCCGCCCGCTCTTCAATGGTTGATACGGCCTCTTCAAGGCGCTGGGGTGAAGGGATTCCCACCATGACCAGTCCGGCCTCGGTCTTATGCAGTATATCTTTTCCTATTCCCTTGAGCACCAGGGGATACCCCAGTTCGTCCCCGGCCGCCAGGACCTGATCAAGGCCTTTGGCTTTTCGCTCTTCCACCACCGGCATTCCCAGGTGCCTGAAAATCTCTTTTGCCTCGTCTTCATTAAGGCTGGAAATGCCGGATGCCATGTACTTGTCGATACTTTCCCCTACCCGTTCTAATCCCGTCATGATCTCACTCCGTTAAATACAATATCTGAAATTCCGCTGGCGGTTGTCTCAATCTCCAGTTCCCTGCCAAAGATAATTTCCCCCAGACAGGCATGTTCAATGGCCCCGAGAATCACCTTTCGCACCAGCTGGGGATCGGTGCCGGCCTGGATTTCTCCGCCGGCAATTCCCTGCTCAATGACCTCGAGGATGGTGGCGGCATAGCGCCGCACCAGGCCATAGGCCCCGGAATCAAAAAATGCCGGGGAATTTCTGACCTCCAGCATGAGCATCCGGGCCAGGATCCGGTTTTCGCCGTAGCACTCCAGGCTGGTGGAAATGATTTTGTGCAATTTTTCAATGCTGCCCGATTCCCGGGAAATCCGGTCTTCTATTTTATTCTGAACCACTGCGAAATGGTCCCCCAGGACCTGGTAGAGCAGCGCCTTTTTATCCTTGAAATACTTATAGATAAGACCTTCGGTGACCGAAGCATTCCTTGCGATTTCCGCCGTGGTAATGGATTGGAAATCCTTTTGGGCCATCAGTTCGGCAAAGGAATCCATTATTCGTATCCTGCCCGGCGGATTTGTTTTTCCCTGGTGCTTCATTCCCTCATCTTCCTGTAATCATGTTTAATGCATTGGGTGAGTAACACTTACTCACAAAAAATCATCCTGTCAAGAATTAAAACCCCTGCCTTGCTTTTTTCCCGGCCCGGCCATAGGATGAAGGCATGCTAACGAATAACTAATCCCCCAATGGTATATTGGAACAAAGAATGACAATAAATTATTTCGGAGGCACCTTTTGACAATAGACCCCACCATGGACTGCCACATGCACTCCCGCTATTCCGACGGCCGCACATCCATTGACCGCCTGGCCGCATCCGCCCTTGAAAAAGGGCTGGCCGCCATCGCCGTCACCGACCACATGCCCCTGCCCTACCCCACCCGCTATGCCATGGACCGGGAGGAAATTGAGGCCTACCGGAATGAGATCCGCCTGGCCCGGGACAAATACAGCCCGGACCTCACCATCCTGGCCGGCCTTGAAATGGAATATCTCCCGGAGCAGAAGGACTGGATAAAAGAGATTGCAGACATGGGATGGGAGATGCCCATGGTCTCCATCCACGGCATTGAAAAGGATGGAAAACACTTTATGGTCAACGGCCGGGAAGATGAATTCCTTGAAACCCTGGAACACCTCTTTGACAAGGACATACAAGCTTTCTGCACCCGGTATTACACCCTGATTCAGGAGGCGGCCGCCACCGGATGGTTTGACATCGTCGGCCACCTGGATGTCATTAAAAAACACAATAAAGCCAACAAATACTTTGACGAAACCGCCCCCTGGTACAGGCCCCTTGTCCTCAATACCCTGGACGCACTGGCCGCCGCCGGCATGAAAATGGAAATCAACACCAACGGCCTCAACCATCCGACCGCATCCTTTTACCCCTCACCCTGGATCGTCACCGAGGCCCAAAAAAGGGACATCCCCATCCGCCTCGGCTCCGACGCCCATTCCCCTGAATACCTTGGACAATATTTCAATAGGATATAATCAAGCAGGATCCGCACACTAAAATAGCAACCAAGTAAACAGTTGAAATGTTTTTTAAGAGGCATAACCCGGCGGCGGCAAATTCCCAGCACAATTAATTTATCTCCGGCCAGACGGATCCCCCCTCGGTGTCCAGGCCTTGGGCGGGGAGGTCTCGCCGGCGGCGTGCAGACTGCCGGATGCCAGGACGGCACCATCCGGCAGGCCGCTCGCTCCGGAGCGGATCAGGACGACCTGCGGAGATTTAGCCGGGAGCCCTCCCCGTTCAAGGCCGGGTCTTGCCTTTCTCTTTCAAACCTTGCCGTAGGAGAACAGCTTCGAAGAAAAAGGCTTGCCAAAATTCCCAGACTACGTTTATTCTCCAATTACCTTTACTGCCGGATAACACTCAAGTATTCATGTTGCTTA